>DLMG01000221.1:0-19671 GCA_002479245.1 Verrucomicrobia subdivision 3 bacterium UBA7542 | reverse complement strand
GGAATGATAAGTGAAAGCTGTCCCGCCCTTATTGTGGGCCGTGAGGTAACGTGAAGCTACTCCGGTGTCGTTCTTCAAATAGGTGGCGCAAGTCATGCTATTGGTTGCCACATTCCAGAAGTTGAAATGCCAGATGAACAGCGCAACCGCGTATTTCAGGTTTTCCAGCTTCTTTGAATAGCCCAACGTGCAATAGCTGGTGCCATGAAATCACAAAAAATACGCCATTTGGGGGATGGCGCTCTGATAGTTATTGTGCAACGATACCCCTCAATTTAGTTAAACAATTACTAACCCCCAAAACTTATGAAGTTGAACAAAAAGTCTCAATGGATGAATTCACTCACGATGGGATTCATGCTCGCTGGCTCGATTGCCGTCAGTCAGGCGCAGCCATATGCAAATTATGTCGTTGACCAGTTTGACGTTGACACCACGGGCGGTTTCGCCAACAATGGCTGGGGTGCGGCTGTTCCCGCCATCACTTGGGATGACACCCAAAATGCCAGCACCACCATGGGTCCCAACAATCCGGGATCCGGGTCAGCGTTATGGCAAATTACCTGGCCGAACCACTCCGGCGATCAGTTCATGGTAACGCACTGGTTTAGTAACGGCAACGTGGAAAACCTCAACGACTACACGAACGTGACCTTCGATATCAAGTTTGCCACCAACTGCGGAACAGATGGCGCCGGTAGTTATGGTGACGTGATATTTGCCATCATTCCGCAAACTGACGGCTGGCCGTCAACCGCCCTTGGGGTGTATAACTCGGCGGTTGCAAACGGCAACGGCTGGATTCACGTAAGCCTGCCCATCAATGCAGCCAGCATTTCCAAGCTCGATGCCGTGAACGGATACGGTATTGGCATTCAGCAAAGTCGCACCGGGGGGAACCTCACTAACACGACTTTCTGGCTGGACAATGTTATTTTTGGCGGACTGACAAACCTTCCTCCGCCTCCGTTGTTATCCATTTCGCGCAACACCATACCTCCGGGGCTGATGATCGTGTGCGGTGGCAGCGGCGGGACTTACACACGCGGGTTGGTTATGGCATTTGACACGGTTAATACAACCCGCAATTTTTCCTGGATTGGTTCCGGCAGCACTCCCGTGACCTACTCTCAGACCATTATCAGCTACCCCGATCCTAGTCATCCCATTCAATCGGCGATCTTTCTGGTGCAAAACGGCAATTTTGGCGACCCCGGAGTTGACTATGACGCCGCAAACGTCGCGCAACTTTCCATCTATGGTAATGCCAATGGGACTGCCACCGGCTCGTTCCAGTTCAAGACCAATCAAGCCGATGGCAATTCACAGTTCACCGCTAATACCTTGGGATCACTTACCGCCCCCAGCCCCTTGGGGACTTGGAGCCTTACCTTCCTGAATGACACGAACGTCACGATAGGCTATGTTCCACTCAGCGGGGTTGGCGGCCTGAGCACCACCGCCAATTTTTTGGACGAAACGAGCGCGCAGTACTTTGCCAATCCATTGACCGTTTTCATGGGCAATCAACAAAATGGCGATGCGAACCTCGGCCAAGCGTCCACCTATTCGGAATTTAAGATCAATGGAGTTACCGCCTCTCCTTCACTTGACGACGTTTGGAGCAGTCAGACGACAATGGACACAACCAATTGGGGCAGTGTGAGCTATGCGGCGAGCGACACTTTGCTCGTTCATCCGACCGACAAATATTGGGTGAGTTGGACCTTGCCCGATGCGGGATTTGACGTGGAAATTAGCACCGATCTATCCAATACCAATGGATGGATGTCTGCCGGGTTGTCCCAAATTGTAACTACGACGGCGAGGAAGGAAGTGCTCTTGCCAGGGTTATCAACCAACTACCCGGCGGCCGGCGGGTACGCGTTCATCAGCCTCATCAAGCGGACCGCCACGCAACTACAAGTCTTGCTGCCGGGCGAGACCAACGCGCCGAACACCCTCACCGGCAAGATAGGAACACCCACTCCAGTGAACAGCCTCGATACGGCGACCGTGACGGTCAATGCGGTTGATTCCACTTGGCACATCATCAACGTTTCGGGCGACAACATCCATTTCACCGCCTCGGACAGCAGCGTCGTAACGCCGAATGACGCAGCGCTGGCAAACGGGACCGCGCAAGGAACCGCACTGTTTATCAGTGCGGGAAGCTTCACCTTCACGGCCCACGATACGACGAACCCCAATATCGTGTCCGGCACCAGTTCGTCCATCACGGTTAATTAAAGACGGCGGTCGTTTGCAGAGATAAAAGACAAGCGGGTGCCAGTTTGGTGGCACCCGGTGGGTTGTATATGACAGGTGGAATTTTCATCTGGTTGCATTACGTTTAAATCGGAATAATCTTAAATGTTAGCATGGAAACACAGGCAGAACTTCAAAAGGCTGGCTCGCGAAACTGCGGCTTCACCTTGATCGAGTTGCTGGTGGTGATAGCCATCATCGCCATTCTGGCGGCCTTGCTCCTGCCAGCGTTGGCCCGAGCCAAACAGAGAGCACAGGCCGCTGTATGCATGAGCAACAGCCGGCAGATAACGCTCGCTTGGCGCTTGTATGGCGACGATAATAATGATCTTCTGCCGCCCAACGATTATCCTTACACCACCACTTATTTCGGGGCCGCCAACCAACTCCAGATGAAGAACTGGGTTGTGGGCACCATGGAGCAACCCATTGATGCGATTGTGGCCAGCGAGTTGACCGATCCCAACAGTCTGATTTCCCCGTATCTTCCCAGCGTGGCCGTCTGGCATTGTCCCGCCGACAATTATATAGACCCGAACACCCATGACGTGCATGTGCGGAGCTATTCGATGAATTCGGCCATTGGCACAATATGGTATACCTATTATCAATATCACGCGCCTCCGCTTGGGTCGCCGGTCCAAGGCGGATGGCTGCCGGGGAAAACCTATAATGCCAATCAGACGGCGTGGCGGACTTATGGCAAAATGTCGTCGTTCTTGTGGCCGTCTCCGTCCGATACTTGGGTCATATTGGACGAGAATCCGTATTCCATCAACGATGCGTCCTTTGCGGTATCGGCGGTTGCGACCACCGGCAACACCTATCTGATTGACTATCCTTCCGGCTTGCATGGGGGGGCGGGCGGCATGGCCTTTGTCGACGGCCATTCGATCATTCACAGATGGCAGGATACCCGCACCTACACTCCGCAAGGATTCGTTCAACCCGGCTTGGGGGGCGGCGGCTCAAGTGGGAACCATCAGTCACCGGACAATGAGGATTGCTTCTTTTTGGCGCCCATTACTTCTGCGCCACGATAACCAGACTTGCGGCAAATTATTTCCGAAGCGGATTCCATAAGGCCGTTGCCGGATTTTAACTGCCATGGGATCCAGCCTTATTCCAATTATTTCGAAATAATGAGCGTTCACATTAAATATAGGACTGTGCATTTTTTTTGGAATTTTCGGACCAAATTGTTACAATTGCTTCATGTGGCAGATTCCCTTTGGCGGGTCGTGGCTGAGACGGTTGTCTGTGGGTTGTGGCTTGATGTTGGTGGGTCAGTCGGTTGCGCTTGCGGCCGGAGGCCTTCCGTCTGAACGGCTCTTGCCGGTTATAACCAACGTGTTGCAATTTCAGCAATTGGTCAGTCAGACCCAACAGACCAACTGGCCCGTTCGATTGGAGGGAATGGTTTGTTGGTCTGACTTGGCGCAGGGAATGATTGTTTTGCAGGATGATTCCGGGATGGCGCTCATTGAAATGCCTCCCCAAAGCCGACCAATCCAACCAGGCGAAAAAATCGCGTTGGAAGGAAATTATTCCGGGAGTCAAGGCGGCGCCAGTTTGACAATTGGCAGCTTGACGCTGGTTGATGATTGCACTCACGGAATGAGCGAGCAATCCGAGGCGCTTTTTTTGAAATCGGGAAAGTATCAAATTTCCGTCTCTTGGTTTGACGGAAACCATCTGGACGGACTGGATGTTTTCTATGACGGCCCGAATCTGCCCCGGCAGAGCATTCCCGATTCGGAATTGTTTCACAAGGTGGTGAGTCCCGCAAGCGGCGCCACCAACTGGGTTCAAGGATTGAATTATTGGGCTTATGAAGGCCAATGGTCCCAATTGCCTGATTTTCAACAGTTGACCGCCATTAAAACGGGAATCGCGGCCAATTTTGACATCGGGGTCAGAACCCGCGATCAGGCCGTAGGGCTGGAATTTAAGGGCGATTTGGAAATTCGACAGGATGGAATTTACAGGTTCTTCCTTGTGCCGCATGGCCGCCGCCAGTTGTTCGTTGAGCGGCCTCGCCTGAAGGTGATCGGCGTCGCTGGCGCGCCAACGCCACGTCAGATCGTTCCCGGCCAAATTTTGTCCGAGCAGGAACAATCACAATGGGCGAAAACGGAAGGGGAGGTAACTTTTGTCAGTAAGGAACAATCCAAAGGACTGAAAGTGGAGTTAAGCTCCGAAACCGGAAACATGCAAGTGGAAATTGCCGACGGTTCCGACGGTTCTTCCGTTCTGCTGCCCGGCAGCCGGGTTCGGATAACCGGGATTTGCTGGAGCACCTACACGCTGGAGGGGCGAAGGATATTCGGAACCATGTGGACACCGAACTTGGAATTGGTTGAGTTGCTGGAAGTGGCGCCGGAGTTTTGGATTTCCCACCCGGTTCTTGCCGTCAGGGATTTGCTGTCCACGAATTTCCCAGGCGTGGGGGGGCCGATAGTTCATGTAACCGGACAGGTATGCTCCCAGGGGCCGAGCCGATCAATGGTCATTCAGGATGACACGGGGGAAATTGTGCTTCAAATCACCCAACCGATGCCCAAGACCATCGGCGATTATGTCGAAGCGTTGGGGAGATGGAGTAGATCGGGGACAAATGTCATTTTGCGGAACGGTTTCTATCGGGAGGTCGAGCGTGCGCAGAAAGCGACCGAACCCCTTCCAGTTCTGACCACGGCGGAGCAGGTCAAACGATTGAAACGGGCAGAGGCGCTGCGTGGATATCCGGTCCACATTCGGGGAGTAGTTACTTGGAGCGGAGGAAGCGGCGTCGTTCTTCAGGATTTCACCATGGGCGTCTTTGTTGACGTGGCCAATCGGGAAGATTCCGGCGCGCAACACGTCGGCGAGTATTGGGAGATTGAAGGAGTGACCACTGCGCAATTTTCGCCGATGGTTCTGGCCCAACGGGTCGTTCACTTGGGATTGGGAGCTTTGCCCTATTCGGTCCACCCCACGTGGGATCAGTTGATGAATGGAACCTTGGATACACAATCTGTGGAGATCCAAGGGGTGGTTACGGCGGTCGAAAGGACCAGTGTCATGTTGTTAACCCACAACGGAAAAATTCAAATTGACTTGCCGGAAATGCAGTCTGAAGCATTGAAGCGCTACCAGAACGCGCTTATTCGCATACGGGGGTGTTTGTGGGCCGTGAAAGATGAAACCACCCATGCGCTCAAGCCCGGTGAAGTTCAAATCCACAACGCTTCCCTCAGCGTGGATCAGGCGGCGCCGGCCGATCCCTTCGCTGCTCCGCTGAAGCGCGCCTCGGAACTTCTGTTGTTCGACGCCAAAGCCAGTGCCTTCGAACCGGTAAAAGTCGAGGGCCAAATTATCCACGAGCGTGACGAAGAATACTACCTGATGGATGGAACCAGCGGACTCCAATTTATCACCCGAACGACTGTCCCGTTGCGGGTTGGAGATCAGGTGGAAGTCGCGGGCTTTCTGGTATTAGGCGGTCCAGTTCCCGTTTTGCGCGAAGCCATGGTGCGCCGGACGGGACACGCTCATTTGCCCGCAGCCAGGCAGTTGATGGAGAATGCGCTCTTAAATGAAAATTATGACTCGACGTTGGTAAAGGTGAAGGTGCGGTTGGCGAGTTTGAGCAATGAAAAAAGAGACGAGGTTTTGGGATTGCAAATCGGGTCGCACGTGATCGTGGCGCGGCTCGACCGAAAGCTGGGGGTCATGCAGCCGGTGCCCATTGGCAGCCAACTGGAGATGACAGGAGTCTATGTGGGACGAGGAGGAGACCGGGCCGTGGGGCGGGCCATTGATTCATTTGAATTGTTGCTCAATTCTCCCGCCGACATCCAAGTCCTGGCGCGGCCTTCCTGGTGGACGCTCGAGCGCATATTAACCATGGTGGCCATTCTGGTGGGCATTCTGGCCGTGGCGCTGGTGTGGATCAGCCTGCTGCACCGGCAGGTGGAACAGCAAACGGCGCAACTCAAGGAAGAGGTTCTGGCGCGCGAACGGATTGAATATCAGCACGCCGTCGAAGAAGAGCGGTCGCGAATCGCGCGCGATTTGCACGACGACCTTGGCTCCAGTCTGACGGAAATCAGCCTGCTGGCCGACGCCGGCGCGGGTTGGCCGCAGGCGTTCGAAAAAGCCAGCAAGCGTTTCCAAGCCATCGGCAACAAGGCCCGGGCCGTGGTCAATGCCCTGGATGTCATCGTCTGGCTCACAAATCCAAGCAAGGACGTTCTTCCATTCCTGATCAGCTATCTCGGCAGTTATGCCGAGGAATACCTGTCTCCGTCCGGCATTGCCTGCCGATTGAAGATTCCGGCAGACGTTCCTCCTTTGCAACTGACGGCTCAAGTTCGGCACAACCTCTTTTTGGCGGTGAAAGAAGCATTGCATAACGTGGTTCGTCATGCGCGCGCCAGCGAGGTGATGATTGAGATGACGATAACCGGGCGGCAACTCAAAATTACCATCGCGGACAACGGACAAGGTTTCAATCCCGCGAAGCCAGCCAATGGCAATGGGCTGTCGAATTTCAACGGCCGATTGGCCAGCATCGGCGGGCAATGTCAAATTACCTCCCGCCCCAACGCCGGAACTGTAATTGCGTTCATCCTCCCTTTGCCTTCAAACTAGGAACCCAATGATCACCGTAGCCATCGTCGAAGACAACGAAACCGTGCGCAATACGTTGCGCGAGTTGATTGATGCCACGCCCAAGCTTCGTTGCGGCGGGGCTTACGCCACCGCCAAGGAGGCCATGGCTGAGATTCCCCGGCTGCGGCCGGAGGTCGTGCTCATGGATATTCACCTGCCCGGCGAATCCGGCATTGCCTGCACCGCCCGATTGAAGGCGCAATTGCCTGAACTACAGGTCATTATTTTGACGGTCTATAAAGATATTGAGTTGATCTTCCAAGCCTTGAAAGCCGGCGCGAGCGGCTACTTGTTAAAACGAGCGCCCACCGAGGAGCTTTTGCGCGCCATTATTGATGTACAATCCGGCGGCGCCCCCATGACGAGCGAAATCGCGCGGCTGGTCGTCCAGTCCTTTCAATCCTCCTCGGTCAGCGGCATTCAAGAACAAGGTTTGTCCCCGCGCGAACTCGAAATTCTGGCGTTGCTGTCCGAGGGGATTACCAACAAGGAGATAGCCATCCATTTGGGCATCAGTTCTGAAACGGTACGCACTCATTTAGGTCACATTTACGAAAAACTGCACGTTCGGGGGCGAACCGAAGCCGTCACCAAATATCTGAAGGCCGGGGGCCATGGTTGATTCCGTGAATTCCAGTTGCTAAACTAAACCGCCGCGTTTGCGTGGCACAAATACGTCATTTGGGGGATGTTGTGATGGCCGGATTTGGGTCACAATTGGTTTGTGATTCGATTTTTCGGTAGTTCAGTCGTTCGTTTGCCAACCCGAACGGCAGTGATAGTTGAAAAACCTTCGCGGGCGTTGAAAAGTCACTCAATTCTCGTTGCCCTATTTGCTTTTGTTCTGGCTGGCAATCCGTGCAAGCTCTGGGCAGAGATGCCGGGAGAATTTCGTCCCAAGTCAATTGACAATCCGCTTGAGGAAGTTGGCGCCACGGGTGTGAAAGTGCAGCCACCGGGCACTTTGCCCCAATCTCGCGCACCCTTTGTTGTGGCCCCCCCCAAACCAAAGGCGGCTGATCCGGGCGAACCCGCGCTGCGTGGCAACGAACTGGTTTTCAACGCGGGCTGGAAAATGATCGAGTCTCCGCGCCTCAAGGCGACCGACGGGGCGGTCCTTTCCAAGCCCGGCGTAGACACGCGCGATTGGTATGACGCCACAGTGCCGGGCACGGTATTGACCACGCTAATGAATCTGGGCGTGTATCCCGACCCTTATTACGCCCTCAACAACCTCGCCATCCCGGAAAGCCTCAATAAACAGGATTATTGGTATCGCACGGAATTCACTGTGCCGAAAACGTTCGCGGGTCGTGAACTCTGGCTGGATTTCAAGGGGATTAACTACTACGCCGAAATTTGGTTGAACGGCAAGTATCTCGGCCATATCACCGGCGCCTTTATTCGCGGCCGGTTCAATGTCACGCGCTTCGCCAAGCCCGACGCGACCAACGTGCTGGCGGTCAGGGTCGCGCCGCCGCCCGATCCCGGCGTTCCAAGCGAAAAATCAGTCAAGTTTGGTCCGGGCGACAACGGCGGCAAGTTGTGCCTTGACGGGCCGACGTTCATTTGCACGGAGGGATGGGATTGGATTCCCGCGATCCGCGACCGGGACACCGGTCTTTGGCAGGACGTTATTTTGCGAGCGACCGGCCCGGTGACCATCAGCGATCCACAGGTGGTCACCGAACTGCCGTTGCCGGACACTTCCCGCGCCGACGTCACCATTCAGGCGGAACTGCGCAACGTTTCCGGCTCCGTCCAACGGGGCATGCTGAAGGGCGCGTTTGAGGGCGTGCGGTTTGAGCAGCCAGTGACGTTGCAGGCTGGCGAGACAAAAACGGTCGGTTTTGCGCCAAAAGATTTTCCACAACTCACCGTGGAGCACCCGCGCCTTTGGTGGCCCAACGGATATGGCAAACCCGAACTTTATCAGCTGCAACTCAAGTTCGTGACCAGCGACAAAAAGGAATCAGACCAGACGGCGCTCCGGTTTGGCATTCGTGAAATCAGTTATGAACTGGCGGTGAAAATGCCGGATGGGAAAAATCAACGGGTCGAATTCACGCCGACCCTCGCGCATGGTGACGGCGGACCGGTGATTGACAACCGGCGCGAGTCCATCGGCCGGCCCCGCGACGGAAACGAGAGGTCGGAGAAAGTCTCGGTCTGGCCCGGCGCCGAACATTCGCCGGCGCTCAAGCCGGCGGCTGACGAAGGCATGGGGCCTTATCTCGCTGTAAAAGTCAACGGCCAGAAAATTTTCTGCAACGGCGGCAATTGGGGCATGGACGACGCCATGAAACGCATTTCGCGCGGCCGGTTGGAGCCGTTCATCCGGCTCGAACGCGCCGCCAACCTCGACATGATCCGCAATTGGGCCGGGCAGAGCACGTCTGAAACCTTTTACGATCTCTGCGATGAATACGGGATTCTCGTCTGGAATGATTTTTGGATAAGCACCGAAGGCTGGAACTACAGCCCGGCGGACGACGACCTTTTTCTTCGCAACGTGGCCGACATATTGAAACGTTTCCGCAACCATCCGTGCATCGCCGTTTGGTGCGGGCGCAATGAAGGCATGCCGCCGGAGCCGTTGAATGAAGGCATTGACCGGCTTGTCCGCGAACTTGACGGCACGCGCTATTATCAGCCCGACTCGCATTCGGTGAACCTGCGCACCAGCGGGCCGTGGGCAAACCTGCCGCTGGAAAAATATTTCGTTGAACTCAACCATGGATTCAGCATCGAGATGGGTGCCAGTTCGATTCCATCGGCTGAAGTCCTGCGCACGATGATGGCGCCGGCAGACCTGTGGCCGCCGGCCGATGCTTGGGCCTATCATGATTTCCACAGCAAGGGCGGCGGGAATCGCGATGCCGTTCTCGACATGATTTCGCGGCGCTATGGTGAAGCGAAAAATCTCGACGACCTTTGTCGCAAGGCGCAGATGGTGAACTACGAAACGTATCGCGCCATTTACGAAGGTTTTAACAGCCGGCTCTGGAACGATTGCAGCGGCGTGCTGATATGGATGAGTCACCCGTCGTGGCCGAGCGTGGTCTGGCAGTTATACTCGTGGGATTATGAACCGAACGCTTCGTATTTTGGCGCCCAAAAGGGCGGCGAACCGGTGCATATTCAAATGGATTTGCCCGATTGCAAAATCGCCGTGATCAATCATCGGTTTGAGCCGCTCGTCGGCGTCACGGTTAACGCCGCAATTTATGATTTGTCCGGCCGCGAGGTGCAAAATTGCAAAACCAATATCACCGCGGCGGCAAACGCCTGCACGGGTATTTTCACGCTTGGCTGGACCGGGAACGGGCCGCATTTCGTCAAATTGGAATTGCGCGACCCAGAAGGGCGTCTCTTGTCGGAAAATTTCTATTGGCACGCCCGTAACGAAAAGCAGTTGCAGGAATTGAATACGCTCCCAAAGGTAACACTCAAAGGCAGGTTTCACAGCCAGACCGGCGCAAACGAAACGGTGGTTGAAGGCGAAGTGACAAATCCAAGTGATACCCCGGCGCTGGCGGTGAAACTCACCGTGCGCAACGCGGACACGGGCGAACGCATTTTGCCCGCGTATTACGATGACAACTACTTTTCGCTTCTGCCCGGGGAGTCGCGTGAATTCCGCATCGAGTGCAGCCCGACGAAAGCCAAAGTCCAAGTCAGCCTGGTTGGCTGGAATATTGAACATTCCAGTTTGCCCTGACCAACTCTAAACTGACTGTGACCGACGCAAGGCCGTTTTGAACCAGATCAACAAACGTTGCAATGGTTGATAAAAAATGGAAAAAACCACCTGGAAGATATTGGTAGCGGTTGGTTTGCTTTTGCCAACGCTCATGCCTATTCCACACCGACGGTCACGGTTTATTTAACGGTCAAGGACACGGGGCAAAGGCTGGCGAAGGCCGGGGAATTAAGCTTTCAGAACTTGCCTCAGCCTGCCGAAGGTCAGGAAACGATATTTGTTGACCCGACAAAAAAGTTTCAGACGGCTCTTGATATCGGCGGCGCGTTGACCGCCGCCGCCGCGGAAACGTTTTATAAACTGCCCGCGGACAGAGGTGCTAGCGACCGTCGGCAAGAACAACGTATCCGGCTGGGGGAGCACACGCCGACGTGGCACAGAAGTTGAAAACGGGAAGCGGATCTGTGGTGACAGCTGGCTTCATCAAAAAAAACCGGCCAAACGCCAAGCGTTGGCCGGAAAGGCCACTACGACCTCCGTTCACTAAACTAAAGTTATGCCTTACTTCTGACGCCTGCGTAACAGAAACGCTGCCAACCCCAGCCCAGCCAAGGCAAATGAGGAAGGCTCCGGGACGGAAACGGTCGCGATGTTGTCGAACGCACAAGTGGTGGTTCCGTAATCGCTAGACACATAGGTGAACCGAATGTAGTCGATGGTATTATTCAGGCCGGAGAAGGGAATCGTGTAGGTACTGAAGCTCGCGCTTGGGATCGTTTGCGTCAGGACATTGGGGCCTGTCGCGATTGTAGTGTGGGTGGAATCAAGCAACTGGACTTGGAGATATTCATCGGATCCGCCAAGAAACTCCGTTTGAACCGTGACATCCGCGAGTCCAGTCAGACTGAAGGGGGTCACGTCAAACGTGAACTGACTATAATACGGACTGCTCCCGTTGGCACCCTGGAAGTTGAGTGCTTGGCTTCCGCCCACCCCGTCGCTAGTGCCAAGGGTGATCGTCGCGTTAGCGGTCGGAAGCGAGATGTCGGCATTCAGGGCGGCACTGTTAGCATAGCCATCGAAGTTTTGAATGATGGTCGTCTGTCCTTGGGCCTGCGACAAGGCGAAGCTGCAGAAGGATGCAATGGCGACTGGAATTGCAAACATACGAGTCATGCAGAAGCGTTTGGCTGTGTAGAATGGATAGGGTTTCATAGTTTTCATGTTGGTTGACTTGATTGTTTTTGTTTCAAGTTTGCCATAATATAACATTAGGCCTATTCTTCCGGTATCCCCCAAATGACGTATTTTTGAAATTGCCCGGACGACGTCGGCGCCGAGTTTATCCGTTGGGCAGCTTGTGGAATTCCTGTTTCGGGCCGGTCCAGTGAAATGCTACCTGGCCACCACCACGGTTACAGGTGAGGTATAAAAAGATTCAACCAGTGGCAAACGGGGAATGATGTTATTTCACAATCATCCCACAGGAATCCCACAAAAACCCTCGAAAATTGGGTGTTTTTGACGTTTCTTTGTGCTATGGGATGGTATGAGCCGCTTTTTTGAGCCATGCAATTCAAAACCGCCAATAAAATCAATGGGTTAAGCCTGTTTCCTATGGGCTGGCTGTGATGTTATTTTATGCATGCTGGCTTTCCGGGAATGATCTACAGAAAGCTGGTCGCCGCCTTTCATGGGAGATGCCCAACTCGAAGTTTGAGCAAATCCCCATCAAATTCGTGTCCAGCCAAAGGGAACCACTTGGCCATTACCTTTTGCTCACTCCGGAACCAGACACTCTGGCAACCATATCCTTTCAACTGCCAGATTACAGAATGGGCATGCTGTCGAAGTCATGTTGAAAGGCTAACGCCAAAATCTAACGTGACATCAATTTAATTATAGTCGTCCAATTTTTGCATAACAGAAAATCGGTCTGGTATCTTGCTCACTGATTCTGTTCAGCCTGGAAGAACATCGACGAGTTGGTAATTGGCACAGAGCCTGTCACAACCAACGTTCCTTGAGTATTTGTCACGGTGAGGAAAGCAACCCAGTTGACAAGATCCGTTGAGCTTTCAATGTCGTAAACGCCTCCAACCTCCGAATCGAGTTGGAATTGGAAGTTGCTATTTTGGTTCACAGCCGGCGCCGTGAGCGTAGGCGGCGGATAAACAATGCCCGCCAAGTCTACGCTGAAATTGGGCAACGGAAGTGTAAGGCTGCCGTTGGATGCAGTCGCCTGACTATTGCCAACAAGCGAACCCGTCGCTGGATCATACCATTTGGCATAATAGCTGCCGGCCGGCCAATTGGTCAGCGTGACCGCTTGTCCCTGCTGAAGTGGCAATGAGACATTCGTGGCACCAGTCGGCCAAGCCGCGTCGGCCGCGACCAAATAGATCAAGGACTGATGCGGACCGCTCAAGCCGATGGCCTTGGGTGATTGTTGGCCACCTTGGAAAATAATGTTCGTCCACAGGCCGGTTCCCCAGCCGGCGCGATTTAAAATTGTTCCGAGCGACGCATAAACGAAATAGTCGTTTTCGCTGTCAAGGTTCTGCCA
Source organism: Verrucomicrobia subdivision 3 bacterium UBA7542 (assembly GCA_002479245.1). GTDB lineage: Bacteria > Verrucomicrobiota > Verrucomicrobiia > Limisphaerales > UBA11358 > UBA11358. The sequence continues at coordinate 6,478 of DLMG01000221.1, read as the reverse complement.
AGACCAGGACATGGATGTGCCTACGGAACCGCCAAGCGCCCCGCCCCAAATGCCCTCACGGAAACCTCTTAAGTAAGGATCATTGTTATTGTACTCCCAACCCTGCCAACTGGTACCGAACTCCCCGATCATTATCGGTTTGCCGTAATTCGTGAGAAAGTATTGCGAGTCGCTGGCCAAGCTGGTAGCTGGACTTGATTCATTATAGGAATGCTCGGAACTGTAACTGATCTGGGGCCGGTTCCAGATTTCCGGGTGTTGGTTGGCGTAAGTAAGACTCGTCGTGGTGAGGTGGCCGAAGGGATCATTGGTGTGTAGCCAGTTGCCCATTAAAGCGTGCCACGCTGCCACATCGAGAGGATTGAGAGACTCAGAGGCGGGCAAACCGTTCACCGACGAATAATCGTTGTCAATCTCGTTAAAAAACTCCCAGGCGAGCAGTTTTTGGCTGTAGCCATAGCGGCCAACCAAGTAACGCAGGCGCTTCTGGTAAATTACTTTCGCCGTCGAGTTGGTGAAAAAGGCGTTTGGGATGATGCACGGTCCGCCATTTGTAATGTTATAGGGGTTCTGCGGCCAATAATTATTGCCGCCCCAATAATCCGGCTGCGTTGCGAACATGCCGTGATAATCAAGAGTAAGTTGCAGGTAGATGCCCTTCTGTTCGGCAAGTTGAAGCACGTAATCCAGTTGCCAGGCCGGGTCGAGCGCATAATTGTTGAGTGTGCCTGGCGCATCCTCAATCCCAAAACTCCACGGAGACATCCAAATCCGGGCAAAGTTTTCACCGGCACTCTGCATCGAGCCGAACCAATCGTCGTAATCATAAGTGCCGCGGCTCGAAGGCCAAGCAACATCCTCGCCATTTAGTGGCAATGCTTGGCCATCGCCAGTTTGAAAATACCGATTGCCGGGGGCAATGCCGACGCATCCAAAGCGGGACGGGGGCGAATTGGACACCACTGTGAAATTGGTAACGATGGTAGCAAAAGGTTGTCCATTAGTCTGAATGGCGAGAGAAAGCGAGCAAGCGCCCACTTCAGACGGAGTAAAGCGCAGCCACCATTGCGGCTGTCCCGTTACCGTGTCGTATTCGTTGTTGCCCGAAAGAGTGCGTTGGTACCCTTGATACCAAAATGCCGGCACCACCGCTGTTTTCCCGGAGGGCAGTGTGAACGCGGCGTCCAAACGAATGCTGTCCGGGTCGAAGGGGTTCGAAACACTTGGAACGTTGGTAATCTGAAAGTCCAGCCGCTGCCAGAGTTGAGCCGAATTCAATTGAATGATTTGCGGCGGGCCGGTGACTGTTGGCGTGGTGAAACCGCTAAAAATGATGTTATCAATCCAGAAAGTTGTTGTTCCGGTTAAGTTCGGTCCCGTTCTATATTGCTGCATCTTGATGCCCAAGCCCGTGACAGCGCTGAGATTGGTGTTGCTGGCAGCGCTGATCGGCAAACTCACGTGAATCCAGCCGTTGCCGTTCGCAACCGCCGAAGTAAAGATCGCAAGTGACGCTGATGGCCAACCGATACTTTGCGGCACACAGTCAACCTCCACCGCCCCATAGCTGCCCGCCCCATCCGTCGCGGAGTTGGTAGCAAACATGATGTCGAAGTTCACGCTTGAAAAATTGCTGAGGTTTAACACGCCGCCATTGTTAAATGCGCGCGTGACCTCAATCTGATCATTTGTAGTCGTCCATGGAATCACCCATTTGGAGGAGCCGGAACCGGCGTTATTAGGCCCCAAGGTGGTCGTCGCATTTGTCGTATCGTCCCAAGTGATGGTGGGAACGGCAGTTCCCCAATGCTGATTCACATATAAACCGGTCGTGTCGGTGTCGAACTGGTCAACGATGTAGTTGGTGGTCTGCCCCAGTGAGACAAACGCGAAAAACAAGCAATTCGTTCCCAAAACCAATTGGGGGAATACCCGTCGCTTAACGGGGCAAAACAATCGCAAACTCATAAAAACATGCTTCGGTCGTTGGTGTATTTTGTTGAACCTACCACTGTTACAGAATTATACTATCCCTCAAATAGCGTATTTTCAATTGTTAAGCCAGCACCGCAGTTGCGGCCATTCAGACCATTCAGATTTGGCATCAGTAAGGAGACTGGAATTATGAACCCGATACAAAAGGAATTGTTGGGTCATCACGAAAAGTCTGTTTTGAGGCAGAGTCAATGAACCGGGGCGCTGCCCCAGACCCCGCCCCACCTCCACCTCCTTGGCTTACGTTTCTTTGCGGGTTTCCCCAGGGGTTCCTGCACGGATGAAACAGACTTGAGTGCGGAACCGGACGGCGGTGCAATGGGGACATATCACAAAGCCTGCCTTACCATGCCTTCGGGATTCCCAAGACCTATTGTTATGACAAGACCGAGTATGTCTTGGGAGCCATCTGTTTTACGGTGCGACCGGAAGCGAAACCGGAACGCGGTCCTCATTGTCAGGCAAAGGACTTCGTCGGGCACGGGTAGCGGCAGCGGAAGGTGCGGATGGTGCCGATCGGGCTGAAGCCCGTGGAGATGAAGGTGGAGGTGCCCCGGTATCGGGGTAAGAGTTGCGGGCAGACTTGGGAGGTCTCCTCCCTTTGTCGGGCCGTATGAGCACCTCAGCCGACAGTTCCAACGCTACGTCATCGACCTGAGTCGGATGATGACGATAACAGGGCGGGCTTCCGCCAGTGTTATTATCGCGGCAGGCTTTTCTGATGAAGCCAGGAGTACTTTGCCAGGGTGGCATTGACACCTCTCTTTTCAGTCACTTCCCTGACGCCCGTTTCCGGTCACTTGGCCTCCTGGCCTTGACACATTTCTGTTTCCGGTTCGAACAATCTGGTACGGGCAGGTCGCATTGCCGCCAAATCACTTCACGTTCAATTCGCGCTGGATGCCGAATTTTTCAATGCGTTTGCGCAGCGTCGCGCGCGTGATGCCCAGCAGCTTCGCGGCGTGGACCTGGTTGTTGCTTGTTTCCTTGAGCGCCTGGATGACGAGCTCGCGCTCGACGGCCGGGATGACCTTCAATTTCGGATCACGTCTGGCCCACTGGAATAATTGCCGCGCCAGCGCGGCGGCGTCGGCGGCGGTCGCTTCGCCAACGGCGGCCGCAAGCGGCGGGGCGCCGCTGCCACCCCGTCCGGAAATTTCCGGCGGCAGATCGCTTTGCAGAATCGCGTCGCTTTTGGCCATGACGTGCGCGCGGCGGATGGCGTTCTCCAGTTCGCGCACGTTGCCCGGCCAATGATATTTTTCCAGCGCCTTGATGACATTGGCGGCAATGGATTTCGGCTTCCGCTGCTGTTCGCGCGCGATTTTTTCCAGGAAATAGTTCACCAGCAGCGGAACGTCGTCGAGCCGCTCGCGCAGCGGTGGAATGTGGATGCGCACGACGTTGAGCCGGTAAAACAAGTCCGCGCGGAACTGTTTCGCGGCCACGGCGGCTTCGAGCGGCTTGTTCGTCGCGGCGATGACGCGCACGTCCACCTGAATCGGCTGGTTGCCGCCGACGCGTTCGAAGGTGCCGTTTTGCAGCACGCGCAGGATTTTCGTCTGCGTCGCCGGCGTCATGTCGCCGATTTCATCGAGAAAAATCGTGCCCTTGTTGCATTGCTCGAATTTGCCGATGCGTTGCATTGTGGCGCCGGTGAACGCGCCGCGTTCATGACCGAAGAGTTCGCTCTCGAGCAATTGTTCGGGAATCGCGGCGCAATTGACCGTGAGAAACGGCTGCTGGCTGCGGTTGCTGTGATGATAAATCGCGCGGGCGACGAGTTCCTTGCCGGTGCCGCTTTCGCCGGTGATGAGCGCGGTGGCGTCGCTGACGGCCACCTGGCCGATGAGCTTGAAAACCTCCTGCATCAGCTCGCTGCGACCAACGATGCCGAGTTCATAATCCTCGGATTCGAGCAGAGGTTCGTAGGAGACGACCTGCTGCATGTCGCGCGCGGCCTTGAGTGCGTTGGCGACGATTTCCTTGAGCTTCAGCGCATCGAACGGCTTGAGCAGATAATCGTAGGCGCCGAGCTTCATCGCCTCAATGGCCGTCTGCGTCGTGCCGTAGGCGGTCATCAAAATGACGAGGAGCTTGGGGTTGGCGGCGCGGATCCGGCGGAGCGTTTCGAGTCCGTTCATGCCGCCCATGCGCACATCCATGAGCACGAGGTCGGGCTTGAATTTGGGAATGACCTTCAGCCCTTCCTCACCACTCGATGCCGTGGCCAGTTCAATTTCCGGCGAATCAAAAATCCGCTGGAACGAATACCGCACGTCCTCTTCGTCATCAATCAACAGCAGCTTGCTCATTTTTACCAGCGCGAACATAGCGGATTTGGACAAAAGAAATAGCGAATTTTCGCCGGTGATTTTTGTGTTGAATTGACGGGGCTGCGGATGCAACGTTCCGACCGTCCCCAATTCAACCAAAATCATTATGGAAAAAAATCTTTTGTTTGGCACAATGGCTTTGCTGGCCGGCTCACTCATGGCGGCGGACTACAGCCCGAAGGATGACGTCAAAAAGGCGGCGGCGGCGCTCGGCAGCCAGACCAACTATACCTGGCAGGCGACGGTGGAAGTCCCCGCCGATTCGCCGTTCAAGCCCGGCCCGACGGACGGGAAAACGGAGAAGGGCGGCTACACGACGCTGTCCTTCAGCTTCGGCGACAACTCGACCGAGGCCGTGACCCGGGGCACGAATGGCGCGGTCAAGACGGACGATGGCTGGAAGACGCTGGCCGAGGCGTTGAAAGACAACGGCGACGGCGGATTCAATCCGACGATGTTCATCGCGCGCGTGGTGCAAAATTACCGGGTTCCCGCGGTAGAAGCCGCGAGCCTGGCCGACGACGCGAAGGAATTGAAGAAGGACACCAATTCGATTTCCGGCGACCTGACCGAGGCCGGGGCGAAGGAATTCTTGACCTTCCGGCGGCGCGGAAACGGCGGCGACGGTCCGACCGTCACCAATGCCAAAGGCTCGGTGAAATTCTGGGTCAAGGACGGCAAGCTGGTGAAATATCAATATCACGTCCAAGGCACGGTCAATTTCAACGGCGACGACCACGATGTTGACCGCACGACCACGGTGGAAATCAAAGACGTCAACACGACAAAAATTGTCGTGGCCGACGACGTGAAGAAAAAATTGCAATAATTTAATGAACCGCGCCGGGCGGATTCCACGCGAGTCGCCCGGCTTTTCCATACCGGCTGGCCGGTTGGCCTGGGGTTGAGGTTTTTGCTTCGCTTGAAATACGCACATTCGTTATTTGACCTCGACCGAGTCATGGCCTATACTCACACCCTTTAATATGAAAATTGTCGTTTGTGATCCGGTTTCGCCGAAAGGCATCGCGCTGTTGCAGCAACGGCCTGAATTTCAAGTCGTCGTGCTGCCCAAACGGCTGACTGAGGCCGAACTGCTGCCCGTCGTCGCCGACGCGGTGGCGCTGGTCGTCCGCTCCGAGACCAAGGTCACGCGCAAAGTCATTGAGGCCGCGCCGAAATTGCGCGTGGTCGGCCGCGCGGGCGTGGGCGTGGATAATGTGGACATCGAAGCCGCCACGCAACACGGCACGGTGGTGATGAACACGCCCGGGGGCAACACGGTGACCACCGCCGAATTGAGCTTTGCCATGTTGCTCTCCCTCGCGCGCAAGGTGCCGCAGGCGCACGCCTCGATGGTCGCGGGCAAATGGGACCGCAAGCTTTTCCAGGGCGCCGAACTCATGGGCAAAACCCTCGGCGTGCTCGGCATGGGCCGCATCGGCACCGAAGTTGCCAAACGCGCCATCGCCTTCGGCATGCGCGTCATCGCCTACGACCCGTATCTCACCGAAGACCGCGCGAAGGCCATCGGCGCGGAATTTGCCGACAGCGTGGATGAAGTTTATCGCGTGGCGGATTTCATCACCGTGCACATGCCGGTGACGCCGGAAACCAAGCACATGTTGAACGCCGCAGCGTTCACCAAGATGAAACCCGGCGTGAAAATTGTGAATTGCGCCCGCGGCGAAATCATCGTCGAGGCGGATTTGATTGCGGCGCTGGAATCGAACAAGGTCGCCGGCGCGGCGCTGGACGTTTATGCCACCGAACCGCTGCCCGCTGACCATCCGTATCGCAAGCAGGCGAACCTGATTTTGACGCCGCACCTCGGCGCGAGCACGGAGGAGGCGCAGGAAAAATGCGGCATCGAGGTCGCTGAAGTCATCGCGGGTTATCTGCTCACGGGCGAGGTCCGCAACGCGGTGAATTTGCCGTATCTGGACGCGAAGACCTACGAGCAGGTGAAGCCCTACCTGCCGCTGGGTGAGGCGCTGGGGAAATTGCTGGCGCAGCTCGCGCCGCCGGGCGCCGACCGCATCTACATCACCTATGGCGGCCACGCGCGGCAGTTGCCAAACACCGATCCGGTGACGCGTTCCATTTTGCGCGGCTTTTTGGAAGGCAGCGCGGTCAAGGACGTGAAC
>DLMG01000144.1 GCA_002479245.1 Verrucomicrobia subdivision 3 bacterium UBA7542 | reverse complement strand
ATCCACATACAAACCACGTGGCAGCCGATGCCGATGCACCCAACTTTCGAATACGTCGTAGCTGGCACTCGGGCAGCAGTTGCAGGACGGACGGAAACCGGGGCACCATAAAGACCTGTTGGCTGCCAAACAGCAGATGGCTTACGGGAGACGCTCGGGAAACACACTTGGAGTTTAATCTCCGCTTTAGTGAATGAGCACCAGCGAAACGCACCTGCGTGGGGACCGCCCCGAATACCTGAGTGCATGTAATCGTCTGACCCGTTTCCGTCCGTCTGCACCACCGTGCAAAAAAAATGATAAAAAAATGCAAACCTCATCTCCCGGGTGTTTCGTGGCTTCAGAAAGTTCTTACCGGCTTTCCAACCTCCTGCGCCGACTCGAAGCATGCATCCATCACCTGCTGCGTTTTCAGCGCCCACATCGGCCATTCGTTGTTCAGTTTGCCGGAGAAAACCTGGTTGGCGAAGTTGCGGAACATGATGGTGTTCTGCGCGGTCGGATGGCCCAGCTCGGCTGATTCTGGAATGGATGTTTGCTTTTGAGCGGCGTCAGCCTCCCGGACGCTAATTTCGGTCCGGTTGACCTCGAAAGCCGGTTCACGGCTGTTGAACGGGTGGACGAAATCGGGAAGCCGCAGCCAGCCATTCCGGCCACTGATAAAAGCCCATTGCTGCTCAGCGGCGATAAAGGAACAGTAAAATTCGGCGGAAACGTTGTCATCGAAAAAAAGTTCGGCGGAAAATTCGGTGGGGGCGGGCACCCGGCCGCCGGTGGGTTCGGATTCCGAGAGAATCCGGCCTGTGACCGTGTGCGGCAGTTGCCAGTTCATCGTCCAGAGCGTGAACCGGATGCAATACCACCCTAAATCGCCAAGGCAGCCGAACGGTTCGAGCCGTCCGTCCACGCGAATGTTGCCGCGCGAAAAATCACCGGTGCCGAGGAAACTAAATGCCGATGAAATCCGCCGCACCGGGCCAACGCTCTTGCCATCGTCAAGCACTTCACGAACGCGCGGCATACGCGGACTGTGCATGAACATCACGCCGTCCATGAATTGCACGCGGTTTTTGCGGCAGGTGTCCACCATTTCCTGAACGTCGGCGAAACTGACGCCGCACGGCTTTTCACAAACGACGGGCTTGCCCGCCGCCGCCGCGCGCAAAACCCATTCCTTGCGCAGTCCGGTTGGAAGCGGGATGTACACGGCGTCCACGTTCGGCGATGCGAGCAGTTCCTCGTAACTGCCGAGTGCCGCCGGTTCGGCAGCGAACGGAAACTCACGCTGGCCTGCGCGAATGTATTCGCGGCTGCGCCCCGCGTCACGACTGGCAACGGCAGTGACGATGGCATTGCCGGAATTAAAAATGGCCTTCCAGTTTTGGCGGCCGATGTTGGCTGTGCTCAATATTCCAAATCGAAGTTTATTCATAAATTCAATTCTCTCCCATGTAGGAGACGACGTGAGGAGTCTCTGATATTATTCAATTTGAGTCTCGTCACCTCGACTCCTACAGGCTTCGCGCACCCGTTCCAAAATCACGTCGGCCAAGTGCGGTTCGCTGCCGATGGCAGGCGAATACCAGACCAGCTTGCCGTTTTTTTCCGTCGGATTACGCCACGCCGGCTGCCTGGCGGCCAGACGTTGTTCGACAGCCCGTTTCGCCTCGCCGAGCAAAACCGGAATGTCCTCCTGTGTGTACAGACCATCACTGATGAAAAACGGCACCACCACGTATTTCGTTTGCGCCAGCGCGGGATAATCGGCGATGCGCGGTGATTCCTCCAGATAAATCGCGTGGACTCCGGCATACAGGTTCATGGCCCGGAGCAATCCAACCTGATGTTCGATGACCTTGCGGGAATTTTCGTTCTTCTCCGTGCCGTGGCCGGCAATGAACAGCGTGATGTCCTGCGGATTGGGCGCGCGCGGGAACGGAAATTGTGCGACGATTCCATTGGCGCGGGCCAAAAGCACACGAGTCATGCTGTCGTGGGTGCCAACAGGCGGGCAGTAGTAAATGGTTGAGTGTTGAGGGCGTAAAGCCCCGTCGGGGCCACGCCCCTTTACGGGGTTGAGGGTTGAGAGTTCGCCGAAACCCAGTTCGCGCGGGATGACTTCGTCGCTGAAGTAACCTTCGCTGATGAACCGGGGCACGATGAACACGCGCGATGCAGAAATCTCCGGCAAAACCTTTTTGATTTGCGGTTCCTGTTTTCAGAATGCCTCGCGGACGGCGGCGAAAATTTTCCGGCGGCGCAATTCCGCCGCGTGCTGGTAAACCGGCGCGGCGGAACTGTCATTCTGCGTCGAGCCGTGGCCGAGCACCACCAGTACGGCCTCGGAGAAATTTTAATCGTTCACACGGCAAGGTTGGCGCATTGAATCGCCACCGGCAAGCCGCGCTTCGGAACCGGCTTTTGGTAATGGGTCGGTTTGGTGGGGCGAGCGTACTCGCGCCTGCGCCGCCGTAGCGGCTTCGTCGCCGCGAAGGCGCGAGCTGGAAACCGGATGAAATATGTCCTTATTTCGGCTCGCCGGGAGTCTCGCCCCACCAGTCGCTGTGAATTGACCCATTACCTTTATTTGAAATCTTTTGACACCTCGGGTGTCCTAAGCTCAAATTGTCCGCGAAATCAATTGAACCTATGAAAATAACGACTTCGATTAAATTCACCACCATCGCACTGGCCACCACTTTCGGGCTGGCGCTGGCTGCTGCTGCCGCCGACACCGCGCAATTGCCGCCCGCTTCAACAAAAACCGGCGTGACTTATGCCACCGACATCAAGCCCGTTTTCGACCAGTCCTGCGTCAAATGTCACAGCGGCGACAAACCAAAAGCCAAACTGAAGCTGGACAGCCTTGAAAACGCGCTCAAAGGCAGCAAGGACGGCAAGGTCATCGTCGCCGGTGACAGTGCCAAAAGCCCGCTCGTTCGGAGCATCGCCCACGTGACATCCGACAAAGATGCCTGGATGCCCCCGTTGCACAACAAGGCGAAAATCGGGCCGCTCACGCCCGAACAAATCGGTTTGATCCGCGCGTGGATTGACCAAGGGGCGAAGTGAGCCGTCCGCCAGGAGGCGTAAAAGGTAAAAATCTCCTTCACAAACAGGCAGCCGGACAAATAGCACAATTTTTGAAATAGCTATTTCAATAATTGTGCTTTTGCTAAATCCACAACTGTCCGGATTTGTTCAAGCTGCCGGACGGCGGTGCCTGAGATTGCAATAATGTCGGCGGTCTGCCGACACGCCGCTACACTGCCTCCGGCTTGCCGCGCCGAATCCCGCAATGCAGGAAAAGGCGGGTCACTTCAGCGGTGCGCGTTTTTGCTGCCGCAACTCCTGCTGCTGGCGCAACAACTCCATGCGGTCGGCCTCGGAAGTTTCCCGCAGGCTGGCGCGCTGGATGGACACGGCGATCTGCCGGTCGAGAAATTGATTGCGCAGAAAGGTGACCACATCGGCCAGTTGCCGGTCGGGATTTGGAAGCTTGCGGTCTTCGGCGACGGCTTCGGTGACGAGCGCCCGCATTTCGGCAGATTCGCACTCATCTAGAAACGCAGCCAGGCTTTGCCAGGTTTCATTGGTCTGCGCCGCCAGCCGTTGGACGACGATTTGCCGGACCAGCAGATGTGAAATCCAATTTACGTCCAGATGCAGCGCGGTCCAGGCAACCAAATCGTCGTGCAGCAACAAAAGTTTCAGCAGCCAAAATTCTTGGGTGGACGGACGCGACATTTCGGATTCCGCAGCGGGTTCGGTTTCACTTTCGCCGGGCACGGTTTTGGCAGCGGGAATTTTTTTGAATTCGGCGCGAACAGCTTCGGGCAAAACGCCCAGGCGCAACGCGGTTTTCTGTGCGTAGGTGTCAATGAGCACCAGGTTGCCGGTCTTGTGGACGGCCTCGGCCATGCCGCGCAAAATGGCGTTTCGACCTTTGTCGCTGTTTGCATCATTCAACTTGCAGAGCCGGTTTAAATAGTAATCAAAAAATCCCTCGGCACCCTCCACCAGTTTTCGGAATGCTTCGCCGCCATTGGCCTTGATGAAACTGTCCGGGTCGTGCGGGGCGGGCACCACGGCCACCCGCACGGCAAGTCCGGACGCCAGCAGATGGTCGAGCGAGCGCACAGCGGCGTTTTGTCCGGCTTCATCGGAATCGAAGCACAACACCACCTCGTCCACATAACGTTTGATGATGCGCGCGTGGTCGGCGGTAAAGGCCGTGCCTTGCGGCGCGACGACGTTTTGCACACCAGCCATGAAACACGCAATCAAGTCGAGCTGGCCTTCGCAAACGATGGCAAAACCGGCGTCGAGGATGGCGCGTTTGGATTTGTCGAGGCCGAAGAAAACCCGGCTCTTGGTGAAAATGGGCGTTTCCGGTGAGTTGACGTACTTCGCCGTTTTTTCGTCGCCGGACAAAACGCGACCGCTGAAACCGATCACCCGGCCCTGCTCGTCGCAAATGGGGAACATGAGCCGCCCGCGGAAACGGTCATAATAACGTGCTGCCAGCGTCCCGCTGGCAGAAGAAATTATTTCGGAAGGTTCTGCCGACGAGACGTCGGCAGCACGCTGGTCGCCGGATTTGCGGATGATCAAGCCAGCCTTTTCAACCAACTCAAGGTCGTGGCTTTTGCTTTTGGCCCAGTTGACGGTGTCGTCCCAGGCATCCGGCGCGTAGCCGAGACGAAAGAGTTTCACCGCTTCCGGCGACACGCCGCGTTTCACCAAATAATCGCGGGCGATTTGGCCGCTGGCTTCATTAAGCAGCGCGTTTTGCCAGCGTTGCGTGATTTGCTCGTGGAGCTGGAGCAACTGGTCCTTGATGTGGCGTGATTGCTGTTCGCCGGGGGTCTGATCGAATTCCAGGGGAATTTTCGCGCGTTCGGCCAGCCGGCGGACGGCGTCCATAAATCCGATGTTTTCGTATTCCTTGACGAAGGTGAACACGTCGCCGCCTTTGTGGCAGCCGAAGCAGTGAAAAATCTGGCGGTGCGGATTGACGTTGAAGCTGGGCGTCTTTTCCTTGTGAAAGGGGCAGAGGGCGACAAAGTTTGCGCCCGCCTTTTTCAGCGGCAGATACGAGCCGATGATGTCCACGATGTCGCTGGCGGCGCGGATGCGTTCGCGGGTTGCGGGGGAAAGCGTGCCAGCCATGCTCGTTTGGCGACGCGACGCTTACTTC
>DLMG01000320.1 GCA_002479245.1 Verrucomicrobia subdivision 3 bacterium UBA7542 | reverse complement strand
GGTGTGGGCACCTGGCCGCCCAGTTCGATATTGACACTCAAATAACGGTATTCGTCCTGAACCAGTCGAATCGCCTTTTCGACCCGAAGCAAATCATCCGGTTCCTGGTCGGCGATTTCTTTCGCGATTTCTGCAAGGACCGTCTCGTCGCTTTCTTCTTTCCAGGCTTGGGCAATTGCCACCGCAACGGTTCCCCAATCTGGGCAATCTGATATCTGAATCCAGGGACAGGATATGTACCAATCCGGAGTATTTGGCTCCGGCCCGGGTTCTTCATAATTCTCGCCGGTCCAGACCCACACGACATTGCCGTTTTCGCGGTTCTCGGCTGGTTTCAAATCCGCGGAGGCTGATTTCCATTTCATGGGACGGGACTCATTAAACCGCAGGGAAAAGTGAAATTTCCCGACCGGAATTCCCTGCGGCAAAGTAAAGAAGGAGGCACAATTCCCGGGGAGCAGCCGGGGCCGGGTCTCAATGGTATAGCAGGACTCGATGATGTCACCGGGACGAACATCCTCCAGCAATAACAGCAATGTGCACCAACCGTGGATGACGAATCTTTCCAGACCTTCTTCCCTCTGCAGCAGACGGATTTTCCCCAGATTGGCATGATCAAACTCCTGATTTCCCCGGCGAACTTTTATCCAATGCAACGTCACCAATTGAGTGCGCGGTTCAAATTGAAGCTGCCATTGAGATTGGTGTTGCACCGCCTGCATGGTTTCCAACCGCATCGCCAGGTGATAATGAGTCTGACGGTTTTCTGCATGGATTTGCCGGCTGACGAACAGATGGGTGACCTGACTTGCTCCTTTCGCCTTGAAATCGGCATCAAAGGGGCATGAAACCACCCAGGCGGGAACCGGTCCAATACTTATGCGCTTCCTGGCGTCAACCAATACATCAGCGCTCGTGAAAGGATTGGTATCGTCGGGCATTACCATTGTTTACGGATAATTGGCCGGGATTTCAAACTAAAAAACCGGGCAGGGGTGCTCTTAAGTTCGACGCAAGTGGTTGAAAGAAAGGGGCGGGAACTTTTCGACTGATTTCGTCCTCGTTCTCGTCCTCGTCCTCGAAACAAGCCCGGAGAAAAGCGATTACGAGAACGAGGACGACGACGAGGACGATCCGGCTTCGGTCTTTGCCGCCGTCTGGTTCCTCCATCAGGAATCGGCCATTGAGGATCCATCTGCCCGCCGCGGGCAACGTCCGGGCTTCCGCCTTGCCGCTGGCCGTTGAACTTCTATAATCCGCCTGTGCTCGATATTAAATTGATTCGCGACCAGCCGGACTTTGTCCGCCAGCGCCTCGCCACGCGCGGGGCAGGGGATGAAGCTTGCGTTGACGAGTTGCTCAAGCTCGACGAGCAGCGGCGGAAGTTGCTCGCGGAGGTCGAGACGCTCAAAGCCGGGCGAAATCGGGCGTCGAAGGAAATTGGCGCACTGATGGGACAGAAGAAAACCGCCGAGGCTGAGGCGAAGAAGGCGGAGATGCGCGAGTTGGGTGACCGTATCGCCGTGCTGGACAAGCAGGCGTTGGAAGCCGGGGCGGCACGGGATCAATTGATGTTGCGTCTGCCGAATCTGCCGCATGAATCGGTAAAGATCGGCAAGACAGCCGAGGACAATCCGGTGGTTCGGGTTCATGGTGAGAAGGCGGCCTTCGCCTTCAAACCGAAGTCTCACGTCGAACTTTGCGAGTCGCTCAAGCTGGTGGATTTTGTGCGGGCGACAAAACTTTCTGGCAGCGGTTTTCTGCTCTATACGAACTGGGGCGCGCGACTGGAGCGGGCGCTGATTCAAATGCTGCTCGATTTGCACACGGGCGGGCATGGTTACACGGAAGTTTCACCGCCGTTCATGGTCGGGCCGCAATGTCTCGAAGGCGTCGGGCAATTTCCAAAATTCAAGGATCAGTATTACGGCGTGGTTGAGGGCGACAAGACGGTGGAGATGGGGAAATTATATCTGGTGCCAACCGCCGAAACGCCCGTGGCGAACATTCATCGCGAGGAAATTCTCAAGGAAAGCCAGTTGCCGGTTTATTATTGCGCCTACACGCCGTGTTTTCGCGGCGAGGCGGGCGCGGCGGGCGTCGGCACGCGCGGCATGATTCGCGTGCATCAGTTCGACAAGGTGGAATTGATCAAGATTGTGAAACCGGAGCACGGCTACGATGAGTTGGAGAAAATGGTGGCCAACGCGGAAAAGGTTTTGCAATTGCTTGGTTTGCATTACCGCGTGGTGTTGTTGTGCACGGGCGACATGGGCTTTGCGAGCGCGAAGACCTACGACCTCGAGGTGTGGGCGCCGGGGCAGGGGAGTTATCTCGAAGTGTCGAGCTGCTCGAACTGCGAGGATTTCCAGGCGCGCCGGATGAATCTGCGGTTTAAAACGGCAGCGGGCGAAAATAAATTCCCGCACATCCTCAACGGCAGCGGCACGGCACTGGCGCGATTGTTTGTCGCGCTGATTGAAACGCACCAGCAGGCGGACGGCAGCGTGCTGATTCCCAAAGCGCTGCAACCGTATTTGAAAGCTGAACGGATCACCGCTTGAATTTATGATTGATGATTTATGATTTACGATTTTTAACGGAGCGAACAAATCATCAATCATCAATCATCAATCGTAAATCATAAATGAAGATCCTTCTGGCCAGCAGCGAAGTCCATCCGTATTCCAAAACCGGCGGGCTGGCGGACATGGTTGGCGCGCTGGGCAAGGCACTGGCACGCTCAGGCCATGAAGTGTGCATCGTCACGCCGCTGTACCAGGGCATCCATGAGCGATTCCCGGCCATGCGCCGCGTGGATTGGCAATTCAATTTGCCGTTGGGCGCGCAGCCGGTGCAGGCGGAATTGTGGTCGCTGGAAGTTGAAAAAGGACTGACGATTTATTTCGTTGACCAGCCGGAATTCTATCAACGCGCCGGCATTTACCTGGAGAA
>DLMG01000282.1:7123-37453 GCA_002479245.1 Verrucomicrobia subdivision 3 bacterium UBA7542 | reverse complement strand
CCACGTTGCTGCGCCCGGGGACGGGCGCACTCCGTTTACCCCAACTCCAAAATCGCTGCTAACAGAACAGCCGAACCGCCTAGATGTGAATACTTTAGCGCCTGAAAGTGCCGCTTCGCCGAAGTAGGATTCCGTTCGCACAGACGCCGCTCGCAAATGTGTTTTGGGGGGCACTAAAGCCTCTCATTGGACAGGCAACCAATAGTTTGGGAGTTCTGCCGGGTCTGGGCGAGGGCCGGCAGCAGCATGGCCGCGAGCAGGGCAACAGTGGCAAGAACCACCAGAAGCTCGATTAACGTGAAACCGTTTCGCCTGCGCTCTTGTTTAGCTGCCAACCCTGGCCCGTTCCTGGCAATGCTCCTGCAGGATGAAGAATGACTTTTCTTCGCGCCTTCGATGGAGAGGAGCCCTTGGCGATAGAATCCATCTTGATGCCGGGTAAAGCAAGACTATCGGGCGCGTTCGGCTTGGGTGTTTTTCCATGCCAGCTCCCATCAGTCGTGTTTTGTTTAGCGACCGTCCACATCCAATGATTTGTTATGGAAATGGTTTTAACTTTATAATTATTGCGGGATTAATCGAGCCAAGGTCATCTTGAGAGAAGTAGTATTTCCATTGGCTAGGATCAAAAGTCGTGATTGCCAAAGTGTTTTCAATTTTGATCCATTGCACGGAACCATCCACCGTCAGATGGTTGCCGCCGTCTGGGAATGGCGCGCCTCCCCGCTGGTGGGCAACGAAACCGCCAGTACTCCCCCCCCACGGGTTGTTTCCAATAGGAGTTCCCGTATAATTACAAATCAAATCCGACGCTAGTACCCAAATGGGTTTGGAATTGGGCAACTTTATTGGACTGGCCGACGGAATAAAGCCACTAACAGGGCCATTATTATACCAAGTGTTATGCCACCAATAGATGCCGCCAAAATATTGATAACCGATTTGCCATTGAGGCCCTCCCGTTCCGCCGGGGGTGGGGTTGTAAGATGTCCCATAATCTGCAAGGTCCGGGCAACACCAAACTGAAGGGGAATTGGTTGCAGTCGCATCCAAGTTGATGTCTTTGGCCGCACCTGCTGCCGGCGGGGTAAGGGCGGTTTGGTTATACGTCTGGATTGTGGAAGGGGGCTGATTGGGAAGCGCCGGTAGCGCCGAAACGACATAATCTTCGTTATTGCCGGCATAAACAATCATGCCAATCCCGATCTGCCGGAGATTGTTCATACAAGCAATTCGCTTTGCTCTCTCTTTGGCTCGCGACAACGCAGGCAGTAACAATGCGGCCAAAATCGCGATGATGGCGATCACCACCAAGAGTTCAATCAAGGTAAAGGCCCGTCTGCGATGAAGGTTCTCTTCGAACGCGCCGCCCAACATAGGGTTCACGCTGCGCTTTTCGTGTTTTGTCACCCGACGCCTGGAGGTGGAGAGAGCAGACGCTCCATCTTTGAAGCAAGTTTTTCCGGGTTGACTCTCAACGGGCGAAGGTGGAATTAGATTTGTCACAGCAAGGCAACAAGTTCGGTTGTTTGTTAGAATGGCCGGTTTCATTTTGTTTACGGTTGGATGGCTGTCATGCTTCACTACTACGGCGATTCCAATCGGTAAAAGACATTGGATTGATTTGGACCGGGCGCTGTCATAAATGGATTCGTGGTGTCGCTCAGATCAGACCAATTTCCGCTCACCAAAGAATTGGTCTGCGTTTGCAGATGGCAGACGATGTTCGTCGGCCAGCTCAAAACGAACTCGCCATTAGATTGAGTCGCGGAAATCTGCAGAGGCGCTGTTGGCTCGTAAACGCGCACATAATCCACCACCATCTCCTTCGGAAAAGTGTTGGATGCCTCGATGGCGCTATCGTTAGTAGTGCCAGTGTAGTCGCCCCCCACAGCCAGATTCATGATGAAGAAGAATGGCGCGTTGAAAGGCGCCCCACTGCTCTGGGTTTCATAAATTTTACCGTCCACCAGCCACTGGATTGAGGTGGCGGACCAATCCAACTCGTAAATATGGAAATTAGTTGTCGATTCTCCGCTGGGAAGATCGTAAATGCCCGTCTCGTTGGTTGCGTCTTCTTTGGTCGTTCCGTAGTGGAGGCTTCCTTGCACAAAAGCTGTATTATCCCCATTGTTTTCCATGACATCAATTTCTCCACAGGCTGGCCAGCCAACCGCGGGGTCATTCGTCCCCATCATCCAGAGAGCCGGCCACATGCCGAATCCCGCAGGCAGGGCGGCACGCATTGAAAACGTCCATAGGTTGGCGTGCTGTAAAGCCCCTCGGTTTTCATCCGGGCGGAAGTAAAGTTGAATCCACCCATGGATTGCTGCAATGCCACGATGTGCAGGAAGCCATTGCCATCAACGTAGGCGTTGTTTGTGTTGCCGGTGTAATACTCCCGTTCCTGGTTGCCCCAGCCGTAGTTGTTGCCGGTCTCGAACGTCCAATTACTGCTATTGATGGAAGTGCCATTGAACTCGTCGCTCCACACGATGTTCCACTGGGTGCCGGGAGGAGGGGTGTAGCCGGTTTGGTTCAGCGTGAGGTCATCGAAATACATCGAGCCGTTTGCATTGTCCGTTCCCTGCGAAAAAACGACTTGATACCGCACATAAGCCGTGCCCGCCGGCGCCACCAAATTGTCAACGGCATTGGTGACCGTTCCGGGAGACAGGATCAGAGCCGAAGCGTTGGTAAAGGAACACTGATTTGTTATCTGCAAATCGAACCAGGTACTAAACCCGCCAAAACCGGCTATGTTGTTGCCGGTCACAACAGCCGACCGGTAGTCAGCCAGGGCATTGTATGACGCGTCTTGAAAAGTCACTTCAATCCAGACCGCGTCACTCCCGTGGATTTCATCGCTATCACTTGAGTAGGCCCAGCCGTCAGCCGAGTAGATGTCGCCCGGAGTCGAGGCGTTCTCCTGATAAACACCCGTGAAATTAATCGTGGTGTTGAACTGACCGTAAACTTTGTAATAGTTGTTCCCGCTATGGGCAGGGCTGCCGGATTGAACGTAATTGTTGGGACCGAAGGTCGTCCAGTTGTTAAAGCTGCCCGTCTCAAAACCTGGATTGTTCAAAATGTTTTGCGCATGCCCTTCACCGGCAAGCAAGAAAAACATGATTGCCGCACAACCACCGGCTGCTCTTGCCAGAAAAACTGTTCTGTTCACATTTAGTTTATTGAACCCAGATGGTTCTAAAGAATTGGTGTGCTGGCCCAGCCGGAACGGTGTAGGGAGAATTCACGCCTGAAGTCGCTCCCGGCACGTTGAGATAAGGGCCAGCGACATTGGTTGAGCTTTGGAGTTGAGCAAAACCTCCGGTGGGCGGATCTGTCCAATAGACTTTAGCCTGGCCAGCCGTATTGGTCACAGATATGGGCGCCAAGCCCGGGACAAGTTGTACCACCTTGATGTTATCAATATCAACAGTGTTATTGGCGTCATAACCAAAGAGCGTCGCAACATTAGGACTGCCTTGGGGCACAACTTGCACCACCAATTGGTTAACCTGCGAAACATACTTGTTAAACAAGGCCTGTGAACCACCGTTATTGACTCCTATCGGCATGTTGTTAAAAACATATGACTGCCAATTGGTCGCAAACGTCATTGTCGGATTAAGATCAAACACCACAGCCTCCTGTGCATTTGACGGGTTAAGGGTGCCGGGCGGAACAGAAAATAACAGGTCCATCACACCAGGAACGTTGGTAATGCCCGCGCTTGTTCCTCCCACTTTAGCTGACAAATAAACCCGATACGATGCTTGGTTTGTGGAGGATAGCGCATAAAGAAGCGGACTCTCCGTCGCGCCCACTCCAAAGCCTGAATAGGAGGAGGGTGGAGTGCTGCTCCAAGATGAAAGGTTCACCGTGTATTCGAGCGAGGCGCTGTCGCCAACTCCACCCCCCACATTTGTGGTCAGAATTCCGGTGGCACTGTTAGCGCCATCGCGGTAACTAAAGCCGATGCCGCCGTCATTTGGGAACGTAGTGTCGAAGTTGGCCTGCCAGATAAGTTGTTCCTGCATGGGTGTGGGAACGGTATTCCCAGTCTGGATCAATTCAATATTATCAACGTTCAGCGCCCCGGTGTCGGTGAAACCGAAGGGGGGTGAGATCAGATTCGTGCCGGTGCCTCCAATAACCCCTACGGGGAGACCCTCCACCGCGAATTCGATGGTAAAAGCAGCAATTGAGCCAACTACAGCGGCATTGGTAAAATCAGTAATAGGATGGGTTGCATCAGAGGGGTTGTACGGGTAGCCGCCTCCGTAACTCAACGAAGAAAGAGGCACGGCAATGTGAACATAGTTTGAGCCAACAAAGCCGACATCCCCGCCAAAATCAAAAAGGACGTTGTTACCACTGTCCAAAAATTGAACCTTGGTAATATATACGTCGGCATTAGTCAGTTGCGGCAACAACCCTGTAACCTGCAGGTCCGCGCTCAAAATAAACGAGCTTAGAACCGCCGTCGGTGTAATGGCTGTCATCGGGCTACCGAATTGTGTGCCGTTTCCAACAACTGCATAAACGTAACTCAGAGACGGGGATGTCCAGTTCGGATCGCTCGGCAGCAGCGTATAATCCGGCGAAATTGAATTGGCGAAAGTGCCGCCCACGCCAGCACCCGCCGTGATGCCTCCGGAATAACCCGCGAGCGCCGAGCCAGCGGACGAGCCGGCAACACAATAACCATAGTCATTGTTAAAATTCCCTTCATTAGCATCACTATCAAAGTCGGTTTGAAGGATAATATTGGTGGTTTGGGCTGTTGCAGCGGATACCATGCCCGCGATGCCGAGAACGATTAACAATTGTTTTATGGATTTCATAGGAAATGTTTATATTTTACTGGGTTACGACGTAAAATAATATGCACGCATCCCGCATCCAAGTCACGGAAGCATTGGTTTTGCTTTCAAGTACTACTTAAGTATAGTTTTAATCCGACCTCGAAATGCCTTATAATCCAATAATGTTCGGAGCGAGATGCGTTTTTACCACAAATTGGGCTTGATTGAAGTCATGAGCTTTGAAACGGCAAAAGTTTTCATCAAACCGTTTTCCGACCGGCCCAGCGCCGGGATTTTCCGAATGTTTTGTCTTTCGCTTTTAGTGCTGGTCCTGTTTCCTGTGAAACCGCTTTTGTCCCAGCCGGCAAATACTTTGACCTGCCTGACGAACGCTCAACAAGTTCGCGAATTGGATCCGGAAACCGCTGGAAAGAATCTTCCAATCCGTATGTCCGGCGTCGTGACTTACTACGACGCGTCACTGTTCAATTTGTTTTTTCAGGATGCCACTGCCGGGATATTTGTCCTTGTCGCTCCAGACATCAGCACAACCATCACTGCGGGCCAGGAGATCGAAGTAGTGGGCGTCAGTGGCAAAGGAGATTACGCTCCGATCGTTAGAGCGTCGGCCATCCATGTTTTGGGAAAGTCGCAATTGCCTGTTCCACGCAAGATCTCCATTGATCAATTGTTCACTGGTTTGGAGGACAGCCAGTGGATAGAAGTGAGCGGGGTCGTTCGTTCAACCACTATTCTCGATGGAAGACGTTATTTAAACCTCGCCATGAACGGACAGCGGGTCAGGACATATGTCAAAGATCTTAATGAACCTGACATCATGAAGTTAATAAACACCACCATTCGTCTGCGTGGCGTGTGCTATTCCAGATACAATATGAGACGCCAATTGCGCGTTCCTTGGCTGGCAGTTTCGAGCCTGGCTGATGTGGTCATCGAACAGCCCTCCCCCGAGCAACCGAAAGAGGTATCCATCGCCAGTCTGGCCCAGTTCAATTCCGGTGGCTATTACGGCAACCTTGTGAAGATCAGCGGAGTTGTGACGTTGCAAAAAGCCGATGGCACCCTTTTCATCCAGAACCAAGGGAGCGGTCTTTGTGTGCAGGTGGCTCAAACTGCCAAGCTCGCTCCCGGCGACCGGGTTATGGTTTTGGGCTACTCTGCGCTCGGGCAATACGTTCCAATGTTGGAGGATGCCACGGTTCAACTCATTGGCCATGGCGAACCGCCTTTGGCAATCCCGGCTGACTTGGAAACCCTGTTGAACGCTCCGGAGGACTTTACCGGCGTGCTCGTCCATCTGAATGCCACCCTGATGAATCTGGTTGAAAGTGCGGGGCGACAAACCTTGGTTTTGCAATCTTCCAATTCAATATTTACGGCGAACATCGAAAACTCTCATGCCGACGAACACTTCAAGTCCCTAAAGCTTGGCAGCGAGATTGCGCTGACCGGAGTGTTCGTCGCCCAATCGCCGGGAAAATGGGTTCCAGGCGTCGCGCAGTCGCGGGAAATATCGTCCAATATTCCTTACTTGCCGCCCGAGTCCGTTCAGATTCTTTTGCGATCCTATGCCGATGTTGCCGTCATCCGTCAACCTCCCTGGTGGACTTTGTCCCGTTTGCTCTGGACGCTCGGGATCATGACCCTCATTCTGCTCGCCGGACTGATGTGGGTGGTCGTTCTCGGCCGCCGCGTCCGCCAGCAAACCCGGATCATTGAGGAAAAAGTCGGGCGCGCGGGCGTTCTCGAAGAGCGCGATCGCATTGCGCGCGAATTTCACGACACCCTTGAACAGGAACTCGCCGCCATCACCATACAACTGGATGCCGTGGAATCGCAGCTAAACGGCTCGCCCGAGGCCGTGCGCCGATTGCTTGGACTCGCCCGCAATATGACACGTCGCAGTCTTTCCGAAGCCCGCCGTTCGGTGTGGGACTTGCGCTCACACCTGCTGGAGAACTGCGATCTCGCCGGGGCACTGACCGAAATGGCCGCGCCCCTTTCCGCCGCGTCGGGCGTGGAAATCGCCATTCAATCCATCGGCGTGCCGCGCAAACTTCCCGCCGTCACCGAACACAATCTCCTCCGCGTCGCGCAAGAGGCATTGGCCAACGCGCTCAAACATTCCGGAGCAAAAAAAATCATCGTGGCCTTGAGCTATGAATCGTCACAATTCCAACTTCGTCTCCACGACAATGGCAGCGGTTTTGATTTGCCCGCTGCCGGCCAAGCCAGCGATGGACATTTTGGTTTGCTTGATATGCGGGAACGCGCCGAAAAAATCGGGGCGCGTTTCTCTCTGACCAGCCGGCCCGGACACGGCACGGAAATCCTGCTCCTCATCACCGATGTGACGACAAATCATTCCCCGAGTCGCGCTGAACCGGACCTCGACTCAAAACAGAATTCCTCCCAATGAATAAAAAGATACGCATCCTGGTGGTGGACGATCATTTCGTCGTCCGCATAGGTCTGGCCGGTTCAATCAACATTGAGCCGGACATGGTCGTGGAAGCCGAAGCCTCCACCGGCCCGCTGGCCATTGAATATTTTCGGAAACACCGCCCCGACGTCGTCCTCATGGATTTGAAGCTGCCCGGCATGGGCGGCGTTGAAGCGACCAGCGCCATCTGCGAAGAATTTCCCGACGCGGTCATCATCATGCTTTCCACCCACGATGGCGAAGAAGACATCTACCGCTCAATCCAAGCCGGCGCGCGCACCTACCTGCTAAAAACGGCCGCGCGCGAAGAGTTGATCCAGACCATCCGTGCCGTTCACTCCGGTGAACGCTGCATCTCGCCCGCCATCGGCGCACGTCTCGCCGAACGCATGGCCCACACCGAACTCACCGCGCGCGAAACCGAGGTCCTGAAACTGATCGCCCGGGGCAGGAGCAACAAGGAAATTGGCAGCGCGCTGGAGATTGCCGAAGTCACCGTGAAACAACACGTCGGCCACATTCTCACGAAACTGAAAGCCAGCGACCGCACCCAAGCCACCACCACCGCGTTGCAACGCGGCATTCTTCATCTGGATTGAACCGGCGGTTTCACTCCCTTTTACATCCCATACTTTAGTCCAACAGGAAACCCTCCGGCTTTGCCGGAGGTTGCTGACAAACAAATTCGCCAAACATAAAATAAAAAATCCACCCGATTATGATCGGGTGGATTTCTATTAAAACCTTGAACGAATTAGCTATTCCGTCGACGCAGAAAGTAGAATGGAATGCCCAATCCCATACTCATGAGCGCCCAGACCGAAGGCTCCGGCACTTGGGTAAGGCTCAAATCATCGAAGTAGGCAGCTGTTGGAGTCGCATCAATCACTATCGTGAATACTTGAAGTGATTGTGCGCCCGCAGGAGCCTGCGCGATTCCAGTATCCAGAAATGTCCATGTATTAAGCGGGCTGCTCGGAGTGAGATAATTTGATTGTTGGGCATTGCCAGGACTTGTTGCAACCGTGCCCAAATTAGCTCCGGTGCCGTTCGCACCGGACCAGAAAGTTATTTGCAAGCAAGCAAAACTGCCTGCTCCCGGGGCTGCTGTAACAAGACCATAACCTGTCAAATCATATTCAAGACCTGGGGCAGAGGCAAAGGTTTCATAACTTCCAGGAACAGAGTAACCACCAGTACCATTATTAAGCATTGAATAAGTGCCAGTGCGTGCTTCGGCAGTCGAAAACGATGAGTTACCAAATGTGATCCAATCACCAACCGCAGTTCCATGACTTTCAAAACCCGGATCCACAAGCAGGTTTTGCGCTTGAATAGCGTTGTTTCCGAGCACGAGCATTGCAACTGCACAAGCTGCACTCCCAATTGTTAGTTTAGTGTTCTTCATAGGTTTAATATTTATTTAATATTTTAATATTGTTAAAAATCAAACGTTTGATTTGTTTGACTTCTAAAGGTCAAGACATACTAAATTGAAAAGCCAACCCTGTATAGCTATCCAGAAGTATTGCTTCCATCTCATACATGACCAACCGGCAAATCCCAGAAATCACGCCCGAAGCGAAACCCAAATCCCGGCGTCCGTTCCCAAAGCAGCCCATATCGTAAACGTCAGAGCATAGATCTCTCACAGCTACGAACTCGCCACGCTTGCTCTGTCAAGAAGGTGCTCCGGGTGACGACGCTTACAACCGACCGTCGCTCTCCAGTCAATAATATTTGCACGTCACCGCCGTGCTCGACGGGGCGGAACTGGTGGTGGATGCGATTTTTGGGGCAGGACTCAGCCGCGCCCTCGAGGGATCCGCGGCGGAAACTTTGGCTGCCGCCGGCCGCCGGCAATTGCCAATCGTTGCTGTCGATGTCCCAAGTGGCTTGATGGGTGATAACGCGAAGAGGAATAAGCTTACATTCATCGTCTAATTGTGAACTGTGCTTACTGAAAACAACCACGCCAAATCGCCGGAATGGGGATCAGCTGGAACATCGTATCTCGGCTGCGCCGGATTTTGGGGATTCACACCGCTGATCATATTAGCGTCCGTCCACCGATGGGCCTCGGAATGTCCATCGGCGTACGTCATCACACTGGCATTGCCATGCAAAACTGCCGGACTATTATACCAGAGATTTGGGACCGCAGGGTCCAAGGCAAAATAACAGTCGTCAATGCTGGTTGGACTTTCCTCAATAAAAACCCAGGTGTGGGAAGGGCCAGGCCGGTTCATATCTGACAGTTTCCTATAGAGTTTGTAGTTCGGATCCCACCACTGCATGCCCCCCACGTAGCAATTCACGGAATAGGTGCGTTCAGCAGCCACGGCGAAGGTTGGCGATGCCCCATAGGGAAGCTTAGACAGGTCGGCCGGGCACTTATAAACCGCGATATTCTGGACATAAGGATAAATTAAACCCGCCTTAATCCAATTGGTGTAATAACGGCCGGCAGTCATTGCGGTACTCTGGAGATTGCCAGGACAGAATTGAGCCAAACTCCCTCCGGGTTGGAGATTAGGATCGTTTAAGGGGTTTTCAGCGAAATTCACCGGTTGATTGGCCAAACTGCCAACTGGCACGAGCTTGTCGTTATTGTCGCGGGCATACATCATCCACGCGACGGCCAACTGCCTCTGATTGGCCTGGCATTCAATGACCTGGGAGTTCTGCCGGGTCTGGGCGAGGGCCGGCAACAGCATGGCCGCGAGCAGGGCGAGAGTGGCAAGAACCACCAGAAGCTCGATTAACGTGAAACCGTTTCGGCAAACCATTCTTACATTCATCGTCTAATTGGAACTGTGCTTACTGAAAACAACCACGCCAAATCGCCGGATTTGGGATCAGCCGGAACATTGATACCCGGCGGCGCTTGGGGATTCACGTCGCTGATCATATTCCTGTCCGTCCACCGATGGGCCTCCGAATGTCCATCGGCATACGTCATCACACTCCAATTGCCATGCAGAACTGCCGGACTACTATACCAGAGAGTCGGGTTCGCAGGATCCAAGACAAAATAACAGGTGTCAATGCTGGCTGGATTTTCCTCAATAAAAACCCAGGTGTGGGAAGGGCCAGGGCGGTTCATATCTGACAGTTTCCTATAGAGTTTGTAGTTCTGATCCCACCACTGCATGCCCCCCACGTAGCAATTCACGGAATAGGTGCGTTCAGAAGCCACGGCGAAGGTTGGCGATGCCCCATAGGGACGCTTAGACAGGTCGGCCGGGCACTTATAAACCGCGATATTCTGGACATAAGGATAGAGCAGACCCGCCTTAATCCAATTGGTGTAATAATGGCCGGCAGTCATTGCGGTACTCTGGAGATTGCCAGGACAGAATTGAGCCAACGCCCCTCCGGGTTGGAGATCAGGATCGGTCAATGGGTTTATAGAAAAACTCGCCGGTTGATAAGCCAAACTGCCAACTGGCACGAGCTTGTCGTTATTGTCGCGGGCATACATCATCCACGCGACAGCCAACTGCCTCTGATTGGCCAGGCATTCAATGACCTGGGAGTTCTGCCGGGTCTGGGCGAGAGCCGGCAGCAGCATGGCCGCGAGCAGGGCGAGAGTGGCAAGGACCACCAGAAGCTCGATTAACGTGAAACCTTTTCGGCAAACCATTCTTACATTCATCGTCTAATTGTGAACCGTGCTGACTGAAAACAACCACGCCAAATCGCCGGATTTGGGATCAGCCGGAACATTGATACCCGGCGGATTTTGGGGATTCCTAACGCCCATCATGAAGCTGTCCGTCCACCGATGGGCCTCGGAATGTCCATCGGCGTACGTCAGCACACTGGCATTGCCATGCAGAACTGCCGGACTATTGTACCAGAGATTCGGGGTCGCAGGATCCAAGGCAAAGTAACAGTCGTCAATGCTGGTTGGACTTTCCTCAATAAAAACCCAGGTGTGGGCAGGGCCAGGCCGGTTCATATCTGACAGTTTCCTGTAGAGTTTGTAGTTCGGATCCCACCACTGCATGCCTCCCACGTAGCAATTCACGGAATAGGTGCGCTCAGATGGCCTGGGGAAAGTAGCCGGAAAATTATAGGGAACCATCGAGAGGTCGGCCGGGCACTTATAAACCGCGATGTTCTGGATATAAGGATAGATTAGACCCGCCTTAATCCAATTGGTGTAATAATGGCCGGCAGTCATTACGGAACTCTGGAGATTGCCAGGACAGAATTGAGCCAAAATCCCTCCGGGTTGGAGGTTGACATCGTTTAAAGGGTTTTCACCAAAACTCGCCGGTTGATAAGCCAAACTGCCAACTGGCACGAGCTTGTCGTTATTGTCGCGGGCATACATCATCCACGCGACGGCCAACTGCCTCTGATTGGCCTGGCATTCAATGACCTGGGAGTTCTGCCGGGTCTGGGCGAGAGCCGGCAGCAGCATGGCCGCGAGCAGGGCAACAGTGGCAAGGACCACCGCAAGCTCGATTAACGTGAAACCTTTTCGGCAAACCATTCTTACATTCATCGTCTAATTGTGAACCGTGCTGACTGAAAACAACCACGCCAAATCGCCGGAATGGGGATCGGCTGGAACATTGCATCCCGGCGGCGCTTGGGGATTCTTGTCTCCGATCATGAACCCGTCCCTCCACCGATGGACCTCGGAATGTCCATCGGCGTACGTCAGCACACTGGCATTGCCATGCAAAACTGCCGGACTATTGTACCAGAGAGTCGGGGTCGAAGGATCCAAGGCAAAGTAACAGTCGTCAATGCTGGTTGGACTTTCCTCAATAAAAACCCAAGTGTGGGCGGGGCCGGGCCGGTTCATATCTGACAGTTTCCTATAGAGTTTGTAGCTCGGATTCCACCACTGCATGCCCCCCACGTAGCAATTCACGGAATAGGTGCGTTCAGCAGCCACGGCGAAACTTGCCGATGCCCCATAGGGGCACTTGGACAGGTCGGCCGGGCACTTATAAACGGCTACATTCTGGACATAAGGATAGATTAAACCCGCTTTAATCCAATTGGTGTAATAATGGCCGGCAGTCATTGAGGTATTCTGGAGATTGCCAGGACAGAATTGAGCCAAACTCCCTCCGGGTTGGAGATTAGGCTCGGTCAAGGGGTTTTCACCAAAATTCGCCGGTTGATACTGAAAACTGCCAACTGGCACGAGCTTGTCGTTATTGTCGCGGGCATACATCATCCACGCGACGGCCAACTGCCTCTGATTGGCCAGGCATTCAATGACCTGGGAGTTCTGCCGGGTCTGGGCGAGAGCCGGCAACAGCATGGCCGCGAGCAGGGCGAGAGTGGCAAGAACCACCAGAAGCTCGATTAACGTGAAACCGTTTCGCCTGCGCTCTTGTTTAGCTGCCAACCATGGCCCGACGCACGGTTTGGCTCGATCCGGCAGCACTGGCGGTGTTGGAAACACCATCGCTTCACACCCGACTGCCTTGACCCGGCTCAGAAGTCCTTGGTGAATCCTGTTCTGCTTCATATTGTCCGCCTTTCTCTTTGTTTTGGCGCCGCGCCTTGACATCGCGGGGGGCGAGGTTTCTGGCACCGGTTCATTCCGCAACGACCCGGTAGAATCGCTGGCTGAAAGCCGGAGCCGGATCAGTCAGGGAGGCCTGGTTTCCGTTGATATTGATGGTGCCGGCGACCTGCTGCCAGACGCTGTCGTTCAAGTTGTCCTTATATTCGACCTGATAATTGTGCCCGGAAACGTAGGGCCAACTGAGGGTCGGTCCTTGGCCCGGAGCGCCCAGGGTGACGTTTACGTAAAGGAATGCAAAGGCAAACAGGTCGCTAAAGTGGTTGAAATCATCGGCGGCCAGATTGGAAGCCCAGCTTGCGAAAACAAGCGTCCGTCCATCGCCGCTGAACACCGGTGTCAGAGACCGACTGTCCCCGCTGGCAGTGCCGGTCGCGGCGGTGCTTAACAGGGTGTTCGAATTGGCCAACCGGTCGTAAACAATCAACTCCGGAATGCCGTTGGTGCTGCCGGCCACCAGGTCGGTGGCGGCGCTGCGATACGCAATGAACCGGCCATCGGCGCTGATGGCGGGAGAATCTGAAGCGCCGTTGGCGGGCTGGAGGGTGTTGGGGTTCTGGCTGATGAGCAGGTTGGTTCCCACTTGAAAATCGTAGAGATACACGTTTTGAGTCGGCCAAGCGATCGAGTTCGATGCCATCGCGTAAGTGAGGAAACGCCCATCACCGCTGAATTGCAATCCCACACACGACTGCAAAAACACCCCGCTGGATTGAATGACCGAGGTGGCATTGGAAGCCACATTCACCGCGTATAACTCCCACGGCGTGCCTTGCAAGCAGGCGAGTTTCTGCCCATTGGGGCTGATGGAACATGCAAGCGAAGAAGAAAAACTCAGACTATTGGTATAAGTCAGCTTGGCCAGCATCGAATTCCAGACATATAACTTTGCCGAACCTCCTCCTGAAACCACTCCGACGAAGGCGATGTTTTGGCCGTCCGGGGTCATCGAAGCCGCGTACACGCCCGTTCCGGAACCACCCGACGTGAGCGCATACGTCGCCCCGGTTTGCAGGTCACGGAGGAACAGGTTTTCATACCCGCTGCCAAACGAACCCGAAGCGAGGTTTGACGCTATGCTATGGAATAAGACATATCGTCCGTCGGCGCTGATGGTGGGCGAATAAGAATCGCCGTTCCCGGAATTGATCCCATTCATGCTTACGCTCACCAGGGTTGTCGTTCCCGCCTGCAAATCGCGCACGAACACGTCCTGCGCGTTGTTCGTGTCGTTCGGCACCAAGTCATTGGCGCTGCTGCTGAACGCGACATAGCGGCCGTCGCCGCTGATGGACGGACCCGTGGAAATCCCATCGCCGGTGATTCCGTTGGTGTTCAAACTCACGGGAATATTCGTGCCCGTCATCAAGTCGCGCACAAAAACGTCGCGGTAACCGTTCGTGTCATTGGGCGTCACGTTGTCGGCGTCGCTGAAAAAAGCGACGTAGCGGCCATTGGCACTGACCGAGCAGGCGGTGAAAGCGCTGGCGCCGCCACTGGGCGTCAGCGAAGGCAGAGACGGGTCACGCGCAGAGACCATCTCGGTGGTCTGTGCCGTCAGATCACGAACAAAAATGTCGTTATCATGGTTGCGATCATTCGCCACAATGTTGCCGTCGGGGGCATCGAAAGCGACGATGCTGCCATCGTCGCTCATACTGGGAACGGTTATGGCATTAACTCCCGAGCCCATGCCGTTGGTGTCCACATCCACCAAGGTCGTGATCCCCGCCTGCACGTCCCTCAGATACAAATGATATTGGGCAAACAACGGGTTCGGAACCAAGTTGGTGCCGCCGCAGAGGAAGGCTACAAATTGTCCATTGGTGCTCACAACCGGCGAATCGCAAACGCCAATGGCCGGACCGCCGGTGGTCTGATCCAAGCTGACGAGCGTATTGGTGCCGGTCTGCGCGTCCCAGAGGTAAATCGCGGTGTTGGTCAGCGACGTATTCCCCACATTGGCGACAAACGCAATGAATCGTCCGTCAGGCGTCATGTCCAAGTTGTGAAGATTCGCGAAACTTCCGATGAGCACAGTCGCATTCGAACAAACCAAGTCGGTCGAACCGGTTTGGACGTTGTAGCGGAGAATGATTCCGCTCATATCGGGACCTGACGGAGGATTCGTGCAGGCCTCGAAGCCAACATACTGTCCATCGGCGCTGAGGCTGAAATTGCAGGAAACCTCGTTTGTGCCGCCGGTCACGGATTGGAAGATGGCGTTTGCGTTGGCACTGGCCCAAATGGTGTTCCCGGCAGTCAAATCGCGCACATAGATTTCGCCCATATTGGTTACCCCGGCAACCAGATTGGTGGCGGTGCTATAAAAGGCAACGTACCGGCCATCCGGCGTGATTTCGGGCGACTCGGAACTGCCGGGCAAGAAGAAATTGGGGGTTGCGCCGACACTGACGAGCGTTGTCGTTTGCGCCTGCAGGTCGCGAACAAACACATCCGGAATGCCGTTGGTGTCCCCCGGCACAAGGTCGGTGGCGGCACTGACAAAGGCAACATAACGCCCATCCGGCGTCATGGCCGGATCGCGTGATGCGCCGCTGCCGCTCCACCCATTCGTGTTCACACTGACGAGTGTGGTCGTGCCGTTGACCAAATCGCGGACGAAGACATCCTCAGAATTGTTCGTGTCGTTCGCCACGAGGTTGCTCGCGGCACTTTCGAAGAGCACATACTGGCCGTTGGTGGAAATGCCGACGGGGAGGGAATCCCCATTGCCACCGCCGGCTCCCGCGAAGTTGACGCTGACCAGAATGGTTGTGTTGCTGGCGCGATCGCGAAGGTACACGTTCAGGCTTGGCATGGTCAGAACGGGCATCGGAGCGCCATTGCTCATCATCGTCAGATTGTTCGCCGTGCTGGCGAAGAGCGCGTAACGCCCGTCGGCACTGACAATTGGCAATTGGGAAGAACCACCTCCGCCGGCAACGGGCGGCAGGGAACTGTCGTGTTGCGAAACCAGCTGAATAAAAGAGGCTGGCGCCTGAAAAGCGATCAACGCGACGACCGCCCCCACGGCTGACGATCGCCACCTTTTCAACAAGGCTTTCATACTGGCGATTCGGGTTTTCATAGGTATTATCATCTTTTCTAGAATAACTCGCAAGCACAAAGTCGGTTCTTTCAAAAATCTTTTATTCATTCGGATCTGCCTGGACCACAAAGACTTGCTTGAAATGAACAAACCGGGCGGTCAAGGTTGGGTGTGTTTCAGCCGACATTTCCCATATGGCCTTACGCCCCACGTCCATCCGGACGATTCAGTCTCATTGACCCACCTCGAATCAGCTCTGCCAGTGCCATGAAGCTTTTTTGCCGCTCCACGACTGGATTCCTGACTCCGCGGGAGATGGCTTCTGCCCTCGATCGCCTTCAGCACCGATTTGCGACCAAACGCAGACAGAGCGTCTCCTCCAGCACTTCTCCTTCCCGCGATTTCCGCCCTGCGGGCGTCAGCCCGGCACTGGTGTGGGCAATCTCAGCCGCTGAATCCCTTCCAGCGTGGCCCGGAACAGCTCCCGCGGGACCGCCACCTCCGCCATCTGGAAGACCACCTGCCGGGCATGGCGCACGACCTTCGCCCCGATCTTGATCCGTTTCTCCCGCAACGTCGTCAACGTCCAGTGACGCACTGCTCGGGGCAACACGGCTTGCCGCAGGAAGTTGCCCAGGTTGTACGCCAACACGAACAGTTGCAGCCGCACCCGGTTGTCCACAAAGTCGTGACAGGACAGTCGGGTCCATTTGACGGCGTTCTTGCCTTCCTGGGACGCGAAGCACCGTGCGGGACGGGGCGCCAGTCTCCAACCCGGCGTGAACGTTGGAAAAAATTTAACAACAAAGAAACAAAGCAACGAAGATTAAACAGCAACTTTGTTTCTTCATTACTTTGTTGTTCAAATTGAAACCCGCAATTTCCCGCTTTTGTCGCCGCGCAACGTCGTTTAGATTCGGGCGCATGGCGTTTCGCTGGCAATGGCTTTTGATTTTGCTCGTGCTGTCAACGGGCGGCGAACGGAGTTTTGCCGCCGGCGCGCGGGAAGACCGCGCCTATGCCGCCGCGGTGACCGCATTTCAGGACGGGATGTGGAGCCGCGCGGAAACGGAGTTCGCGCAGTTCGTACAAAAATATCCAAAATCCGACCGCATGGCCGAAGCGGTGTTGATGCAGGCGGAGGCGGAATTCAAGCAGGGGAAACTCCCGCAAGCCGTCGCGCTGCTCACGGCGCGCAAAGCCGAAGCCGGGAATCTCGCCGACCAATACGTTTATTGGACTGGCGAAGCGCAGTTTCAAAACGGGGATTTTTCCGCGGCGGCGGAAACATTTGTTTCGTTGACGCGCGATTTCCCCGAATCATCGCTGCGGCTCAGGGTTGTGGTGGAGGCGGCGGTGTCGCAGGCGCAGACCAACGAATGGCCGCAGGTGGTGTCGTTGCTGGAGGAAACGAACGGCGTGTTTCAGCGCGCGGCGCAAATGGACTCAGGGAATGAACTGGTTTCGCGCGGACGTTTGCTGCTGGCGCAGGCGAAATTCGTGCAAAACGATTTTGCCGGCGGGTTCGCGATTTTGGAATCGGTAAACCCACAGACGCTCAACCCGGGATTGGAGTGGCAGCGGGCGTATTTGCTTTACCAGAACCGGCTTGCGGCGGGCGACACCAACGCGGCGCTGACCGTCACGACCAATCTGGTCCAAATCGCGCGGTCCGAAAAAGACAACGGCTTGCAGGCCGAAGGTCTGGCGTTGCGCGCGGGCGTGCTGGAGCAACTGGGGCAGAAGTCCGGGGCCATCGCCGCTTATCAGGAAATTCTCACGATGAACGCGCCGGTCGAACGGCAACGGCAGGCGATTTTGAAAATCACGGAACTGGCCATCGCGCTGGGCCGATTTTCCGACGCCGAGGAATCACTCCGGAAATTTTTGGCCCAATTCCCCGCTTCGGCGGCGGCGGACGTGGCGTTGCTGACGCTCGGCGAATTGCCTCTGAAGGATTACATCGCTCAACTGGAGGCCACCAATCATTTGCCGGAGGTGACGAACCTTTTGCCGGAGGCGCAGGCGCGCTTCGATCAATTTTTGGGCGCGTACACGAACAGTCCGCTCGCCGGCAAGGCGCATCTCGACCGCGGCTGGTGCCTTTGGCTGGATCACCAGACAAATGCAAGTCTCGCCGACTTCCAAAAGGCCGCGAAGCTGTTGCCGCCGTCGGAAGAACTGGCCGAGGCCCGTTTCAAAATGGGCGATGTGCTGTTTGCGCAAACGAATTACGCGGGCGCGCTGGAAAATTACCGGGCGGTGCTGGATGATTTCACCAATTTTCCCGCCGTAACGCGCTCGCTGGGCGGCCAGGCGCTTTATCAAAGCCTGCGCGCCAGCCTGGCGTTGACCAATTTGACGGGCGCGAGCGACGCGTTGGAGCGAATTCTAAAACAATATCCGACAAACAATTTGGCGGCCAGCAGCGCGCTGCTTTACGGTCAAAGTCTGGCAGAAGCGGCAACGAACCATTTGCAGGCGGCGGCGGCGCGCGAGGTTTTTGAAAAATTTGAGCAGCAATTTCCCGGCTCGCCGCTGCGGCCGCAGGCGGCATTCGCCGTTGCGCGCACCTACGATCTGGAAACAAACTGGCCCGCCGCCATCGCCGGCTATCAGGACTGGCTCAAGAATTTCCCAACCAATGATTTGCAACCCCAGGTGAATTACACGCTGGCCGGGGCAAATTATCAGGCGGGAAACGAAACCAACGCCTTCGGGCTGTTCACGAATTTTGTCGCGCAGTTTCCGACCAACGAGCTGGCGCCCCTGGCCCAATATTGGGTGGCGGATCATTACTTCCGCCTGGGCGGGACGAATTACATGGAGGCGGAAAGAAATTACAAGATGCTTTATCAAAATACCAACTGGCAGGGTTCGCCGTTGATTTACCAGGCGCGCCTGATGGCCGGGCGCGCGGCGATGGGCCTGCCCAGCTACAATGACGCCATTGACCATTTTACCTCCCTGACGAGCGACACGAATTGTCCGCCGGACCTGAACGCGCAGGCCTTGTTCGCCTACGGCAGCGCATTGATGTCCATGGACTCGACGGACACCAACAATCCGCTGGCGAATTTTCAACTGGCCACGAACGTGTTCAACCAGATTTGCCAGTTGTATCCAACGAATGAACTCAACGCGCAGGCGTGGATTGAAATCGGCGACTGCGATTTGCAACTGGGCGCTTTTGACGCCGCAACGAACGCCTACGCGCAGGTTTTTGGCCCGAACGCGCCGGCAACCATCTCCGCGCGCAGCCGGGCGCAAATCGGTTTTGGCATCGCTTTGGAAAAAAAGGCGGCGGCGGCCGGCGGCGACCCAACCGCCCTGCTCCAGCTCGCCCTGGACAATTATCTCGACGTGTTTTACAGCCGCGTCGGGAAAAATTTGCGCGACGGTGAGGTGGCGGACCCCTTCTGGGTGAAAAAGGCCGGCTTGCAGGCGCTGCCGCTGGTGGAATCGCTCCGCGTGGACGATCCGCCGACATTTTTTAACCACCTGGAAGGGTTGTTTCCCGAATTAAAGGATTCGCTCGAAAAGAAACGGGCGGTCTTGCCGTCGGCAAAAAACTGACGTCCCGTTGGACACCCACACCCGGCGGGTCTAGCTTTACTTGGCGAACAACCGGTAAAGCCTTCATTCAAGGAGGTGATCCGATCGGAGAAAGTTTTAAGAGTTTTGAGCGGAGGCAGTCGAGCGAACCAGGGCGCAACCGGCGTCCCGCGCTTTGTACTTGTTTTTACAGCAGATTACCGATCTAATGAGCAGGACGTTTTTTCAGAAAAACTGCCGCTCTATGCAACGCAGCCTTTTCGCCTGGCCATTGCTGACGCTGATCACACTCAGCCTTGTGAGAACGGCTTATTCGCAAACGGCCGATTCGTTTAATCCAAATCCCAACGACGTGGTCTATTCCTTGGCGGTGCAGCCGAATGGCAAAGTTTTGCTGGGCGGTTTCTTCACAGGTTACATCGGCGGGCAGCCGCAAAACCACCTCGGCCGTGTCAATAGCGACGGCTCGGTGGACACCTCTTTTGTCACGGGTGCCGACGCGCTGGTCAATGCCCTGGCACTCCAACCCGACGGCGCGATCATGGTCGGAGGCGCTTTTGGCACGTTGGGCGGGCAATCCCGGAGCGGCCTGGGCCGGCTCAACGGCAATGGCACGGTGGACCTCTCCTTCAACCCCGGAGCGGGCGGGGTGGTGCAATGCCTGGCGTTGCAGGCGGACGAAAAGATCCTGGTCGGCGGCGGCTTCTCCACTCTGGCCGGCCAACCCCGAGTCAACCTCGGGCGGCTCAACCCTGACGGCACGGTGGACAGTGGTTTCAATCCGGGGGCCAATAGCGGAGTATTCTCCCTCGTCTCCCAGCCGGACGGGAAAATTCTGGTCGGTGGCTGGTTCAGCACCCTGGCTGGAACCAACCGCAACTATCTTGGCCGGCTCAATGGCGATGGCACAGTCGACACCGCCTTCAATCCAGGCGCTGACAATTTTGTAAATTGTCTCGCGGTGCAAGCCGACGGCAAAATCCTCGTGGGCGGCTGGTTCACGAACCTTGCCGGGCAGGCGCGCAACCACATTGGGCGGCTGAATTCCGATGGCTCGCTGGACACCACTTTCAACCCTGGCGCCAACGACCAGGTGTACTCGCTGGCGGTGCAAACGGATGGCGCAATCCTGGTCGGAGGTTATTTCACGTCTCTCGGCGGCCAGCCGCGCAACTACATCGGGCGGCTCAACAGCAACGGCTCGATCGATACCACTTTCAATCCGGGCGCTGGCGGCCAGGTTTCCAGCCTCGCCATCCAGGCGGACGGCAAGGTGCTCGTCGGCGGCTGGTTTTCGTCTCTGGCCGGAACCAACCGCAGCGCCCTTGGCCGCCTCAACAACACCGCGGCGGCGACTCAGGACTTCAGCTACGGCAGTTCGAGGATCACCTGGCACCGCGGAGCAACCGGTCCTGAAGTCTGGCGCACCACTTTCGACGCCTCCACCAACGGCATCACTTGGACCAACGTCGGCAGCGGTGTCCGCATCTCCGGCGGCTGGCAATTGACCGGCGTTTCTCTCCCGACCAACGCCACCATCCGCGCTCGCGGGTTCATTCAGGGCGCCCAATACAGCGGCTCCAGTTGGTTCGTGGAAACCAATATCGGCCCGCTGGCCATCAGCCAGCAACCCCTCAGCCGCACCAACATCGCGGGCACGCTGGCGTCATTCTCCGTCGAAGCCGTTGGCGGTTCAGCCCCAAGTTATCAGTGGCGCAAAGGCGGAACGAACCTGGCCGACGGCGCCAACATCTCCGGCGCAACCGCAGCCACTTTGATCCT
The DNA here is from genome assembly GCA_002479245.1 of Verrucomicrobia subdivision 3 bacterium UBA7542. Lineage (GTDB taxonomy): Bacteria > Verrucomicrobiota > Verrucomicrobiia > Limisphaerales > UBA11358 > UBA11358. The sequence goes on along the minus strand of DLMG01000282.1, from coordinate 16,232 downwards.
GAGCAACGTTTTCGGCATTGACACGGGCGCTTATTCGGTCGCCGTGAACGATTCGCATACCTCTCTCACCAGCCAGGTGGCGACCTTGGTTGTGCTTGACCCTTACATCAGCACCCAACCAGTCAGCCTCACGAACAATGCCCTCACAACCGCCACTTTCACCGTCACCGCCGTCGGCCAATTGCCCCTGACATACTCCTGGCTCAAGAATGGAACCTCTCTCACCGATACGGTGAACATCTCCGGTTCGCATACCAACACGCTCACGCTCAACAGCGTGCTGGGTGGCGATGCTGGCGGCTATTCGGTCGCTGTCAGCGATGCTTTCGGAAGTTCGACCAGCCTGGTCGCCAGCCTGACGGTCGTTGACCCGATCCTCACCAGCCAACCCGTCAGTCAAGCCGCGAACGCAGGGCAGAGCGTCACTTTCAGCGTGGGGGCCATCGGCTCTCCCCTGAGTTTTCAGTGGCGACAGGGCGGTGAACCGCTAGGCGGCGCTACCAACACGTCATTGACACTCACGAACCTGCAAGCCGCCAATGCCGGTTACTATGACGTGGTCATCAGCAACGCCTTTGGGGTCCTGACCAGTGCCGTGGTCACTTTGACGGTGAACCTCGCCGCCGCCGATTCGCTTAACCCGGGCTTCGCCAGCGGTCAAGTCAACTCGCTTGCCCTGCAACCTGATGGCCGAATAATCGTGGGCGGCGGTTTCGCCACCAATCCCTACGGCCTGTCCCGCTACAATCTGGCGCGTCTTAATGCGGACGGAACTATTCAGGTGGGTGCAGATGCGCAGGCCAACGACGCAGTTTTGACGCTCGCGATCTGCACCAACAGTTCGATTGTCCTCGGTGGAGCGTTCACGACCGTCAACGGACTCACCTGCAGCCATCTCGGCCGCCTCAGTCCCGATGACACGCTCGGCTCGCTCGACTCGACGTTCACCCCCGCCCCGGACGGCCTGGTGCGGTGCGTCGCCCTGCAGGTTGATGGCGCCATCATCGTCGGAGGCGATTTCACCACGTTGGCCGGGCAGCCGCGCAACTACATCGGCCGTTTGCTGCCGGATGGTTCACTGGACACTGCGTTCAACCCCGGAGCTGACGGATCGGTGATTTCGCTGGCCATCCAGCCGGATGGCGGAATCGTGGTCGGCGGCACTTTCCAAACGCTCGGGGCCCAGCCACGGGTGGCCATTGGCCGGCTCAATGCCGATGGTTCGCCGGACCTCGGATTCAATCCCGGGCAGAACGGCGCCGTTAACTCGCTGGTGATCCAGCCAGACGGCAAAATCCTGGCCGGCGGCACGTTTGCCTCACTCGGCGGCCAGCCGCGCATGGCCATCGGACGACTCAATGCCGACGGTTCACCTGACCTCACCTTCAATCCGGGCGCAGACAATTCTGTCAATTGCCTGGCTCTCCAGACGGACGGCCGGATTCTGGTCGGCGGCATTTTTGGCACCCTGGGAGGCGTCCCTGTAAGCTACCTTGGACGGCTCAATGCCGATGGCACACCGGATCTCACTTTCAATCCCGGGGCCGGCCCGGTAAACGCGTTGGCGGTCCAGAAAGACGGCGGCATCGTTGCCGGTGGCTCGTTCTCGACGCTGGGCGGGCAGTCGCGCAACGGCATCGGGCGGCTTTCCAATACCAGTCCTGCCACCGAGGCACTTTCCTTTGACAGTTCGAGCGCGACCTGGCTGCGCTCCGGCACCGGCACGGAAATCTGGCGGGCCACGTTCGAACTCTCGACCGACGGCGCAACTTGGACCGCCTTGGGCGACGGCTCGCGCATTACCGGCGGCTGGCAATTAACGGGGCTGGTCATCCCGACCAACTCCATCGTGCGCGCCAGGGGCTTTGCCGTGGGTGAAAACGGGTTTATCGAGACCATTGCCGGCCTGGCTGTCCTCACCAGTCAGCCGATCAGCCTGACCAACAACGCCACCACTACCGCAACCTTCAGCGTCACCGCTTACGGCGGAATCCCGCTCAACTATCAATGGCTCAAGAACGGCGTCAGTTTGAGCGACGGCGGGAACATTTCCGGAGCGCACACAGCGGCACTGACCCTGACCAACGTGCTCGGCGCTGATGCAGGCGGCTACAGTGTCATCCTCAGCAACGCCACCGGCAGCGTCACCAGCCTCGTCGCCAGCCTCACCGTCATTGACCCCTTGCTCACCACCCAGCCCGTGAGCCAGACAGTGAATGCTGGCCAGACCGCCACCGTCAGCGTGACCGCCCTCGGCACGAGCCCGCTGCAGTTCCAATGGCTCCAAAACGGCACCGGCCTCAACGACGGCGGCAACGTTTCGGGCTCACAAACTCCAACCTTGAATCTGACCAATGCAACGGGAGCCAATGCCGGAACCTACCAGGCCATCGTCAGCAACACCTGGGGCAGCGTTACCAGCTCGGTGGTCAACTTAAGCGTGGTTGACCCATTCATCTATACCAACCCGGTTACCCAAGCCATCCAAGGGGGCCAGACCGCCGTCTTCAGTGTCTCCGCCGCCGGCGCCCAGCCGCTCAGCTACCAATGGCGCAAAAACGGCTCCCCCGTGCCCACCGCAACCAACCTCTCTCTCTCCTTCACCAATGCCCAAGGAACCGACGCTGGCTACTACGATGTTGTTATCAGCGATGCTTTCGGCACCGTCACCAGTACCGTGGCCAGCTTGACAGTGAATCTCTCAACGCTTGATGCCTTCAATCCTGGATCCCAACAGGTATTGGCGCTGGCCATCCAGCCGGATGGAAAAATCGTCGTCGGCACTTATGCGGCCAAGTCGCCGGGCAGTCCGACCAGACTGAATCCTGACGGTTCCTTGGACATCTCGTTCGATCCTGGACTGGCAGGCAGCACAGTCAGTTGCCTCGCTGTTCAGCCCGATGGAAAAATTCTGGTCGGCGGCACCGCTTCCGGCGGTCAAAGACTGCTATATCTGTGGCGCCTCAACAGCGACGGTTCAGTGGACAGCAACTTTACCAACAACCTTGCTTCTGGTCCGAACGGAACTGTCAACTCGTTGGCCTTGCAGCCCGACGGAAAAATTCTCCTGGCCGGCAGCTTCTCTGCTGTCAACGGGCAGAGTCATGCCAACTTGGTGCGGCTCAACGGAGATGGGACGCTTGACTCAAATTTCGTTGCGAGTGCCAGCAGTACCGTTTACTGCCTGGCCTTGCAGCCGGACGGCACGCTTCTTGTCGGTGGTAATTTCGCAACCCTCAACGGTCAAACCCACACCCGCATTGGCCGCTTCAATGGTGATGGCACGGTCGATACCAATTTCAATGCCACCGCCAACTCCACCGTTCAGTGCCTGCTCGCCCAACCCGACGGCGAGATCCTGGTTGGCGGCCTCTTCACCACGCTCAACGGACAGGCCCTCAACCGCCTTGGCCGGCTCAATCCGGACGGCACGCTCGACCCAAGCTTCAATCCGAACGCCAACAGCTCCGTCTATTCCCTCGCCCTGCAAACCGATTGCAAGGTCCTGGTCGGCGGCGCCTTCACGACGCTTGGCGGCGTGCCCCGCAACCGCATTGGTCGCCTGAACGGGGACGGCTCGCCTGACCCCACCTTCAACCCCGGCGCCGGCGGCCCGGTTTATTCACTCGCCCTTCAGGGAGACGGCGCAATTCTGGTCGGGGGCACCTTTGTCACCTTGGACGGCGTGGCGCGGACGAACATCGGACGACTATTCAACACGGATCCCGCGACCCAATACTTGTCCTCAGACGGCCGGAGCATTACCTGGCTGCGCGGCGGCACGGCTCCCGAAGTCTGGCGCACGACCTTCGAGACCTCCACTGACGGAACCAACTGGACCAGCCTCGGTGCTGGCAGCCGCATCGCCGGCGGCTGGCGATTGCCCGGACTGTCCTTGTCCGCCAACTCCTCGATCCGCGCGCGCGGCTTCACCACTGGCGGATACTGGACTGGCTCCGGCTGGTTCGTCGAAAGCATCGCGCCGGTTCTCGCGCCCCCCGCCATACTCGCCAATGACGGCGTCTTCGGCTTCAGTTTCAACCAGTTCAGCTTCAACACCCGCGCCGCTCCCGGCCAGGTCGTCGTCATCGAAGCCTCCACCGACCTCGTGGCCTGGGTCCCGGTCCAGACCAACCTCGTCACCGGCAGCGGCCTCTTCTTTTTCACCGACCCGCAGGCGCCCTTGTTCCCCCACCGCTTTTACCGCGCGCGTCTTTACGCCGGCGATTTGCCGCCGCCCGCTCTCGCGCCCGGCGGAAGCGCCGGCTTTCAATCGAATTGTTTCACCTTCAATCTTGCCGCTGTCGCTGGCCAGACCGTCATCATCGAAGCCTCGACCAATCTCGTGAACTGGAGCGCCCTCTCCACCAACACGCTCGAAAGCGGCCTGTTCCTGTTCAGCGATCCCACCTCAACCAATTTCTTGGAACGCTTCTACCGCGCCCGACTACAGTAATCCGCGTCACCGCAGGCCCGGTTGACCGGCTTGAACGCGCTGCCGGAATTACGCCAACGATTGTGGCGCTGCGCGGCTTACCAGGTCGCGCTTATTCAGTTTGCTGCACGGCGCTTCGCCTCACATCAAAATCTCACCGATTGGTCGGTCGGCTTGGACTTGGGACATGCCAAAACGAGACAACCATAGCCCAAGCTACATCGCTAATTAGCCAATCACATTACCTGCGTGGCCAGTGACAGGTGACAGGAAGAACCGGGGCCCGTCTCCAGCAAAAAATCTTGTCACTTGCCACCCGTCACCGGCCACCCTTTACACCCACGACTTGCGGACCAGCCAGGTCTTGATGACCTGCGTCAGGCCGACGTAACACAACAGCGTTCCCAACAGGATCAGCCAGAAAAGCGGCGGCAAAGGAACAAACCCCAGCGGCGCCGCCAGCGGCGAATACGGCAACACTGCGCCGATAAGCATGATGAGGATCGTGGTCATGGTCAATTGCCAGCTGGAGCGCGACTGGACGAAGGGAATCAGGTTCGTGCGGATGACGTGGATGATGAGCGTCTGGGTCATCAGGGACTCGACAAACCAGCCGGTGTGGAACAACGCGGCGGCGTAAGTGTGGTCATTGTCGGGAGCGTTGGCGAAACGCGCAGCCAGTTCCGGCGGCGGCACCAATCCCAACTGGTTGCATTTGAACACAAACCACATTACGGCATAGGTGGTGTAATCAAAAATGGAGCTGATGGGGCCGATGAAAAGAATAAACCTGGCGATCTCGCCCATGTTCCAGGGCCGGGGCTTGGCGATCTGCTGCGGCCCGACGTTGTCGGTGGGAATCGGCACCTGCGAGAAATCGTAAAGCAGGTTGTTGGTCAGGATCTGGATGGGAGCCATCGGCACGTAGGGCAGCCAGGCGCTGGCGCCGATGACGCTGAACATGTTGCCGAAATTCGAACTGGCGCCCATGCGAATGTATTTGAGGATGTTTACAAAAACTTTGCGGCCTTCGAGCACGCCTTCTTCCAGCACCATCAAATTCTTTTCCAGAAGGATCACATCGGCGGATTCCTTGGCGATGTCCACCGCATTGTCCACGGAAATGCCCACATCGGCGGCGCGGAGCGCGGGGGCGTCATTGATGCCATCGCCCATGAAACCGACCACGTGGCCTTTTTTCTGAAGCGCCTGTACCACGCGCTTCTTGTGTGCCGGTGAGAGGCGCGCAAACACATCCATCGTTTCCACGGCCTCGGCCAGTTGCGGGTCGGACATCGTTTCAACCTGGCTGCCGATCAGGATTTTTTCCGCGTGAATGCCGACTTCGCTGCAAACCTTGCGCGTGACCAGGTCATTGTCGCCGGTCAACACCTTGACCGTGACGCCATGCTGGCGCAAAGCCTCGATGGCCTTGGACGCGGTATCCTTCGGGGGATCGAGGAACGCGAGGTACCCGGTCAAAACCAGATCACACTCGTCGGCCTTAGAAAAAGTGGTTTGTTGGCCGAGTTTCTTCGTGGCAACGGCCAGTACGCGAAAACCGTCTTCGCTCAATTCATCAACCTGCTGGACCAGGTCGCCGGCCAGAATCGGCTCCATCGGAAAAATCTCACCCTCGCTCTCAAAATGTGTGCATTTGGCAAACACCGCTTCCGGCGCGCCCTTGGTCAGCAGTTGCCGTTCGCCGTCCGGTCCTTCAACAGCCACCGACATCATGCGCCGCGAGAAATCAAACGGGATTTCGTCCACCATTTTGTATCGGTCAATGCCAAGTTCCTTGTGCAATTCCTTGTAACGCAGCACCGCCCGGTCGAGAACGTTTTTCAGCCCGGTCTGGAAGTGGCTGATGAGGTAGGCGTCGCGCAGCACCGCCTCGCTTTCGTTTTTGAAGACGTCGCAATGGATTTCGAGGATGACGTGATCAATGGTCAGCGTGCCCGTCTTGTCGGTGCACAGCACGTCCATGGCGCCGAAGTTCTGGATGGAATTCAGCCGCTTGACGATGACCTTCTTTTTCGACATCGCCAGCGCGCCCTTCGACAGGCAGACCGAGACAATCATCGGCAGCATTTCCGGCGTGAGGCCGACGGCCACCGCCAGCGAGAAGAAAAATGCCTCTTTCCAATCGTGCTTGGTCAGGCCGTTAATGACGAAGACCAACGGGACCATTACCGCCATGAAACGAATCATCAGCCAGGTGAACTTCTTTATACCGCGCTCAAACGCCGTGTCCACCTGCTGGCTGGCCAGGCTGCTGGCCACCTTCCCAAAATACGTCTGCGCGCCGGTGGCAATGATGACGCCGGTGGCCGAACCGCTTTCCACGCTGGTGCCCAGGAAACAGATGTTCGAGTGTTCAATGGAGGAAATCTTTTCGCGCGGGTCGCGCGCATCGGTTTTCTCCACCGGCATGGACTCACCGGTCAGTGTGGCTTGGATGATGAACAGGTCCTTGGCGGAAAGGAGGCGGACATCGCCGGGAATCATGTCGCCGGCGGACAATTTCACCACGTCGCCCGGAACGAGTTGTTGCAGTGGAATTTCCTTCGCCTGGCCGTCGCGCATGACCGTGGCGGTGACCCTGATCATCGCCTTGAGCTTGGCCGCGGCATTATCGGCCCGCGTTTCCTGCACAAAGCGCAGCGACACCCCCAATACCACCATCACCAGCATCACCACGCCCCCGATGTCGTCACTGGATGATTCCGCCGTGGCAAAGGTCAGAATGGCCAGGATCATCAGCAGGATCACCAGTGGATTGCGCACGGCCACCCAAAGCCGCCACAGCCAGTCGTGTTTTTTTTCCTGGGCGACCTCGTTGGGGCCGTATTTTTCCAGCCGCGCCGACGCTTCCTCTTCGCTCAAGCCCGCCGGTGACGTGCCCAACCGTTGCAACACGGCAGAGGCTTCCTCCACCGCGGCGTCATGGACGAAATCGGACGCCTTTTGATTGGTTGAATTTTTCAGGTCCGCCATAAATCAATCCGTCACCATCTTTACGGAACACCGAAAAAATACTGCAACCCAAATTGGTTTGGCCAGCCTTGGCTGCATAAAATTTTGAAAACGGATTTTCGCGGGCTTGACGCTGTGTGCGAACGAGCCTAGCTTTCAGTCTATTCGGGGAGCCAACCGGTCCCGCAGGCGCGGGACGAAGGCTGAGAGGGCGACGCGGGAGCGCCGCCGACCCAGGAACCTGATCCAGGTAATGCTGGCGTAGGAAGCTCCTTGCGGAGGGCCACCGGAGCCACCTTCCTTCAAAGCCTTTCCTGAATCAACTGAGTTGAAGGCCATCAACCCTCAACTCTCAACCGTCAACTGTTTTATGATCGCGCCCAAAGATTCGTTCGAACCCGCACGGGTAGCGCAGCCCCGAAAGCATTCGGGGCTGTCCGACAGCGCGCCTCGCGCCGTCGAATCTTCCCCTCATAGTTCCGAACAACTGCCCAAGAGCAAACGCGTTTACGTCACGGGGCAAATCCACCCCGATGTCCGCGTGCCCCTGCGCGAAATCGAACTCACGCCCACCAGGTCGTACACCGGCGCCATCGAGCAAAATGAGCCGGTGCGCGTCTATGATTGCTCCGGTCCGTGGGGCGATCCGGACTTCAAAGGCACGGTGGAGGAGGGGCTGCCGGCATTGCGCGCCCAATGGATTCGCGCCCGCGGCGATGTGGAGGAACACGACGGCCGCCCGGCACAACCCATTGACGACGGCTATCTTTCCGAACAACACCGCGGCCTCGCCCAGGCCAAACATCAGGATGAAACGTCATTCCACCTCGACAAAACCGCCCTGCCGAAGCGGAAAATTCTGCGTGCCAAGCCTGCCAAGGTCGTCACCCAGTTCGCCTACGCCCGTGCCGGCATCATCACGCCCGAAATGGAATTCATCGCCATCCGCGAAAACATGCGCGTGGCACAGACCTCCGGTCTGTGTGCCGACAAAAAACACAGGCTGGAAGCCTGTGCCACTCTTCCCAGCAACAATTTGAACAAACAACATGCCGGTTCTGCAACACTCCATCACTCCACCACTCCATCGGTTTTTTCCCGTTTCCCACAACGCATCCCGCGCGAAATCACGCCTGAATTCGTCCGTGCCGAAGTGGCGGCGGGGCGCGCCATCATCCCGGCCAACATCAACCATCCCGAGTCCGAGCCGATGATCATCGGCCGCAACTTCCTCGTGAAGATCAACGCCAACATCGGCAACAGCGCCGTCGCGTCGTCCATCGAGGAAGAGGTCGAAAAAATGCGCTGGGCCACCAAATGGGGCGCGGACACCGTCATGGACCTTTCCACCGGCAAGAACATCCACGCCACCCGCGAGTGGATTCTGCGCAATTCGCCCGTGCCCATCGGCACCGTGCCGATTTATCAGGCGCTCGAAAAGGTCGGCGGCAAGGCCGAGGACCTTACCTGGGAAATTTACCGCGACACACTCATCGAACAGGCGGAGCAGGGCGTGGACTACTTCACCATCCACGCCGGCGTGTTGCTGCGCTTCATCCCGCTCACCGCCAATCGCATGACCGGTATCGTGTCACGCGGCGGCAGCATCCTGGCCAAGTGGTGCCTCGCGCATCACCAGGAAAATTTCACCTACACGCACTGGGACGAAATCTGCGACATCATGGCCGCCTACGACGT
>DLMG01000282.1:0-6984 GCA_002479245.1 Verrucomicrobia subdivision 3 bacterium UBA7542 | reverse complement strand
CTCACCACGCGCGCCTGGGCCAAAGGCGTGCAGGTCATGAACGAAGGCCCGGGCCACGTGCCGATGCACATGATCGAGGAAAACATGGCCAAGCAACTTGAGTGGTGCCACGAAGCGCCGTTCTACACCCTCGGACCGCTCACCACCGACATCGCACCCGGCTACGACCACATCACCAGCGGCATTGGTGCGGCGATGATTGGCTGGTACGGCTGCGCGATGCTTTGCTACGTCACGCCCAAGGAACATCTCGGCCTGCCGGACAAGAAAGACGTGAAGGATGGCGTCATCGCCTACAAAATTGCCGCCCACGCCGCCGACCTGGCCAAGGGCCATCCCGGCGCGCAATACCGCGACAACGCGCTTTCAAAAGCCAGGTTTGAGTTTAGATGGGAAGACCAGTTTAATCTCTCGCTTGATCCAACAACGGCTCGTGAGTTTCATGACGAGACGCTTCCTCAAGACGGGGCGAAAACGGCTCATTTCTGCTCCATGTGTGGACCTCATTTTTGTTCCATGAAAATCACTGAGGATGTCAGAAAGTTTGCCGCGGAACAGGGGGTCGCTGAAGAGCAGGCGATTCAGGCCGGCATGGAACAAAAAGCTCGTGAATTTGTTGAGAAAGGCGCAGAAATCTACGCCAAGACATGAGTTAACCGCACTTCCCTGTCCCGCCGAAGCCTTGGCGAAGGCGGATGCTCCATGTGCGGCCCGCATTTTTGCAGCATGAAAATCAACGAAGACGTCCGCAAATACGCCGCCGAACAAGGCATCGCTGAGGAAGAGGCGCTGAAGAAAGGCATGGAAGCGAAATCGAAAGAGTTTATGGAAAAGGGCGCGGAGGTTTACAGCAAGGCATAATTCTGGTATTTAACTCCCATGATCCAGTCGAAACAGTTGGTTGAAGGTGAATGGGCCGAGTGGTATCGGCTTACCCCGGTTCAACGCTGGCTGGAAAGCGAGAAACTCTGGCAAACCTATCTCGCGCTCGGAGGCTCACTTGATCCCGAACCCGATACGCAAAGTCCTTTCTTCGATGCGCGCGCATCGCGTCCGCGCCCTGCTCATGGGCGGACAGGCGTGCGTGTTCTACGGCGCGGCCGAATTTAGCCGCGACACGGACCTGGTCATCGTTGCTGACGCGGCCAATTTCGCGCGGTTGCGTCAGGCACTGGACGATTTACATGCCGAAGTTATAGCTGTTCCACCCTTCGGGTTGAAATTTCTCCAGCGCGGCCACGCCATCCATTTTCGCTGCCAGCATCCCGAAGCGCTGCGGATGCGCGTGGACGTGATGTCCAAAATGCGCGGCGTGGATGCCTTTGCCAGACTCTGGCGGCGGCGGACGACCATTGAACTGCCCGGTGGAACTAAGTGCGATTTGCTTTCGCTGCCCGACCTGGTGCAGGCCAAGAAAACCCAGCGTGACAAGGACTGGCCGATGATTCGCCGATTGGTTGAGGCACATTACTTTCAGAACCGCACCAAACCCAACCCGGCGCAAATCCGTTTCTGGCTGCAGGAACTTCGCACGCCGCAACTGCTCGTAGAGGTTGCCCAACGTCACACCGCGCTTTGCCGCCGGCTGGTCTCGAAGCGTCCGCTGCTGGCCCATGCCGCAATTGGCGAGATGAAGGAATTGGAGCGGGCGTTGATGGTCGAGGAATCCGCCGAACGCGAGCAGGACTGGCAATACTGGTTGCCGTTAAAGGCGGAATTGGAAAAACTGCGCCACGTCAAATGAAAACCGCCGCAGCCATCCGCGCGGAGGAGTTTTATTTCGTGTTGGAAGGCACGGGCCGCCTGCGCGTGGGCGACGAGACGTTGACCGTGCCAAAATACGGCGGCGTGCTGGTCGGGCCGGACCAGTTGCGCCAGGTGTTCAACGACACCGACGCCGAGGTGCTCTGGCTCATCGTGGGCGCGCCAGAGGAGCTGGAATTTCTGCAAGGCTCAAAATCCCAGATGGACCTCTCGCTCATCTACCCGGTTGACCCGAAGCAATTGCCCAAGGAACTCGCTGGCGTGGAATGGCCGCCCAAATAATCCCCAACCACAACGGTTTGTTGATGTTGGCGGGATGATTGTGCTCTCGAAAAAAACTGCAACCGGGGGTTGACCTGTCTATTGCTTCACACTTTAGCGTTTCCTGCGTCATGGCCGTGTGGCCGTGACGAAACTGAACAATGAACGATGGACGCGAATGAACTTATGAAAAAAAACGTCAATGTAGATGAATGGGTTGCCATGTTCGAGGAGGTCGGCCTGGACGAGGCGAAGAGGGAACAATGGCACAAGCTGTTCGAGACCCGCCACCCGGACGGACACCAAAGTTTTCTGGAGTGGCTGGGCCTGCCGCCTAAAGAGATTGATCGAATCCGGGCAGCCAGCAAATAATCGGCACGCGGGGTTGGTGGCGCCCGGCGCGCCGCCACCCTTTTGTTCCTGACGGCGATGAAGACTTACTCGATTTCCAAACTTGCCCGGGCATTTGGCCTGTCACGCAGCACGTTGCTGTACTACGACCGGTTGGGGCTGCTGCCGCCATCGGGACGAACCGGTTCCGGATATCGCTGCTACACGGACAAGGATCATCGGCGGCTGGAGCGGATCTGCCATTTCCGGGAGGCGGGCCTGACGCTGAAAGAAATCCGGGCCGTGCTGTCGTCGGGCGGCAAACCGGGCGCGAAGCTGGTGGAGCAGCGGATGCGCGAAACGGCGGCGAGCATTCTGTGCTTGAGAAACCAGCAGCGGCTTTTGGCGGGGATGCTGAGCCGGATTGCTTCGGGGAAACCTCCGCCTGCGGTCAATGTAGAGTTGTGGGTGGAGATGCTGGAGGCAGCGGGCATGGACCAGAACGCCAGGAAGCGGTGGCATACGGAGTTCGAGCGGCGCGCGCCAGAGGGACATGACGAGTTTCTGGTTTCGCTGGGAATTCCGCAAAAGGAAGTGGCCAGGATTAGACGGTGGAGCCGAGGGGAAGGGACCCTGGAATAAACAAGAGCCGCTGTAAATTTTTCCTACTGAGCAGTTGACTTCCAACGGGCTTGAATCAGTTTTGGCGAGTCACATGACGACCTTGAATGGACCGACCGTTTCTGGTTTGAAAATCCGGGGCTTTTCTGGTAAAGAAGACCTTGGTGCCGTGGAGGTCTTGCGCTACATGCCTTTGGCCAGGTTCCTGTCTTTGCTTGAGCTAGAGGCGATGTGGTTTTCTCGTCTTGGCGCTTTACAGGATGAATACGAAGGCACGAACCCCAGAGGATCACGTGCCTTCCTTATGCGGATAGAAAAAGAAAACCCTGATTTCACGAAGGCTAAGACACCCTGGGGAGGATCATACGACGAATTGCTGGCGATGGCGGACAACGGCAGGTCTGGAGATGTGGGCCGTAAAACGTTATTGGTTAATTGTTGGTTCATCGGGAAAACGGAAACACAAAAAATGTGGAGAGATTACGGTGACGGCGGAAAGGGCATCGCAATTCGGTCAACAGTAAAACGGCTTGCAGCTTCCTTCCAGATCACCGAGCCGGTTGGCAGCTTTGTGGGAAAGGTGAACTACGTGGATTTTGAAACTTACGACTTAGGTCCTCGTGGAGAAGACCAGGCCCTCGTATCCTTTCTGAAAGACAAAAATAAATTTACGGATGAAAACGAGGCCCGGATTGTAACATTGAATACCTTTCATCAGGGCACTTTACTCCCGGACGGCAGTCAACCGGTCGGTGCAGGGTTTGATCCTGAGATTAAAGGCTTATACATCAAATGCAGTCTTCAAGGACTGATCCAGAGCATTGTCGTAGGACCAAACACAGACTGGAATTTTCACATGTTGATGAAAAGGCTCGTTGCCCGGTTTGGGCTGACGATCAACGTGGAACATTCCAAACTTCCGCCATTCACGGGCCAATCAGCCGAAGGTCAGGGATAGGGAGGGCATAGGAATCACTCCGAAATCATTCCGATCGTCCCCAGCCACGTCTCCACCAAGTGAGGCCATTCCGTAATCGGATACTTCGTGCGCCGCAGCCCAAACCCATGTCCGCCCTGCGCATACAAATGCAGCTCCACGGGAACCCCGGCGTTCTTCAGCGCCTGGTAGTAAACCAGCGAGTTGTTCACGTTGTCCACCGGGTCATTCTCCGCCTGCACCAAAAACGTCGGCGGCGTATTGGTGGTGACAGGAACATTCGGATTCAACTCAAAATTCTTATCGTCTTTCCACAGATGTCCCGGATAAAGAGCCATTGCAAAATCCGGGCGGCAGCTTTCTTTGTCAGCCGCATCTACAGCCGGATACAAACGCTTGTCAAAATGCGTGCTCATCGCTGTCACCATATGCCCCCCTGCCGAAAACCCGATCACTCCAATCTTGTGCGGATCAATATGCCACTCCGCGGCGTGAAAGCGTACCAGCCCCACCGTCCTCTGCGCATCCTCCAACGCCAGCGTCGATTCCGCATACGCCCCCGATCCCCGGGTCGGCACACGATATTTCAAGAGCACCGCCGTGATACCCCTGGACGTCAGCCAATCACAAATCTCCGTGCCTTCAAGATCGATGGCCAGACAATTGTAGCCTCCGCCAGGAAATACGACCACCGCAACGCCGGTATTGGTTCCCTTTGGCGAATAGACCGTCATCGTGGGCAGTGAGACGTTACATGCCGCAATCCATGATACGCCGCTAGGCGACAACACGTTCGTAACATACTCCGGCCCCGGGACAGGCTGCGCATCAGGCACCGCCCCTGGCCAGATCGGCACTTGCGTATGTCCCGGCGATGGCTGCCAGACATTCGTCTGCGCGCGCAGATCGCCACACGCAAACACAACCCAGAGAGCAAGGATCAAAGGCTTCATGATCAGATTCTAATTGTAATCATCGCCTGTCCGCAATCTTCGCGCTCGTTTGTCTCGACTCCTCACCCCGGCCCTCTCCTCGTTTGGCGAGGAGAGGGAGAATTGTTTTGTGGGACGTTTTCCCGGGGTAGCCCCGAATGCTTTCGGGGCAACCACCGGGCTAATATCTTTTGCCCGATGGGGCAAGCCAGTTTGGCTTCGCGAGAATTCTGTTCATTCTGTCTATACTCTGCGTCTCCGCGTCTCCGCGGGTCACCTCATCCGGTCCGCGTTTTCGAGCAATCTCCCATCCGCTTGGTTTGCCGCCTCACGGCGCGGGTTCCGCCAGCAATTTCTGAACGACGGTTTCGACGTGTTGTGGTTGCAAGCCGATCGCGCGGACAATGCCTTTGCGGTCAATGATGGCGTAGGTCGGATAATAGTGCACCGCCCAGGCTTTCTGCGACTTAAGCTCGGCATCGCGGGCGGCCGGGTATTCAATGCTGTGTTCCTTGGCGTTGGTGGCAAAAGTTTCCTGTCCGCGCTTGTGGGTGCAAACGCCGATGATCACCAGGCCCTTGGACTGATATTTTTTGAGCATCTCGTTGTTGTGGGGAATGGCCCGCATGCAGGGGCCGCACCAAGTCGCATAAAAATCCACGACGACGACTTTGCCCTTCAGGTCGGCGGGCTTGACTTCGCCATTGATCCATCCGGTGACCTCCAGCGGCGGCATCGGCTTGCCTTCCAAGGCGGCGTGGCTGGCGCGTTGCTCCGGTTTGCTGTCCCAAGTCCAACTGTCGGGAAATTCACCGGCGGAAGCGGGCAGCATGCCCCAGAGGAGTGAACCAAAGGCGATGAGAAGTAGTTTCTTCGTGCTCATGCGGCACGGATTATCACAACCGGCGTTGGCTGACAATAGTGAATCTCCCAGCCCGGCGGAGGAATTGAAGTCAATCGGAATCCAGGTTGATCTGTGTTCATGCGTGGTTGAGCGACGTCTCATCCGTTCCGCTCTTTCGAGCAATCCCGCAACAGGTGGAGCAAGAATACGTGCGACAGCCGCGCGCCGGTGAGGTAAAGTCGTTTCAACATTTAACTGAAAGAAAGGATTCAAAAATGCAAAAGCGCAAACTTGGAAACAGTAATCTGGAAGTCTCGGCGGTCGGACTCGGCTGCATGGGAATGAGCTTTTCCTACGGCCCGCCCAAAGATAAGCAGGAGATGACCTCTCTTCTTCGGGCAGCGGTGGAACGCGGCGTCACATTCTTCGATACCGCTGAAGTTTACGGCCCATACACAAACGAGGAACTCGTCGGCGAAGCCCTGGCTCCGTTCTATGGGCAAGTGGTGATCGCCACCAAGTTCGGGTTCAAACTCAATCCGGACGGAAGCCCCGGTTGGCAGGGCTTGGACAGTCGGCCCGCGCACATCAAGCAAGTGGCCGAAGAGTCGCTCAAGCGGCTCAAGGTGGATGTCATTGATTTGCTCTATCAGCATCGGGTTGACCCGAACGTGCCGATTGAAGACGTGGCGGGGGCGGTGAAGGAACTGATTCAGGCAGGCAAGGTGAAGCACTTCGGTCTTTCCGAAGCCGGCGTGCAAACGATCCGTCGCGCCCATGCCGTTCAGCCGGTCACTGCCCTCCAGAGCGAATACTCGCTGTGGACGAGAACCCCGGAGAAGGAAGTGATACCGACGCTTGAGGAACTCGGAATCGGCTTCGTTCCCTACAGCCCGTTGGGCAAGGGCTTCCTCACGGGCAAGATGGATGCCCAAACGACCTTTGACAGCTCAGACTTCCGCAGCACCCTCCCGCGCTTCACGCCGGAGGCGCTTAAGGCGAATCAGGCTCTGATTGATCTGCTTGGCACTATTGGAAAACGGAAGAAGGCGACGCCGGCTCAAATCGCGCTGGCGTGGTTGCTGGCCCGGAAGCCGTGGATTGTTCCCATCCCGGGCACCACGAAGCTGCATCGCCTGGACGAGAACATCGGAGCAGTAGCAGTCGAACTTACGCCGGACGACCTGCGTGACATTGAAAGCGCTGCCACAAAGATCACGGTGCATGGCGCCCGGTATCCGGAAAAGCTGGAGCAATTGACCGGTCGCTGAGCGGTTGCAAACAGCAATTAAAAC
>DLMG01000312.1:3716-4066 GCA_002479245.1 Verrucomicrobia subdivision 3 bacterium UBA7542 | reverse complement strand
GCACGGCAGCATCAAGGTGCTGCTGCAGCCGGCGGAGTTGATCATCATCGGCGGCGCGGCGGCGGGCACGTTGCTGATCTCCAATCCAATACACATTCTGAAGCAGATGATGAGCGGGCTCATTGGGGCATTTGGGTCCTCGAAGTTCGGCACCCAGCGCTACATCGATTCCTTGAAAATGATTTATGAACTGCTGCAAAAGGCGCGCAAGGAAGGCCTGGTGGCACTCGAAAATGATATCGAGGAGCCGGACAAGAGCCCGCTCTTTTCGAAATACGAAGACTTCGCGAAGGATCACCATGCTGTGGCTTTCGTCTGCGACACGATGCGGATGGCGGTGAGCGGGGGGG
>DLMG01000312.1:0-3641 GCA_002479245.1 Verrucomicrobia subdivision 3 bacterium UBA7542 | reverse complement strand
GGAAGTATTCGATTTGGATCAGATGCTGGAAGCGGACATGGAGGTCCATCATCAAGAGGCGAGCGCACCGGTGTCAGCGTTGACCACCATGGCGGACTCGCTGCCCGGGCTGGGCATTGTCGCGGCGGTGCTGGGGGTAGTAATCACGATGGGCGCGCTGGGCGGACCTCCGGAAGAAATTGGACGCAAGGTAGCGGCGGCGTTGGTAGGGACTTTTCTGGGCATTCTGCTGTGCTACGGGCTGGTCGGACCGCTGGCGTCGCGCATGGGCAAGATGGCGGATGAGGAACACGCGTACCTGCTGGTGTTGCGCGTGACCATGATCGCTTTTCTGAAAGGTGTGGCCCCCATCATGGCGGTTGAGATTGGGCGGCGGACGGTGCCGGGGCATGTGCGTCCCTCGTTCCAGGAGGTGGAAGAGGCTTGCCGCGGCGCGAAAGATGCCCCCGCGCCGGCGCCAGAGCCAGAGGCACAGGCCGCCTCCGCGGGATAGCCATTGTCATGCCGACGCCACCCATCATCATCATCAAGAAAAAAGGCGGCCATGGCGGTCATCATGGCGGCGCCTGGAAGGTCGCCTATGCCGACTTCGTCACGGCCATGATGGCACTGTTCATCGTGTTGTGGCTGACCAACACCAGCAAGCCGATTCAGGTAGCCATTAGCGGCTACTTCAAAGATCCCAGCGGAACCGGGAAGCAGACGGGAAGCAGTCTGGACGGATCGAAGGAGAGCGGAAGCAGTCTGGCCGTATCGAAGGACACCGGAAACAGCCTGGCCGGATCGGGCGAGAATTTTCAACTGACCAAGGACAACATGGGGAAGCTCAAAGCGCAGTTGCAAAGGAGCATCCGCAGTATCACCGATCTGGATAAGCTGAAAAAGAATATCGAGATGACCGTGACCCAGGAAGGTCTGCGCATCGAGTTGCTGGAGTCGGCGGGCGGAACGTTCTTCGACAGCGGGAGCGCGACCCTCAACCAGAGTGGGCGGGTACTGATAACGCTGCTGGCGGTGGAATTGCAGAAAGTTCCCAACCATGTTTCGGTCGAGGGACACACCGACGCCAAACCCTATAGCGGCAAGAGCAGCTACAGCAATTGGGAACTCTCGGCGGACCGGGCGAACGCGGCACGGCGATTGATGCAGCAGGCGGGGTTGCGCGGCGATCAGGTCTCGCAGGTGCGGGGCTTTGCGGATCAACGCCTGCGCACCGCAAAGGATCCGCTGGACCCGTCGAACCGGCGCGTTTCGATCATCGTGCAATACCTCAGCACCAACACTGACGAAGCGGAATCTCCGGGAAAGGATGCGAAAGAACCGGCAGAGGGAAAACCGTCAGCCGCAGGCGCGAAGGCGGAACCCGAAACCACGGGGAAAAAAGACGAGCAGTAAAAAAGGCTGGCCACGAAAGGCCAGCCCGGATTGCTGCTAATAGTAATGGTTGTTTAATACGGTTATGCAAATGATGCGACTACCTGCTGCATACCTTGGGCCACGGATACGGTCCCGAGGAATTGGTAACTCCCGGAACTGCCGCATATGCTAACGTACCTACCAGACCTACCAACAGAATTATCGCTCTGAGTGAACGTTTCATTTTCTTTCTCCTTAGGGTCTGCCGAAAGGCTAGTCTCAGACGGCCAGCTTTTCGGCGTTGAGAAATTATACACACCTCTGCAACTTTGTGATTCATTGAGGGTTACTTCAAGCGCACTGAGCGATGTGACAAGCTGCCGGAGATGCCTAGATTTGGCGGGGCCGTCCGGCAGGCAATATAAATGGGGTTTATGCTGGTTTCTTAAGGTAATGCTTTGAAAAGAATCGCTTCGCTTCCGGATGCGAAAGAAGGATTACAGCACGCCAAAAATTCCTCTTGACAAGGTTTTGGCGAGCGCCCTTCTTTGGGACTGCGAGGGCTATGGTCGCGAGTTGGAACCGGCTGCCGCGGAGTTGGCTTTTTGCGGCTTGCCGGGACGGCTGAGTGGCAAATGATCTGCCCTTTGCTCCAAATGATCTGTCCTTTGCTCCAAATTCGAGCTTCGCGAGAATGCGCGCTCCACCATGCCTTCGAACATCGGGATCAGCGAATCGGAAGGAACCGTGGGTTGAAGATCCGCCAAGCCCTGCTCCCAGCGCTGGGTCTGCAAGCGGTTAACGGCGGCCTCGCGCCCGGCTTTGCGCGAGAATGAGTAGCCAAGCCAAACAAAAATGGCAAAATTGTAGGTCAACATATTGATCAGGTCGAAATTATCGTGCCTGATAAATCCTCCCGAATTCAGCGCCAACAGCATCAATTCCACACCGCCGAAGAGTCCAAAGCCGAGAGAGATCCCAAAACTGACCTGCTTCCGGGACACTCCCAGAAAGCTCGAAAACAGTAGCAAAAAGAGGATGAGACCAACCTGCACGATGCGGACCGAGAGCTGCAGGGTGGTAATGGCGTTCATCATCGGATGCTGGTCGGAAGAACTCGAAAAGGCGACTACCACCGAAACCAGCAGCATCACCACGCCCGCCCACTTAAACAGGAGAGTACCCAAGTCCTTCAGCGTGTGATAGGGGCGGAACACGTCGAGGAAAATCTCATGAATGACCTTGAAGCCGAGAACCGCGTTGACTGCCTCGCCCAGCCAGAAAAGCCAGAAATACATCGTGTCAATGCCGGTGAGCCAAAGCGGAAACATGATGGCAAAATTCGCAACCTGCACCAGGAGAAACAAGAAAAATACAGGAAACTGCTTGTGCAGCTTACGGCGCCATAGGATCGCCGCAACCACCGATTGCAGGATCGGTTGCGCGCACCACAAAGAAAGGACGATGGTATGGCTGTGCAAAGTCATGGGAGATGCGGCGGGAAGAACGCGACCAACCGTAACCGCCGCGCCTTGACCCTCTTCCACATCCTCAGGCACGATGCCTTGCGGGGTCAACCCACAGTAGGTAACCTTAGTAACCATTACCCCTTACCCCTGGTCGGAGTAACCGTTACCCTCCCACCTTGCTGCCAACCACAGAGCAAGGGCTGCCAAGACTATCCGACGTCGGGCGTGGAGTGCAGGTAGGCGCGCATCATGCGCACTTCATCGTCTTTTTCGTCGAGGTCGTGAAGAAGAATGTCGCGCAAGGAAACGACGCCCTTCAGTTCACGTCCCGCGCAAACCGGCAGATGGCGAAACCCATGCCGCTTCATCAGGGTCTTGCAGGTTTCCAGAGGATCGTTCGGAGCAACCGTCAACGGATCTTCAGTCATGACCTGATTGACCAGGGTGCGGGCGGGATCCTTGCCTGCGGCCACCACACGGCTCATCAGGTCGCGCTCGGAGAAAATGCCGGCCAGTTGGCCATCTTGCAGAACGGGTACGGCGCCGATGTTGTGCTGCACCATCATGGTGGCAACTTCGAGCACGCTCTGATGGGCCTCGGCGGAAATAGGGACTTGATTTCTCAGCAGATCACAGATCAACATTTGCACCTCCCATGATTTGCACCTCCCATGGATTTGTGCCGGAAAGCAACGCGCCCGGCGGACAGCGTCAAATTTGTCTTGGACGAAGGGAGCAAAACCGTTTTATCTCGGGACCCGCGGCGGAGTAGGAGTATATGACGAAAATTGCCTGGGGGAAAGAAAAAAATCAAAG
>DLMG01000387.1 GCA_002479245.1 Verrucomicrobia subdivision 3 bacterium UBA7542 | reverse complement strand
TTGTTTGAATCGCAGGGTCTGGCGGTGAAACGGTTGCAGCGGACGCAGATTGGCAAAATCAAACTGGGCGAGTTGAAACCGGGCCGATGGCGGACATTGACAGAGACAGAAATAAGGACTTTACTTCAGGAAATATGAAAATGAATTGCTGGTTGACCTTGGGCGTGATGCTCGCGATGAGCGCGGTCGCGCAGGACAATACAAACACACTGCCTCCCATCCCCGCGCCGTCCGCGGCGGTCGCGCCGGCGCCGAGCACCCCCGCGCCGGCGGTGGAGCCGGCCCCAAAAGCGGCGCCCGTCAAGAAGAAGCACAAGGCCGCGCCGGCCAAACCCATCAACGAGCCGGCGGTCACACTTGTTCCCGGCCCGGCGGAGGTTGCGGCCAACATCAATGCCCGCGGCCAGGCCGGTCTCAAGGGTGAAGTCGTCAGCCATTTGAAAAAGGGCGAAACCGTGACGATTTTGGACCAGATTAATTTGGACAAGCACAAAGTCAATGAACCCGCGCAATGGGCGAAAATCGCCCTTCCCTCGAGCACGCATGCCTGGGTCAAGTCTTCGTATATTGACGCCACGAGCAAGACCGTTTTGCCAAAGAAATTGAATTTGCGCGCCGGGCCGGGTGAAAATTACAGCGTTCTCGGGGTCATTGAGCGGGGCACGGCGGTGAACGAAATCACCACCAAAGGCGATTGGATGCAAATTGATCCGCCCGGCAACAGCTATGCCTTTGTTGCCGCGATGTATTTGAAACAGGAAGCTCCAGCCCCTGCGCCCGCGACCGCGCCAACGCCGGTTGCCGAGCCTCAAACGATGGCAACCGCCCCGTCTGAACCAACGGCGCCGCTCGTGCGCGTGGTGTCACATGAAGGCATCGTGCGCGCCGTGGGCAGCATCGTCGCGCCGACCAAATACGAATTGTATGACCCGGCGACGGACGTTAACATTAATTATCTTTACACGACTTCACCGACCCTCGACCTGAGCCGTTACGTCGGTATGCGGATTATTGTCACGGGCGAAGAGGGTCTTGATGCGCGCTGGAAGGACACGCCTCTCATCAACATCCAGAGCATCCAGGTGATTTCCCAAAATGCCGTCCCACACATCATCGTCCGAAGCCCCAGACAAAGCCAGGGTCATTGACGGCCGTGCCATTGCCGCGCAAATCCAGCGGGAACTGGCGCAGCGCGTCGCTGAATTGAACCAACGCGGGGTTCGACCGGGCCTCGCGTTCGTTCGTGTTGGTGAAGATCCGGCGTCCAGGGTTTATGTCGGTCGCAAGGAGAAAACCTGCGCCGAATTCGGCATTTTTTCTGAAATGCACGTTCTGCCCGAAGCGACGGGCGAAAACGAATTGCTCGCGCTGCTGAAAAAGTTGAACACCGATTCGCGGCTGCACGGGATTCTGGTCCAGGCGCCGCTGCCGAAACAAATTCGCGAATCGCTTGTTTACTCGACGGTTTTGCCGCAGAAGGACGTGGACGGTTTTCATCCGGTCAACGTCGGCAAACTGATGCTCGGCGACCCGACTGGTTTTCAACCCTGCACGCCGGCGGGCATCCGCGAATTGCTCGTGCGCTCGAATGTAAAAACCGACGGCGCGGAAGTGGTAATTTTGGGCCGTGGCAACATTGTCGGCAAACCGCTGGCCGCCATGCTCTGCCAGAAGGCCAAAGGCGCGAATGCCACCGTCACGATTTGCCATTCCAGCACCCGCGACATTCCGGCGCACTGCCGCCGGGCGGACATTTTGATTGCCGCGATGGGCGTCGCCGAATTTGTGAAGGCCGACATGGTCAAAGCCGGGGCGACGGTGATTGATGTGGGCGTCAACCGCGTGAATGGAAAACTGGTGGGCGACGTTGATTTCGCCGGGGTGCAGCCGGTGGCCGGCAAAATCACGCCCAACCCCGGCGGGGTCGGCCCGATGACCATTGCGATGCTGATGCAAAACACGGTTCGCGCGGCGGAAATGATTGTTTCGCAGGAGACGACGTAAGGAGTCTCCATTTGGATTTAGAAAGCAGAATAAAATTACAATGGAGTCTTGTTACCTCGACTCCTGCAACGATTGAATTGATAAAACCATGAACCCAACTCGAATTCTCCCCGATTTGCAGGCCTCGCTGCTGTGCGAAGAAGTCCGCCAGGAAGTGAATGGAAATTTGTTCCTCATCGGCGTCATCACCTTCATCCGCGTGCCGCAACTGCCCATCGTGGCCGCGCGCCTGTGCATCTTCAACCGCTGGACGGCGGGCATCGGCCAGTTTACTGAAACCGTCCGGCTCATCGCGCCCGACCAGACGACGGTTATCAGCAAGTGCGAAATGAAATTTGAGTTGCGCGACCCGGCGTTGTCCGCGACCGGGGTGATGGTTTTTGGCCAGGTCGAATTCAAGACGGCGGGAACTTATTTTGTCGAAGTGCTGGTGGACAACGTGATGAAATTGCGTTATCCCGTGCCGCTGGTCCACGCGCCGCCGCCCAGCCAAAATCCGCAAAAGCCACCGGAAGAAAAAAAGGCCTGATTCATCGAAGTGGTGAACAGCGCTTGGAACGCCGGCCTCCGGCACGGCGCGAAGCCGAAGGTATAATCGCATCACGCCGTGCCGGAGGCCGGCGCTCCGTTTCAACGCTTTAATGCTTCAACCATTTTGGTTATTCTGCGGTTCGATGAGCGCATCCGCTGACACAACTTTTGCCTGGGAACCGTTGACGCCGCGCGGGGTGGCGGCGTTTGCGCACGCCCGGCTCAGCCGCCTGCTGCTCGTGCAATTCGTCGTCGCGTCGCTGGCGGCCGCGGCGGTGGTCTGGTTTCTTTCCGATGGCTGTTTCCCGACCGTGCGCGTGGCGATTCGAAATTTGCCGGTCGCCGGTGAAATCCACGCGGGCCGGCTGGATTGGCCCGGCCACACGCCGCAACTCCTTGCCGAAGGCCGGTTTCTTGCGTTTATCGTTGACCCGAATCACAGCGGCCAGATCCATTCGCCGGCCGACGTGCAAATCGAATTCGGCGCGCAAACCGTTCGCGTATTTTCGTTGCTCGGTTACCAGGATTTTCCTTATCCGCCCGATCAAATCATCTCCTTCAACCGCACCGAACTGGAACCGCTTTGGGGCGCGTGGGAGCCGGAACTGCTGGCCATCACGGTTTTGGCCGTTGTCGCCGG
>DLMG01000102.1:38137-42625 GCA_002479245.1 Verrucomicrobia subdivision 3 bacterium UBA7542 | reverse complement strand
CACGTCGTTGGCGCGGGCAAAACTTACACGATGGTTGCCGCTGCGATGGAATCGCGGCGGCTTGGTCTTTCTGGAAAGCCGATGTTTGTCGTCCCCAATCACATGCTCGGCCAGTTCTCCACCGAGTTGCTTACGTTGTATCCGGGCGCGAACATCCTGGCCGCCGGCAAGGAGGATTTCGAGTCGCAGAACCGCAAGAAACTTTTCAGCCGCATCGCCACCGGCAATTGGGATGCCGTCATCGTCACGCATTCCGGCTTTGAACGCATCCCGCTTTCGCGCGAAACCCAGGAGCGGTTTTTTAAGGAGCAGCTTCACGAGTTGGAAATGATCAGACGCCAGCACGCCGACAGTTCCAATCGCCGTCTGGTGAAAGAACTTGAAAAGGCGAAGAAGCGGCTCGAAGCCAAACTTCAAACACTGGCTGCCGAACACAAAAAGGACAACACGTTGACCTTTGAAGAACTCGGCGTGGACCGGCTGCTCGTGGACGAGGCGCACTATTTCAAGAATCTGTTTTACGTCACCAAGATGACGCGGGTTGCGGGTTTGCCGCAGACGGCCAGCGAGCGGGCGTTCGATATGTTTTTGAAGGTGCGCCATGTCCAGTCGTTGAACGGCGGGGGAGGCGTGGTGTTCGCCACCGGCACGCCCATCGCCAACAGCATGGCCGAAATGTTCACCATGCAGCGGTATCTCCAGCATGACGAGCTGAAGAAACACAACCTGCATCACTTTGATTCGTGGGCGGCGACGTTCGGTGAACCGGTGACGGCCATGGAACTTTCACCGGACGGGGCAGGCTACCGGCTGAACACGCGCTTCGCGCGTTTCATCAATGTGCCGGAATTGATGCAGATGTTCCGCCAGTCCGCCGACGTGCAGACCGCCGCGATGCTAAATTTGCCGCGCCCGAAACTCGACGGCGAGAAGCCCACCATCCGTAATGCGCCAGCCACCGAGGAACTAAAGGCATTCGTGCAATCGCTCGCCGCGCGGGCCGAGCGATTGAAAAACGGCCGCGTTGATCCCAGCGAAGACAACATGCTGAAAATCACGTCGGAAGGACGAAAGGCGGCTTTGGATCTTCGGTTGATGAAACCGGCCGCACCAGACGAACCGCAGGGCAAAGTAAATCTGGCCGTCGAAAAGATTTTCAACATCTGGCAGGAATCCAAGCCGGAGCGTTCCGCCCAACTTGTGTTCTGCGACCTCTCGACGCCAAAAGACAAAGGCTTCTCCGTCTATAATGACATGGCGCAGAAGTTGGAACGTCTTGGCATCCCCGGCCCTGAAATCGCCTTCATTCAAGACTACGATTCCGATGTTTCCAAGTTGACGCTGTTCCGTGATGTGCGCGCGGGCAAGGTTCGTGTTCTTTTCGGCAGCACGCAGAAGATGGGGTCGGGGACGAACGTGCAGGAACGGTTGATTGCCCTGCATCACCTCGACGCGCCATGGCGACCGGCAGACGTGGAGCAACGCGAAGGGCGCATTCTCCGGCAGGGCAACAAGAATGCCATCGTGCAGGTATTCCGTTACGTCACCGAGGGCAGCTTTGACGCCTACATGTGGCAGACGTTGGAGACGAAGGCGAAGTTCATCGCGCAGGTGATGAGTGGCGACATGACGATCCGGCGGCTTGAAGATTTGGATTCAGCGGCTCTGACCTACGCCGAGGTGAAAGCCATCGCATCGGGCAACCCGCTGGTGATTGAAAAAGCCCAGGTGGACGCCGAATTGATCCGCCTCACCCGGTTGCGTTCCGCCCACGCCGAGGAACAATACCGCATCCGTTCCAATCTCCGCCGCTCGCACGAGGACGCCGAAATCTTCACCAGTCGCCTTGCCAATTTGCGGCAGGACTTGGGCGTCCGGCAAGACACATCGGGGGACAAATTTCGGATTGAACTCGACGGACAGGAATCCAACAACCGGGGCATCGCGGGTGAATTGATTTTGCGTCGCGCCGAGAAATTGAAGGCCCGCTTCGGGGAGGATGTCCGTCTGGGAAAATTCGCCGGCTTTGACTTGTTCATGCGTCCGAGCTTCAACAACACCACTGAAATGGTCTTGCGCGGCCAAAACAGTTACGGCGCGCGGGTCACGGATACGGCGCTTGGCACGATCCGTTCGCTGGAGGCAACGGTGCAAGGATTTGAAGAACGCGCGGAGAGGTTGGAATTGGACATCACCGACGCCAACAAGCGCGTTAAAGAGCTTGGTGAAAAGGTCGGGGCGAAGTTTGAGCGCGAGGAACGCTTTCAGGAACTGACCCGTCGCCAGAGTGAGATTGAGGAAAAACTCGACCTCACCAAGAACCAGGCACCCAGCCAGGCGGAAGCCGCCGACGGCGGTAATGAGGAAAAAATTGCTGAAACCCAAAATTCCAAACGGGTCAAGCACCCCAGACACCATGTGGCCGTCACCGTATGAATCCACCCGTTCATAAACTGAGCCAGCGTCTTCGTGCGCTCCGCAAGCAATGGTTCAAATCCCAACAAGCCTACGCAAATCGCTGCCATGAGTTGGGCGTGCCCATCACCCTAACCGTGATTGCCGACTGGGAAAACTCCCGGAGTGAAATTCCGGCGCGATTGGTCCCTTTTCTGGCCCATACCCTCAACGCCCAAGTAAACGACTTGCTGCCCGGTTTCAACCCGGCGGAAATTTTCTCCCTCCCGGCGCTTTTGCCGCCGCCAAAGACGGACAAACCCATAAAACCGGCAAGTGCGGTCCGAACGGACTTCGCCACGCGCCAGTTGGCGCTGGACACCGTGCTTCGGAATTTCGACCGCAAGCCCTGCCGTTTCGCCCATGTGAGCAGTGAAAAGGACTGCAATAATCCGTTTGAGAACCTCGTGTGGCATGACAACCGCACTCTGTTGTTGGCCCTGCTTCGCGCCCTGAATCGGAATTATCGCCAAGTCATCCTGTGGTATTATTTCGGCGGACTGACCCGGCGGCAAATCGCCGCCAAGCTCAATCGCTCGGCTGATCTCGTCTCGCTCCGTTTGCGTGAGGGCCGCGCAACATTGCGCCGGCTACTGAATTCCGATGCCGGAAGTCATTGGCTGCGGCGTGAATTCCGTGAACAGTTCGCACCGTTGGACAGGGAGGCAGGAAAAGACCGGCAAGGACAGGCCGGGGCAAATTGGCCCTGTGAAAACACGTTATGACCCGGCGAAAAACAAACTCAAACCCAATTGTCCCGCCACGCTCACAGGACGGCTATTCAGGTATGAAATCAAAAATCAGGCAACTCATTGGAAGACGCATTTGCAGATTTCGGCATCAGCACAGCGTCAGTCAGGCGGAACTCGCAGCCATGCTGAATACCTTTCACCCACCGATAACGCGGGATGTGGTCGCAAATTGGGAAACCGGCCGCACTGAAGCACCGGCCTATTGCATCCAGCTTATCGCCTTTTCGCTGGAGGCAAAAGTTGCGGACATTTTGCCCGATCTGACCTTCAAGGAAATCATTGTAGGCCAAATGATGGACCCGTCCGGCAGCCGTCGGCGAAATCGGCAACCGACCTAACCATCAACCACCACAATCGTATGAATGTGACCGCGCAACAAACCGAATTTCTCAGTTGGAAAGTCGTTCCCGCCCGGCTCGATGCCACCCAAACGGCATGGTTTCTCGGCTTTGAACCGCACGAGATTCCCATGCTGGTCGCGGCAGGCTTGTTGAAACCGCTCGGCCATCCCGCGCGCAATAGCACGAAGTTTTTTGCCATGGAAACTCTGGAACAATTCCGCCGCGACGAGAAATGGCTTGCCCGCGCCAGCGATGCCATCGCCAGCTACTGGCGCGAACGCAACGCTCGCAAGCAAAAGGCCGGCAGACGGGCTTGAAGCAAACGATTCAACGCATCGGGTGGACGCATCATAAAAGCGTCTTGCCCTTGCTGGGATGAATCCTGACTTCCTCACGGATGGCAGCGCGGACGTTCGCTTCGATGCGTTCAACGAAGCTCATGCCAACCCGGCTGAATTTATTGGCCGGGCGGATCGCGGAGGCAATTTCCAGCGCGGTTTGTTTCACCTTGCTCCGGCAAAGATGCGGAGTTGTGTTGATGCTTTTGAGTGTGTCCGTCATTTCAGTTGTTTCCATATTTTGCTTTCCTGGTTGCGTCGCTGATTCATTCAACGACACCACTATTTTATCAGGCGCGCTTTTGTTGAACTGCGAATTGAGTGACCGAACCCTTGCAAACATTGAACAAAACCGCTGTCGCCGCAGGCACTTGACACAAAAGCACGCTGATTTTACGCGCGGTGACTTGGCTGGTTTTCAGTTTCGACACCGTTTTCATTCAATGTTTGCAAGGTGAAAAATAGTTTAATTATTTTTATCACTGGCGCAGGCTGCTATGGCGATTCCTGGAAAGCCGGACACTTAACCAGCCGCCGAAAACGAGTGACCATTGCCTTCGGGCTTTGGCAGGGGCGGAAGCAATGGAACAATGCGGCCTTCCA
>DLMG01000102.1:0-38033 GCA_002479245.1 Verrucomicrobia subdivision 3 bacterium UBA7542 | reverse complement strand
TTGCGCGCGTAGGCGCGATGCACTGCCTTGCTGTTGTGGCCGAGCGCCTCCTGCGCGAATCGCTCTGGATAGCCGCACATTTTCGCCCGCTCCGCCCAGGCATAACGGTAGCAATGCAGAGTGACGCCGGTGATCCCCAACTTGGCGCAGCGGCGTCTGAATTCCTGCCCCCGATACTTTTCCTTCAGCAGGGCGAGCCTCGGAAATAAAAGCCCTTGGGCTGGCAACGAGCGGAGGACCGTCTCCACGGCCGGGCCAAAATGAATAAACGCCCGACTGCCGGTTTTTCGGCGGGCATAGGAAATGACGCGGTCATTCCAGTCAATGTTCTCCGCGTCCAGGTTGGCGACGTCCGTTTGTGAACCGCCCAGGTGCCAGCACAGTTCATAAAAACTCCGGTTTTCGGGATTTGGTTCCCGTTCGATAATCCTTTGGTGTTCCTCCGCCGTGATGGCCCGCTTGGGCTTGTATTCGATTTTGGGCCAAAGCCGTTTGGGAATGATCGGCCAGGCCAGCCAGTTCATCCCGATGCAGAAGTTGTGCAACTCGCGCAGATGAACATTCGTGCTGACCGTGCCTGCCTTGAGGCAGGCAAACAGTTGCTCCGCCTGCGTCTCGATGATGATCAGCGGCAGAATCAGGTCAAACGCCTTCTGTTTGATGGCGCGCTGCCAGCGCTCCTGGGTTGGTCCATGTTTGTTTTCAGTAATGGCGGTGAACGCATCCTGCCAGGTCCGTTTTGAAAGCCCGGCATCGGTCCCGGCAAGATAGGCCTTGGCGATTTGGAGGTTCAGTTGCGGTTGCCGGAAGGATTCGTTGCGGGCGTTGAGCAGCGCCGTGGCCTCGGCACGATTCCGGGTGCTGGTGGTTTCCTGTTTGTGAGTTTCAGTGTCTTCGAGGTAGAACATGCCGCCGCGCTTGCGGCGGTAGAGGATGAAGCGACGTTTCATAATTTCGGATTTTTTGTCCGAAAGTTATGAAACCGTCCGTGGCTTGGGGTGTGTCAGACACACCAAACGGGCAGCGAATCCCGTCTTCGCCAGTGCCCCAATTATTCGGGCATTTTCCTCAGCTTTTACTCGGTTTTGGCCCTACTGGCACTTTCACTGGCACTGAGACCCGCATTTTCGATCTGCGAGCCGGGTTGTGACCCCGTTTTTGACCAGTATTTACCGAGTAATCGTTGAGTAATGGCCAGTTTTGTTTTCACTGGCATTTTCACTGGCACTTGCCTCCTCTGGTTTTTCCATCTTGTTGAAAACAAGCATTTTACAAGATGGCGGAAGGGGTGGGATTCGAAGCCAAGGCCGCGCACTTCGTTTTTGTGCGCGGACGTGCGTAATGAGGCCGTAAATAAAGGCGATAATGCGTGTTCAAAATTTTCGTCGCGGAGACGGCATCGCGCAAAATAACGCTCTTAAACGCACCCTTTTTGTCCCCAATTGTCCCCAAAATTTTTCGCGCGTTCGCAAACCGATGACCGGGGGCGGGGGGGGTGGCTCGCGGTGGGCGGGTTGAATGTGCGAGATGGGTTCGTCCGCGCGGAATTTTTGGCAAAAGGAGTTTTGGATTGACGGCAACGTGCGTCGCGCAGCGTCATCGCGGTCCTCGTGTCCACACCCGCTTGGAGGTCACTTCGCGTCCACCAATTCCGCCAGCGGCACGACTTCGACTTTCTTCGCCAGCGTATAACGTTTCTTGCCGGGATATACGACGCGCAGTTCGTCGAGCTTCAAATCCGCCAGCGCAATGTGCATGGACGGCGTAAGGGTAGGCGCGTCCGCGCGTTTGCACTCGATGCCGATACGCCGTCCGTGTTTGAACAGCAATAAGTCCAGTTCCGCGCCTTGATGCGTCGCCCAAAAATAGGCTTCGTCGGGCCGCAGCGCCTTGAGGACTTCCTCGACGGCGTAGCCTTCCCACGACGCGCCGACTTTGGGATGCAGTTCGAGGTCGCGCTGGTTGGCGATGCCGAGCAATGCGTGGAGCAGGCCGGTGTCGCGGACATAAACCTTTGGCGCTTTAACTTGGCGTTTGCCCAAGTTCTCGAACCACGGCGGCAGTTGCCGAACCATAAACACGCCGGCCATCAGGTCGAGGTAACGGCGCACGGTGGATTCGTTGATGGCGAGCGCGCGGGCGAGTTCGGCGGCATTCCAAATCTGCCCGTGATAATGTGCGACCATGTTCCAGAATCGCCGCAGCGCGACCGCCGGAATGGTTATACCCAACTGCGGAATGTCGCGTTCCAAAAATGTTTGGAGAAACTGACGACGCCACGCGAGCGAATCGGCTTCGGTGTGCGCCGTGTAAGACAGTGGAAAGCCGCCGCGCACCCAATGCCGCGCCTGTGCCGCCGCGCCCAAGTCGGCGAGCCGGAAACCTTCAAGCGAAACCGTTTCCAGCCGTCCGGCGAGTGTTTCGGAAGATTGCTTCAATAAATCCGGCGAGGCGCTGCCAAGAATCAGGAATCGCGCGGGCAACGGCTTTCGATCCGCCAGCACTCGCAGCAACGGGAACAAATCCGGGCGACGCTGGATTTCATCAATCACCACCAGCCGCTTGAGTGGACGCAGCGCGGTGTCAGGTTCAGAAAGGCGTGCGAGACTTTGCGGGTCTTCCAAATCGAAATAGTTGAGCGAGTCCGCCGGAACAAATTGGCGGGCGAGCGTGGTTTTACCGCTTTGACGCGGGCCGAGCAGCGCAACAACGCGGCTGCGTTTC
This sequence comes from Verrucomicrobia subdivision 3 bacterium UBA7542, assembly GCA_002479245.1. Lineage (GTDB taxonomy): Bacteria > Verrucomicrobiota > Verrucomicrobiia > Limisphaerales > UBA11358 > UBA11358. The sequence continues at coordinate 35,309 of DLMG01000102.1, read as the reverse complement.
AAAGCGGCGCGAACCAGTTCCAAGTCGGATTTACGGTTAATCATGCCCCAAGTATAACCATGAAAATCCGGCAGTCAACGCGGGAATTTCATGTTATTCAAGCCAGGAACACGCGTGATGCGGATGGCAACCACACTTTGCGTTTAGACGGCTAAAAGTAAAGCGTAGATTCTAGCCTGAACCGCCAGCCTTGTCGCGCCCGGTGCGGCGAAGGCGGATGCGAACAAATTGCTGACGGCGCGGCGCGGATGTCCCCAAAGATTTTCTCGGTGTCTGGTCGGCGGCAGGGGGCGGGGGGGGGTGCTCGCGGCTGCCGTAGTGAATTAACCCGATGGGTTCGGTCGCGCGGAAATTTTAGCAAAAGGGCGACTTTTCCCGCACCCTGCCCCAATTGCTCCGACTCCAGCCGCCGTCCATTTTGCGATTGCCTTAAATCAGCCGCGCTTTCCGATTTCACCATTTCCACTTTCCGCTTTCCGCTTTTTCTTCCACCCTTTCGCCATTGCAACAGCCGCGCCAACTTGAAACGCTCGACGACCTGCTCGCCCAAGCCGCGCACTACGCGGAATTCTGTATGCGCAACAGCGGAAAGATGTCGCCCACACTTTTCCTGATTGGCGCGGACGGGCCGCTCATGTTCATCCCGGCTTCGCTGGTGGATGCCGCCGAGAAAGACGCTTTCGCCAACACCGCCCGGTTGGTGTGCATCGCCCATGCCGCCATGGTCTCGGTCATGGCGCTCGAAGCCTGGATGAAGACCGCCACGCCCGGCGAGAAAATGGACATGACCGAACCGCCGTCCGAGGCGTTCGACCGGCAGGAAGTCATTGTTCTCATGGGCGAATCGCACAGTAGCCAGAAACAAAAATTCCTGCCCATCATCCGCAGCGGCAACGGAAAATTTTTCAATCTCGGCGAAACCACCGTTCCCGGCATGGATAAGATGGAAGGCCGCTTCGCGCAAATTCTCCCGCCGAAATTGGCCGACGACCAAATGCGGCTGCTTGCAAAAACCATGCTGAAAGTCAAAGGCGTCAACCTCACCAAACCCGGCACCACGGTTCGCCTCACGCCTCCCCGGCGCTGATTTTCACCTCGAATTCTTTGCTCCTCCGTTCCTGAAGTCAGATTGACGCTTTCGCGTTTCCCAAGCAAACTGCCATCTGCCATGAGCACCCGCTTCTTCACCAACCTCGGCGAACATACACTGTTCAAGAAGTTTCAGGGTGTGTTCGAGAGCAACACGGACATCGAACGGTTCGATGCCCTCGTTGGTTATCTTCGCTCATCTGGATATTTCGCGCTCCGGCCGTATCTGGAAAAAGTCCCCCATATCCGCATCCTCGTTGGCATCAACGTGGATGCCATCATGGCGGACTACCACCGGCGCGGTCTGCTTTTTCTGGCCGACCCGACCAAGGCTCTCGAAGAATTTCGCACCTGGCTGCGGAACGACATCCAGAGCGCGGAATACAAGCGCGACGTTGAGACGGGCGTCCTTCAGTTCGTTGACGACGTGATTTCCAAGAAAATCGAACTGCGCGCCCACCCGGCCCGGCGCCTTCACGCCAAGCTCTACATCTTCCGGCCCAAGGGATTCAACGAGCACAAGCCGGGCGCGGTCATTACCGGTTCGTCGAATCTCACCGCCGCCGGCATCGGCGTCGAGGATCAGGTCAGCAATTACGAGTTCAATGTCCTGTTGCACGATTTCGACGACGTCCAGTTCGCCACCGATGAATTTGACTGCCTTTGGAAGGAATCCGTCGAAATCCTGCCCAAGTTCCTCAAGGAAGTCCGCGACAGCACCTACTTGGCGGCGGAAGTCACGCCCCACGAACTGTATTACAAGTTGCTGCTGGAATATTTTGGCCAGAGCATCGATTACGACCCGAACGCCATCACCGACATGCCGGAGGGATACAAGCGGCTGACATATCAGGTGGACGCGGTGACTAGCGGCTTCCGGCTGCTCGAAAAGCACGGCGGATTTTTTCTCGCGGATGTCGTCGGCTTGGGCAAGACAATGATTGCCACGCTCATCGCCAAGAAATTCTTTTTTTACAACGGCTTCCCCGAACACCGTTCCCACACCCTCATCGTCGTGCCGCCGGCTGTGGAAGACAGTTGGGAAGAAACAGCAAAGGTGCAATTCCGCCTCGATAACTGCGACATCATCACCAACGGCAGCTTGCACAAGGTCAAACACCCGGAAAAATACGACCTTGTCATCGTGGATGAGGCGCACAAGTTCCGCAACGATACCGCCGACGCGTTCGACGAATTGCAGCGCATCTGCAAATCGCCAACGCAGCGTTTCCTGCCGGACGGCTCGCGGGCGTCCAAGCGCGTAATCCTGGTCAGCGCCACGCCGCTCAACAACCGGCCCGACGACATCCGCAACCTGATTTCACTGTTCCAGGATTTGAAGGACTCGACGTTGAGCATCGCCAATCTCCAGCATTTCTTCGCCCGTTGTCAAAAGGCGTATCTGGAGGCGCATCGTGAAACCGATCCCGAAGTGGCCCGGCAAAAGGTCAAAACCATTTACGAACTCATCCGCACCAAGATCATTTCCGAAGTCACCGTGCGCCGCACACGTAATGACCTGATGGAGCATGACGACTACAAGCAGGACCTGATCACCCAGGGTGTCATCTTTCCCAAGATCGAAACGCCGCGCAAAATCCTCTACCCGTTGTCCCCCGCGCTGGAGGCGCTTTATGACCGGACCATGCTGTTGTTGTCGCGGACGGATGGCAACGGGCTGACCTACAATCGCTACCGCGCCATCGGCTTCTTGAAGCCGGAGAAAAAGCGCAAATACCAGAATGCCGACCGCATTTCCACACAACTTGCCACCATCATGCGCACGTTGCTGGTGAAGCGCCTCGACAGCAGCTTCCATGCGTTCCGGGAATCCCTGCGCCGCTTTCGGGATGCCACCGGGGTTATGCGCGATATGTTCGCCCGCGGGACGATTTACATCGCGCCGAATCTCAATGTCACTGAGTTCATGATGGAAGGCCGCGAGGAGGAACTCATTGCCAAGATTGCCGAGCGCCAGCCCACCGACCCGACCATAGAGATTTGTTCGCCGTCTGATTTTGTGGACGGCTTCATGGTCGGTTTGGAAGCGGATTGGCAGAAACTTGAAGAGCTTTACACCGAATGGAAGCAAGTTAAGGAAGACCCGAAGCTCGATGAATTTCTGCTGCGCCTCAAAGGCGAACTCTTCGACACCAAGATCAATCGCCAGTCTAAACTGATCGTATTCTCGGAGTCGGAGGAAACGACCACCTACCTCTTGGGACAACTGGCCAAAGCCGGCTACAAGCGCGTCCTCACCGTCAGCTCAAAAAATCGTGCCGAGCGGATGCCGCTGGTTCGCGCAAACTTCGACGCCAACTTCAAGGAACAGGCGAATGACTATGATATTTTGATTTCCACCGAAGTCCTGGCGGAAGGCGTGAACCTGCACCGGGCCAACGTCATCGTGAACTACGATACGCCTTGGAACTCCACCCGCCTCATGCAGCGGGTGGGCCGTCTCAATCGTATCGGTGCCATCGCGCCCATTATCTACATCTACAATTTTTACCCCACGGCCAAGGTGGACGACGACATTGAGCTGAAGAAAAAGGCCATCATGAAGTTGCAGGCGTTCCACACCGCGCTGGGTGAGGATAGCCAGATTTATTCGGAAACCGAGGAAGTGGACAATTTCGGCCTGTTCGAGCGTTCGCCCGAGGAGGAGGAGCGCGACCAGCGGCTGGCGCTGCTCATGGAATTACGCCAGTTCCGTCAGCAGAATCCGGAGATATTTCGCCGCATCAAGGGCATGCCATTGCGCGCCCGCGTTGGCCGCGCCCGCGAGCCGCGCGTCGGCAGCACCGTCGCCTTCATCCGTAGCCAGCGACGCGACGCCTTTTACCGCGCCAAGCCGGACGGCACGCTGGACGAAATCAGCCTGCTCGAAGCCGCCGATGAGTTTCGCGCGCCCGATCCCAAAGAAAAATCCATCCCGCTCCATGCCGCGCACCACGACCACATCAATTCCGCGCTCACAAAATTCAAAGCGTCCGTCATCGCCGAGGCGTTACAGGCCGAGACGGTGGATGCCACCCAGGGGCCGAACGAACAGCGGGCGCTGCGGTATCTCGATGGTTTTTCCAGCCTGCCCTTCGTGAACGAGGAGGAACGGGTGCTGATTCAGGCGGCCAAACTAGCCATCCGTCGCGCCCGTTTCCAGAATTTGCAGCGCCAGATCAACCAGCTCCAGCGTTCCACCAAGACGGTCAAGATGACGCCGGCCGCGCTGGCGGATAAACTCATCCAGATTCTCCGCACCTATCCGCTCCAGCAGGATAATGCCGCCCCGGTTTCCGCCGCCTCGCGTCCGCTCGACACAACGCCCGACATCATTCTGTCGGAATCCTTTGACCATCCATGACGCGCGACCAAATCCAAGCCATTCTGCACGAGAAATACGACCAGCAGCGTTGGCTTCAGGTCTTGCGTGCCATTCTCCCCGGCACAGATGTCTTTGCCAACCCGCAGATCGTGCCGGCATCCACGCCCGACGCGCCGCAGGCCGTGCAGCTCGCCCGCGTCCGGTTGAGTGACCGGAAGCAGCTTGCCGTGTTGCAAGTTCGGGTTAGTGATCGCATTGACCTGCTTCGCAATCGCGTCGGCTTGCGCAACCTCGTCGCCCGTTTCATTGACCAGGCGGAATACCACGGCGTGCTGGCCGTGTTCCTGTCGCCGCAAAATGATTTCCGGTTCACGTTCGCCGCCCGTATGGCCGAGTTCGACGACGAAGGCAATCTGATCCGCCGCGAAACCACGCCACGGCGCTACACCTACGTTCTCGGTCCGAACGAATCATGCCGCACGGCTGCCGAACGTTTCCTCCAACTGTCGGAAAAAGGCTTGGGCGCAACGATGAATGATGTCATCGAGGCGTTCTCTGTCGAGAAACTGAACAAGGAATTTTTTGCTGACTTCGACGTCGCGTTTGAACGCGTGAAGTCCGAAATCCAGAAGCGCAACAAGTGGCCGGAGAAGGTTGCCAAGGAAGAAGCGCAGACGCTCCTGAACCGCCTGCTCTTTTTGTATTTCGTCCAGCGCAAGGGCTGGCTCAATCGCCATCGCGATTATCTTCACCGCAATTTTCAGAAGTTCGCCAAAGATAGTGACAAAAAAACGACTTTTCTGGACCTTTTTCTTCGCCCGTTGTTCGTCAAGTTGAGCACCGAGGGCACGCAGGCGGACATTCCCGGCCATGATCTGCCGTTTCTTAACGGTGGGTTGTTCGCCGACGAATACGGCGACGAGCAGCACGACGAAGTCGTGCGCCGTCATCACGACCTTCAAATCAGCAACGAAGTCTTTCGTTGCGTGTTTGACGACCTGCTTGAACGCTTCAATTTCACGATTCAGGAAGATTCACCGACCAATTACGAGGTCGCCATTGACCCGGAAATGCTCGGCCAGATTTTTGAGGAACTCATCCTGACCAGCGAGGACAGCGAGACAGCGGGCAAATCCAAACGACACGACACCGGCAGCCATTACACCCGGCGGCCCATTGTCCACTACCTCTGCCGCGACAGCTTGGCGGCATGGTTGGAAAGCCAGCCGCCGTTTGCCGGGAAAAAAGATGCCCCTCAGCGCGTGCGCAAACTCCTGGCGTTGGATGCCACCGAAGGCATTGACAAGGATACCAGCGACGCGCTTAAAGAAATTCTCACGCCGGAAGAAGCCGCCATATTGCTGGACCGGCTGTTTGAACTGCGCGCCTGCGATCCGGCGGTCGGGTCGGGCGCGTTCCCGATGGGCTTGTTGCATGAGCTGGTTAATCTCGCCCGGCTCTGCGCCACTCGCGCCGCCGGCAAAGATCCCGTGCTGGGCGAACGCTCGTGGCTCTATAACACCAAGAAGCGCATCATTGAGCGCGTCATCTACGGCGTGGACATTCAGCCGCAGGCCGTGGACATCTGCAAACTCCGCCTTTGGTTGAGCCTCATGGTGGATTATGAATTGAGCGCCGACCCGGACAACTGCGAAGCCACGTCCTTCCGCAAGGCGCTAAAGGAAATCGAGCCGTTGCCCAATCTTGATTTCAAAATTCGCCGCGCCAACTCGCTCGTGGATTACATCCACGGCGAGCCGGTCGAGTTGAAACAGCTTTCCAGCGAAAGCGGCGCGGCCTTCGCGTTGTCCAAACTCAGCACTGCTAAACGCGAATTTTTCAACGCTCGCACCGCCGCTGCTAAGCGCAAGCTCCGGCTCGACATTTACGAAAATATCACCGAACTGGCGAAGATTGAACTCACCCGCGCCCGCATGGATGCCGCCGGTCTTGGTTTCGCGCTGGACGAACGTGACGCCGAGCGCGTGGCGGAACTGGATAACGGCTTGAAGCAACTCGGCTTCACCGCCGCACAGGTGCGGGCGGCGCGGAAGATGAAGGCCCAGGCGCAGGAAGAAGCGCTGGAGCGCATCCGCGCCCAGTTCGACGATCCCGACAAACCGACGTTCGTCTGGCAGTTGGATTTTGCCGAGGTGTTCCATCGGGATGAGGCGCCACGCGGAGATTCGTTGCTGCCCACCGACAAACCAGGCAAGAGTGGCGAGGCCGCCGCCCGCAATGGTTTCGATTTGGCCATCGGCAATCCGCCTTACATCCGTATCCAGACGTTGACCAAGAGCGACCCCAAGCTGGCGGCCTACTACAAGCAACGCTACCAGTCGGCGGGAAAAGGCAATTACGACCTATACGTTTGCTTCGTCGAACGCGGACTGGAACTCCTACACCAGAACGGACAATTGGCCTACATCCAACCGCACAAGTTTTTCAACGCGCAGTATGGCGAACCACTTCGCGAGTTGCTGGCGAAGGGCAAACACCTCCGGCATATCGTCCATTTCGGCGACCAGCAAATTTTCCCCGGCGCGACGAATTACGTATGCCTCCTTTTTCTCGCCAAGACCGGTGTGCCCAAATGCCGCCTAGTCAAAGTTGACGATCTGTCAGCTTGGCTGGCGACCTACACCGGGGTTGAAGGTGACGTGCCGGCTGAAAAGATTGGCGCAGCCAATTGGAATTTTACCGTCGGCAAGAATGCGGGATTATTTGAGCGGCTTCAGCAGATGCCCGTAAAGCTGGGTGACGTTGCGGATATTTTCGTTGGCCTACAAACGAGTGCCGACGACGTGTTCATCATGAATTACGTCTCGGACACGGCGAAAACAATCACGCTTCAATCAAAGTCGCTGGAGAAAAATTGGGTTTTCGAGAAGGAGCTACTTCATCCCATCGTGAGCGGAACAGACGTTTCACCATACGCTCCACTGCCGTCGCGCCAATTCGTTCTTTTCCCATACCGTGTCGAGAATGAGCAAGCCGAATTGATTCCCCTCAAAGAACTTTCAGAAACATCGGAACGCACCGGCGAATACTTAAAGGAAAACAAACGAAGACTTGAAGAAAGAGAGGGTGGCAAATTTAAGGGCGATGGTTGGCATCGTTTTGGACGCAGCCAAAATCTCGGCATCCAAGAGCGGGCAAAACTTTGCGTCCCGCGCTTGGTGGAATATTTGCACGCTGGACCAGATTTTCACGGCACGCACTATCTCGACAATGTGGACGTCGGCGGGGTCACGTTCAAAGATACAGCGGCGAGCTACAGCTTGGCCTACCTGCTTGCGTTGATTAATTCATCCGTCTTGCGGTGGTATTTTCCACACGTCGCCGCACCCTTCCGAGGAGGATTTCGCTCGGCCAATAAACAGTATCTTTCACTCGTGCCGTTCCGCCCGCTCGACTTAAATAATCCGGCAGAACGCGCCCAGCATGATGCAGTGGTGAAATTGATTGACCAACTTGTCTGGCTGAAGACGCAGCCGTCAGTGATTGAAAGTTCGCGCGAGCATCCAGTTGATCCCGACATTGCCGCCTACATCGAGCAATGGGTGAACGCACTGGTTTACGAACTTTATTTTCCCGCAGAATTTCGCGCCGCCGGCCTCCAGTTCTTTGAACTCACGGAGTCGTTGAAACTGCCCGCGCTCGACTCGTTGCCCACCGCAGCCGGCGACCGGTTGGAACGCTTCCGTAAATTGCACAAGGAATGGAGTGGTCAAGGCCACCAACTGCGCATCGCGCTGGACAAACTGCGCACCCTGGACCTCGTCCGCACCATCGAAGGCCAGGCATGAAACTCACGCAGATTCAACTCCGGGATTTCCGCGCCTTCGCCGGCGAGTTGAATCTGCCCCTGCCTGACGGCTGCAATCTGCTGTTGCATGGCGAAAACGGCAGCGGCAAATCTTCGCTGTCCTGCGCACTGCGGGAATTTTTCACCTTCAACCAAGACTCGCAGCTTGCGCCGACCAAGAAACCGATTGACCAGTATAGGCACGCGTTCCCGGATACGAACCCAACGCCACAGCCTCGTATCGCCCAAGCGAAACTTACCTTTACCGGGGCGCGGGCAAATAGCACCGAAACCATTTCGTGGGAAGAACGGCAACTGCATCCGCTGGAGGCTGGCGACGGTAAACAGCCTGAACCCACGACCAAGGCACAGCGAGAAATGATTGCAGCGGTATCCCGTTGCTCCGGCTTTTTCGATTACCGCGCCTTGCTCCGCGCCAGTCTGACCAAGCAGCCGGAAAAACTACCGGAACAGCTTTTTGATCTGTTCGCCGAAACGTTGTTGGCCGGCTTCCGCGTCCGCACCGGTGGCGGCGAGCAAACCATCGGAAAACTCTGGAGTGACGTGGTTAAGGCCAAGCCCCGCCATCGCTATAAAAAGGCCATGCGGAATGCAAACAGCAAGGTCGAGGATTTTGACCGGGCCTTTCGGCCGTTCCTCGCCCAGATCACCGACAAGGCCAACGAGTTCTTAAATTATTTCCCGAATCATCGGTTACGAATTGAGAAGCTTGATTATACGGGCAGCAGTTATGCCAAAGAAACGAAAGGGCTCACCGGGAAGGCAATCATTCCAGAGATCAAGTTCAACGGTCAAAAGGTGGATAATTATCATGAGTTCCTGAATGAAGCGCGCTTGACCGCCCTAGCCTTGTCGGTATTTCTCGCCGCCGTCGCACTGTCGGACGCAAATCCGGCCGACCCCGATCCGTTGCGGCTGCTGATTCTTGACGACGTGCTCATTGGCCTCGATCTCAACAACCGGCTTCCCTTGCTCGAATTGTTGCGCACGGAGTTTCCGCGCCATCAAATTTTGATTTTGACGCATGATTTAGTTTGGTTCGAGATTGCCAAGGAGCACACCACGGATTGGGGTAGCTGGAATTACTCACGGCTGTTTGAAGAACCAGCCGGGCCGACGGATCCCATGTTGCCAAGAGTTCAACGACTCAAACCCGAAGTTGATGACTTGAAGATAGCGAAAGATTACCTAAACGCGGGTGATTTGCGCGCTTCGGCGGTGTATATCCGGGCGGCGTATGAAGGTTGTCTGCGCAACATCTGCCAGAAAAAAGGGGTCGCTGTTCCATTCCACGCCAACCCTAAATCAGTGAAAGTCGAAGCCCTCTGGCAGTCGTTGGTCGATTTGCACGACGCGCAAATAGCGGCGGGTAAAGGCGAGTTTCTAAATCCAGCGCTGATCCCAAAAGTCAATGCCATCCGCTCCGCTGTCCTGAATCGCCTCAGTCATTCCGGCGCGTCGTCGCTCACCTCAACCGAACTCAATATGGCGCTGCAAACAATTCAAGAATTGCGCCATTCAAAAATCCCATTCAAACCTTGAATGAACCGAGTATGTATCATCTGGCGACCATCAGTCTCGTTCAACTCGACCAAGAATTGCGACCAATAAACCACGCTTCCGCCTGTTTGGTAAATTACCGGGAGCATTTGTTTGTTTTGACCGTTTCACATGCGACCGGCAACCAGGGCAATTGGGCAATAGAGGTAAAATATGTTCCCGGAAAAGGCGTGGAGCTTTTCCAGCTTGGGGCAATGGGGTTTTTGGAGGGCTACCGAATTAAGCACAACAAACTTAAATCTCATAAAATTGATTTTTCCTATAAACTACTTTCGCAACCGCCAGCACCACGTTATCAAATCATGTCAACCACAGGGGTTATTTTAGAGGACGAACCAAAATATATTCTTCCGTCAGACCTAACACTTACCCCCGAACCATCCGGGCAATATGGCTTTTGGGGATGCACAAGACAGTCCTTTGATTCGCATAATCTTGTGATCACCCCCAAGCTGGAGGGCGGCATGACGTATCAAAAAACCGAAGGGGATATGTTTTTTTTCAAAACAAGCCACCCATATAAATCTTACAAGGAATATCGTGGATGCAGCGGCGCTCCAATTCTTACCAGCGATGGAAGACTCGTGTCGTTGGTAGTGGAGGGCGACAAGAAAAAGACCGGTATTTACGGCCTCGACTTGCGGATTTACAAATGTGCATTGGATGTCGAAATTGACATGACCTCGAATACCAAACATCCGTAAGCGCACTTTACCCAAACACACTTATATTTATGGCAAAATCCGAAGCATCCGTTGATGAACTGGTTGGCATGATTGAGCGCGGCGAATTGCGCTTGCCCGAAATGCAGCGCCGCTATGTCTGGAAGAAACCGCGCGTGCGTGATTTGTTCGACTCGCTCTATCGTGGCTATCCGTCCGGGGCAATTCTGCTGTGGGAGACGGATGAAGAAGTGCCCTTGCAGGATTTTGCGATTGCCCAGGAAAAAAACCCCTATCAAAACACCAAACTGCTTCTCGATGGCCAGCAACGCCTGACATCGCTCGCGGCTATCGTTCGCGGCAAACCGGTTGCCGGACGCAGTCACGACCGCCCCATTGAACTTTTGTTCAACCTGGAGCATCCCGAAAAATTGGAAGTCGTCACCGAGGTCGAGGAAGATGACGGTGATAGCGATGATGATTTGATCAGTGATGAGGCGGATTCGAACGAGGATGAATTATTGCAGCGGTTCAACAAGATGACCTTCGTTGTCGCCACTCGAAAGCTGGAACAACTCCCCCAATGGGTGAAGGTGACGGAGGTTTTTCAGACCGACAGTGACCGGCCATTTCTAAAACGCGCGGGCATCACCGACTTGGACGACCCGCGTTCTGAAAAATACAGCCAGCGCCTGGCCCGGTTGCGGGGCGTCAAAAAATACATCTATCGGATGGATATTTTGGAACGCAGCCTTTCGTATGAGGAGGTAACGGAGATTTTCGTTCGCGTCAACTCCCTCGGCGCGAAGCTCCGCAGTTCCGATCTGGCGCTGGCGCAAATCACGGCCAAATGGCGTAACTCGTTGACCATCTTTCAGGAGTTCCAGAAAGAATGCGTCACCGCCGGATTTTATCTGGATTTGGGTCTGATTCTGAAAAATCTGGTCGTATTTGCCACGGGGCAGTCGCGATTTCTCACCGTGGGCCGGCTCAAGCTCGAAGTGTTGCAGCAGGCATGGGCGGAAAGTCGTCAGGGCATGGAGTTCGCCTTGAACTTCCTGAAAAGCAACGCCGGCATAGACAGTCCGGCGCTGTTGGCCTCGCCATTCCTGCTCGTCACTTTGGCCTATTTTGGACACAAGCGTAATTATCATCTCACGCCGGAAGAAGCCGAACGGCTGCGTTTTTGGGTGTTGGTGGCCAATGCCAAGGGTCGGTATTCGCGCGGTTCAAGCGAAACGCTCCTGGACCAGGACTTGACGACCTTGAAACAAAAGGGCGGAGCGCCGGAGCTGATTGAACGTCTCCGCCAACAGGTCGGGCGTTTGGATGTCGTGCCGGAAGAACTGGAGGCCCGCAACCAGCGCAGTTCATTGTTCAAGACCATGTTCCTGGCATTTCGCGCTGCCGGGGCCAAAGACTGGCGGTCAAATCTGGCCATTGCGCACGATCATTCCGGCTCCCAGCACAAACTCCAGTTTCATCACATCTTTCCCAAGGCAGTCCTGAAAAGCACCTACCCGTCGCGTGAGGCAGACGACATTTCCAATCTTGCCTTCATCGGCGGCAAGACCAACCGCGCCATCAGCGATAAACCGCCCGTGGCATATTTCCCGGCACTGATTGAAAAGGCCGGCGCCGCTACGTTTGACGCACAGTGTATTCCCACGGATGCCGCGCTGCTTGAACTTGGCAGCTACAAAGCATTTCTGACGAAACGCCGGGAACTGGTTGCCAAAAGACTCAATGAGTTCCTCGGCACCACGCCGTCAACACCGCCTGCGCCTTGAACAACGACTTCATGATACCGCCCGAAAATGTGAACATCACAACAGAATGAGAAACGAAAGAACCATGAACGCTCTCGATAATAAAATGTGCCGGACGTTCAAGTTGGCGGACAAAAGCGTTGGCAACCCAGCGAAAGGCTAAACAATGTCCACGCTAAAAGACAGAATTGCGAAGATGCAAACGCCTGCGCCCGGCGCGAGGTTTTACGCTATCACCCTGACCGCGACATCGGATGGTAAACTGCATTGGGCGTCTCAATCCGGCTTTGTGGGAATGACGAAAGACAATCCACCGCGCGAACTACGCGCCCCATGCGAAGTCTTTCCAGAAAAAATGCGCAACCTCTGGCTTGAAATCGGACAACCCTGCGTCGTTGTCAACAACGATCAGGACTTCGCCGTTTACTTACTCATAGGCGGAAATGCGATAATCCAAGCTGATGTGGCTGAACGCAGGCTGCCTTTCATCGTAAAGCCATCACCAGTGGCTCCCGACGGTCTTTTCGGGATGGTCTCGCTGTCGCAAGTTCCAAAAGACCAATTACAACATGCGCCCACACCAAAAAGACGGATGGCTGTGCTGAAACGAGATGACTACCGATGTCAAATCTGTGGGCGCCGCGCTACTGATTACGTTGATTTAGAATTGAACGTTCACCATGTTCGACCAGTGGGGTGTGGCGGTCTCACGAAGGAGAACAACCTGGTGACTTTGTGCCGAACATGTCACAGGGGTTTAGACCCACATTTTGATTTCAAACTGTTCGAATTGGTCCCTTCCGCGCATAACCTAGGTCCAAATGCAGACGCGATGAGAAATGAACTATTCGATGGAATCAGGCACTACAGAAAGATAGTGTTCAGTATCCTTGCAGCGAAACGAAAGGCGAAAGAAGCTGGGAAGGCGGCTTAACAATGTCCATCGAATCGCTGGCGAACGATGCCGGAAAAGACGAATGAACTGATGCGGAGCAATATGGCGACGTGCAACAAATGCGGGCAAGAAGTCGAATTCCGCTACATAGACGGGCGCTGCGTCCCGATTCATCCCGGTGGAGGTTGGCATTGCGGGTCATGGTCGAAAGAGGGTTCGTCTGGTGGCTCAACATATTTCTCAACTGCTGGTGTTCGAGAGTGGCGCATGGATGATTTTTGCCGCCCAACAACATGCCCTGAATGCGGAGGGAAAGTTTATTTCATCCGGCACAACGGAGGGTCGGTTTGGGTGGATGAGCTTGGTTGGCCCTGGCCTAAACACGGCTGCTTCGATGGTCCTCACACGGAGACATCCGCTTTTTCGCGGTGGTCAGTAAAGGCCTCCGGTCTCAAACATCCGATTCTGGGTGTGATCACTTGCCTTCGGCCATCACAAAGTGGCTACGAAAAATTTGTCGAAATCAGGCTGCACAACTTGAAAACCATCGGCCTCTTTCTCAACTGGATGCCATCTGAGGATTCCCTTATCGGTGCATTGGTATGCGTATCCGTTGAGGACAAACTTATGCTACATGCTGCTTACGGTGAGATCGCGTTTCATGGCTATGTTGAAATATCGACCACAGCGAATAACAAAATCAGTTCCGGCTCGCCAAACGCGCCGATGCAATGCCCACGATGCAAGACATGGATCATCACGAAAAACCGAGAGAAGCACGACCGGGAAAACTGCCCCAACCCGCCATCTTGAAAAACCTCCAAAGGAGAAAAATATGACCGCCATTTATTCCATTCCGAATACAATTTCCAATCAATATCGCTTCCGCTCAAAACCTGTGAATGCGCGAATCATCAAGGCCATCGTTCCCACCTACGAGGAACCGGCAGATAAATTATTGGAACGCATTCGTGTCATACCGGCGGTCCAGAAAGGCAGGCCGAAATGACACTTAATCTCGACCGTGAGCACATTTACATCCATTGCCCACGCTGCAATTTCTGGGCACGGCCATTTCTCCGCCAGATTCGTCACCGTGAAACCATCGTGTGTGGTGGTTGCAAGGCGAACATCCGCTTGGATGACCATCTGGGAAGCTTTCGCAAAGCTCAACGGCAAGTGAACAAAGCTTTGGAAGAATTGGAAGAGCAACTTGGCAACTTAACCATCAACATCCGACTTTAATATGGACTCCGATTACATCCAGCATATCCGATACAAACTCCAGAAGCGCCTGAAGCGTTTGAATAGTGCCGACTTTCAAGGTTTTCACTTTACGTTGATACAGGTTTGGGGGTTCCTGCAAGAAAACGAGATCACGAAGGGCATTCTTGACGATTTGGAGCGTCGATTTCCGAAAGTCGAAGAAGACGCGGATAAAACGATTGCGGGCCAGCCACAAGTCGGAACCACAGAGAGTGAGAATGACACAATCTGTTACTGGGTTGTGAAAAAGTGTGCGACATCCGCAAAGGCGGACAACGAAATCCAAGTTGGCTTCAACCTCACCCACGAAAGCAAATACGACGCCTGCATTGAAGGTTTTAGGCTCACGTATGTTGAGCCGCTTTTTGATTACATTGATGAGCAAATCGATGACAAACGCATGACGCTGGTGCTGCTGAAAAAATTTAAGCACCGCTGCGAGTGGTTTCGCCGCGAGGGGATGCTCGCCAGATTCAAAGATGATACCGGCCATGGTGAAAAGCTTTTGGCGCGAGAGCTCTACGAATACCTGCACGATCAAGGTTTGCAGTTTCACATCGAACCGCAGTCCGCGTCTGGCCGGATTGACTTGATCTCGGCACAATCGGGAAAAGACCGCCTTGTTGCAGATACCAAGCTCTTCAATCCAGAGCGCGGCCAAGACCGTGGCTATATCATCAAAGGTTTCCGGCAGGTTTATGAATACACAAAGGACTTCAACGAGTCCTTTGGCTATCTGGTGATTTTCAAAACTTGCGAGCAGGACTTGGCATTTCCAACGGAGCATCAGGAAGGCGGAATCCCGTTCGTCACGCACAATAACAAAACTATCTTCCTCGTTGTCATCGATATTTTTGATTACCCAGAGTCGGCATCCAAGCGAGGCAAGCTCCAAACTTACGAGATTACCCCAGCACAATTCGTGGAGGCACTTGCGTGATACAAAAAGTTGGTCGCCGAGTGGAGGGCCTGTTCGCGCTTGCCGACCAGCTAGAGAAGCGGCTGGCCCATGCGCACGGGTATCGCCGAGTGTTATGCCAATCTGGAATGCAAGGTGGTTGATCGAAAGCTGGTGGCCAAATACAACTTCTTCATCCTGGAGGTGGTCAAGGCGTGGATTGATCCGCGTTGGAAACGGCCATGGACGATTCATCATCAGGGAGAAGGTGTGTTCGCGGTTCCGGGCCGGACGATCAAACTGCCTTCCCCAAAAACTTCCTTTCTCACAAAATGAAACGCCTGCCAGCCGGGACCACCGCCGAACTCAACGCTTTACTTGCGGCCAATTTTGACAAATCTTTCAAACGAGAATTATGAGCAAAACCGTCCGCGTTCATGACCCTGCCACGGGGAAGATCCATACGATCCCGGCAGCCGAACTGGCTCCCGGCATGGTGGAGGCTGATGTGGAGGGTGTCGGTCGCGTTTGGATAAACTCAGCGGCGGTGAAAGGTGGTGGTGAATTGAAACACCCGCCGTTTGAGCCGGAGTTGAGAGACTTTATTGAAAGGGAAATCCAAAAGCCCCTGGCCGAGGTATGGTCAAAAACACTTGCACAGTGGGAGGACAATTTCAGGCACGATGCCGAGCCGGAGCAGGAAATCGGCCTCTGGTGTCGAATTGCCGAAAGGTTTGCGGAATTTTCCAAATCCGAGGGTCTGAACCAGGCGCAGCGGCAGGAATGCTTTGCCATCATGTTGCATTGTTCAACCGTTCCACCAGAGCAAATCCTGGAAGTTGTCACGTTGAAAACCCTGACGCGGGAACAGGCGCAACGTGCGATTGAGGCATACTTGAAAACCAAGGATTGAACGCGTAAATGGGTCGGTTCCGATTTATTTTACGCCGGAAACTTGCCGTCCCTCAAATGAAGATCTGATGCGTTTCGTAGCACGGGCGTCGCGCGGGCGGAATTTTGCGAGCTTTACAGAAGGGCATAATTACACTTTCCAGCACCCGTCAGATTTAGGAATATGCGGTTGAAAAGTCATGTTCACGCAACAACAAACACTTCTCAGGCAGTTCGACGAAGGGTTGAGACCGGAGATTGTCGAATTTGGCAAACGCATACGGCGTGTCTCCGGGGAGGTTGACGTCGTCATTTTCATGGCCCGCAAGGCCGCTTGCTTCGCGGAAGCACTTCGGCTGGTCAGATTAACCGCTTACCAATCTATAACCACGTCGAATCGTGTGCTGGACATGAGCCCAGCGTGGCTTGAAGGAAGGTCAGTTGCCATCATTGACGACGCCCTCATCACCGGCACTGAACTTTACCGCACAATTGAGAGGGTGCGTCAATATGCAAAATCAGTCCAGGTGCATGTCCTTGCAGTAAACAGGAACTGGAACGCTGATTTAGTGAAACCTGACAGCCGATACCTTGAACTCGACGATGAGGAATGTGCCCTGATCTGCGCGAATATCGTCGATGCCATTTCTTTAATCCCACTTCCTTACTCGACCGACTATCCGCTATATTCCGGCTTTCGGGTAAAGCGAGAATATCTGAGACCGATTACTCATTTAGATTCATGGCGGTGCATGGATGTCACAAGCTCCCTTCAATCTCGGTATTCAGTATTCTCGAAGACAATTTGTCCCGAAGAATCAACGCTGCGACAGATAAACTATCGGTTGGGTGCGAATTTATCTGCGAATGCGCTGATTAAGGTCCGACTTTACGGACGGTGGTTCGACAAAGAGCGAACGACCGTTTGGTGCAATGCTGTTCCCATCGTTGCTTTCGAAGCTCTTTCAAAATCCGTGGTGGACGATTTGTTTTCCCGTGCTGCGGCATCGTATTCACTACCACGTCATGCCCTTGATCTATTTGAATCCTCCGCGTCAGCAATTCAAGACACAAAAGACGCACGCTACAAAGCCAAGCTCCGGTTCGTCCAATATTTGGCGGCCTCCGAAATCGCAAAGTTATGGCAGGAAAACGCAGAAGGTGCGATCAACCAAGAACTTCATTTTAAGCCAGACGAGTTAAGTCTAGGGTTGCTGTTTCCTCAGCCGCTGTGCGCCGAACTCGTAAAGAAAAATCCCGGCCAAAAACCTTTTGCCGGGATGAAGCTGCCAGCATCACGCCCCAAACAGCGATACGTCTTGAGGAGCTTCGAGCCACCAAAACCGACCTCTACGGATGCGTGGGCGATCGAAACGCACTTGGTCGGACCGTTTGTTCGCCTGTATCGAGAGTTGGAACTTCCCGCACGTCGTCTCGCTCAAAAATACGGGGGGAAGATTTTTTCTGACCGACAAATTAGTGAGCAACATTCGAAGCTTAGAGATCGGCTTCAAAACGGATTTGGCTTACAGCATTTGCGTAACTGGCTGAATGGCGCAGGCCTTAGCAAGGCATTGCGCGAAAAGATTCTTTCCCTCTTCCTCGACCGAGCAATTGACTTGGGAGCTGTCGTCCCGATCACCTGCGTGTCGGGCGACGCTGTCTTTCGCGCCTACCGACATGGTGAAGACATCCTTTTTGGCGAAGAAGAATTGCGACTTTCAAGCGTGTTGCTTAGAAGCCTCTTCCAGCAGCGAAAAGCAGCAGGCAAGAAATTCGTGAGCCAGATCGAAGTGGAAAAGGCGTTGGTTCTCTTCGTAAGGATAGGCTTGGAGAAGCAGATTTTGCGCAGATCGGAAAAAACCGTTCTTGGTGTGCGCGGCACGGCTGGTATTCGCTTTTCACTTCACGGCGCTGTTGTTGGGGTGGAAACAGACAAGCTTTACACAGTGGATTCTGACAGTTCTGTAACAGCGGTGTTGGAGAGAGCTGGTGTCCTAGACCGCGTTGATCCCCAACGTAAATGGCAAGGAGATAAACCCTACGTGGTAAATGAGGAATTGGTCTCTACAGAAACAGACATTCAGCGAAAAGCGACTCCTCAAGTGGAAAACCTCGGCATGGTTCTCGGAGAGTTACGGAATAGAGCAAGTAAGCCTAAAGCGTTTGGACGACTCACTCAAAATGATTTGGTTCTGATTGCTTCGTGCGCAACAGCTCGCGACACGACTGGCGCACTCGCCGCCGAGGTAAAGATTGTTGATAAGTTCCTGAGAGGACTTCGTGAACGGTGTTTTGCGTTTCAGTTCACGGACAAATCAAAGGCAGTTGCAGCGAACTTGGCTTTGGAATTGCGCGACGGTGAGAAGAATTTTGTGCCCGTTGCCATACATAGTGCCTGTTGGAAATACGATGCGTTCATCTCTCGTGAACCCTGGAAGATCATTCGTGGAGTTGAGTCATCTCTTTCAGAATCGCGCTTAATGACGGACAAAATGCTAAAAAATCTTTGGACTGAATATTGGCCGAAAAGCCTCGACCAGAATCCTGAAAAGCATCCACTATCGCCATTAATTTCTGAGCTGGCTGGTTGGATTTTCGGCGTCAAGAGTTATTATCTGCTTATTGAGATAGCGCTTTTGAATCATTCGGTTGGGGGGCGGCATGAGAATTGCGATACGCTGTTACAAGAATCCCAAGATGCGTTCCTGAAACATATCAAGTTAACAAAGCGCCCCAAAATAGACCGCATTCCCGCTGAGGTGGTTCGTGAACAAGTATCAGAAGGGAAGTGCGATTTTGCGGAAGTGTGCAGAGCGGCTTGCATTCGAATCGCAGATATACTTGAAGAATCTTCAGACCTGCTCCGACGTGTTGACATTTCGGCAAGCCCATACGGCAACGTTAAAAACATTCTTCGCTTCAAACATGCACTTGTTATTCGGCTTGGCAGCTTTCCATCGGCCAAGAATGAAATGACAGAAGAAATGCGAGGGTTCATTCGGCAAAGTATCGCAACGTATGCCAAAGAATTTAAGAATGCTCTTTCAATCCATCTGCTTCCGCAGCGCGAATTCGCGGAAAGTATGTCTGCTATTGTTATTGGCTACGCCACACGCGAATTGAATTGCCTGACCAAATTGGCAACGGAGTTGACATCGCGTTTTGCAAGCAAGTGCGATCTCGGCATGACTCTCGTGTGGGATTTGCCGGACAACTTCTGTTGCTATTGTGAGGATGGAACAAACGAATACTTCGGCAACTTCTTTGGAAAGGTTTGCCAAACCGTTGAGAAATCTGACAATTTTGATGCTGGATCGTTTTTGCGTGCGATTGGTTCTGGAAAATTGATCGCTGCTGATATCCTTTCCTCTCACATCATGACGAGGTTTGAACAGGTATTCGAGGCTGGCGTTGACTGCGTGCCTACTGACTTGACGGCATCGTCTTCTCAGCAGGCCATTAGTCAGACATTCGGCCTTCATCCCAATTTTAAATCGATTAGAACGACCTCTACCATTGATGTTGGTATTCTCGCCGTAGTCGGAGACGAATCGCGCGCGATTACTACACATCTGATCAAACTTCCTGGCTTCCGTGATTTCGGGGATTACGTCAGCGACAAGACCGTAAGACCCTTTTTCATGGGCAGCCTCCCTGCAAAAGGTGGAGGCTTTCACAGGATTGCCGGCGTCCAAGCCAACAAGCAGGGCAACGCACCCATCATGGCAGCTTACCAAGAATTGTATGAGGAGTTTCGCCCAACTCTTGTCGTCTTGATTGGCATTGGGGGAAGCATTTCCAAGGAGTTGATTGAAAACGACGTTTGCATCGCCAATGCTGTAGCTAACTACGACAGCCGTTCCGTAGCCGAGGATGGAACCAAACACACTCATGACCCCTTACCACCGATTGAGCCTTGGCTTATGGAGATTTGGCGAACGCTTGAACGAAAGCATGGCGAAGACTTCGAACTGAACTCCATTGATGGTAAGAAATTCAAAGTGCGGCTTGGACCGATTGGTTCTGGAGGAGCGGTGGTTAAAGATGAATCATCAGAAATCAGGAGTTGGCTGTTGACAGTGTGTCGGAAATCGACGGCGGTTGAAACTGAAGCAGTCGGCGTCGCGGAGCAATTTTCGCAAAATAAGTTAAAGCACTATCACGCCACGCGCGGCTATTTGGTAATTCGCGGAATCAGTGATGGTGCGAACAAGCACAAAGGGAACTTGTATCGGGAAGATTGCGTTCGCAATGCGATGGTCTTTCTTGAGGAATTCCTAGCACAGGCAACACCCGGGTTTGTGAATGTTCTTCCGCGAGTGGTTTAACCACTCCAACTTCACAAACAAAATGCTGTCTGGATAGAAGCGCGGCGAGAAATCGCATTGCCCGAATGAAACCGGTGCGTCATTATCAGTCCATGTCAGCCGGTGTCGCGCGAATTGAGAAAATCGAAGAAGCCGTGAAGCCATTTCAAAACGGCAAGCCCCTGTGTCCGCATCTTCTACCAGTTTCATCCTGAACTCCCCATGCACATCACTCGCCTTCGCATATCGGGATTTCGGGGGATTCAGGAAGCTGATATTCGGCTGGCAGAGCAATCCGTGTTGGTCGGCCCGAACGGCTGCGGCAAAAGCACCCTGATCGACGCCATCTCGCTTGCGCTCGGGCGAATGAAAATGGTGCGGTCACTCACCGAGCATGACTTCACCGGGAGCGATCCGGCAGCAGCCGCGCGGATTAAGATTATCGTGACCATTGCGGGATTCGCCAGCGATGATCCCGATCAACACGATACTTGGTTCCGGGCGGAGCGTGCGGTGCCCAAGTGGTTAGGAAAGGACGGGAAGGAATATGCCGAGGCGGGTGCCGACCGTAAGCTATGCGCCAATGTGGGCTTCTGCGCCCGGTTTGACCGCGACGAACTTGAAGTGGTCAGCGTGCGGTATTTCCACGATGACGACGACGCGATCGATCCTTTCAACGACGACGGCGGCCTTGTCCAAGTGCCACCCCGGCTCCTGAACGACCTCGGGTTCTTTGTGCTGCCGGCTCGGAGAGATTGGGATGCCGTGGCATCCTTCAACTCGGATCTCTTCCGCCGCACCGTCTCAAATCTGGCTGGAATACCTGCCGACGAAATCCTCATCCAGCGGGACGCCCTCCGCAACCCGGAAGTCAAAATCGAAGCCTCGGAGAAGTTGGCCGTTTTGGTGACCGGACTGAACGAAAGGCTCGCGCGGCTGGCTCCGAACGCTCCGAAGTTCCAGTTGCGTGTGACCGCAGGCGATTCTGAAGCGGTGCTACAGTCGCTGCTACCGCATTATGCCGGCCACGGTGGACCTTCGCTTCCAGCCGCCCGCCACGGTGCCGGTTTGGTGTCGCTGCAAAGCCTGCTCCTGTTACTTGAAGTGGGACGAGTTCGCCTAGCCAAGGGACTCCCGTTCATCCTCGCCTTGGAGGAACCTGAACTTCATTTGTCTCCGGGCATCCACGGGCGCTTGGTCGCGGAAGCTCTCGCCACTGCCGATCAAGTGATCTGCACGACCCATTCACCGGACGTAGCCCGGGTTTTCCCGGCGACTTCCGCCTTGATCGTGACCAACGAGGTGGGTCACTTGGCGGCCCGACCGTTTCTGGCACAGCCGCTCACGAATGCCGCGAGCAACAACGAGAGGAAACTCTACCTGCAAAACCGCGCCCGTGTAGTCAGTGCGCTCATGCACTCTTTCGTCCTAATTCCCGAAGGACGGTTCGACACCGAGTGGCTGGCCCGATTTGCCGATGTCGCCGATCCCCACACCACGCATACAAGTCCGTTCAGCGCCGTTTTCGGCGTCGTCCCGACGGAGAATGCCGCCGTGGCGTTCACTACCGAACGGCTAACTCCGCTGCGGTCGCGCATCGTTGCGATGGTCGACGGCGACGCCCCAGGTGACGGTTACGTCACCACGCTGAAAGCCCTGACACCACCGCCATCCCTAGTGATCCAATTGCCTGCGGGATGGACAATTGAAGATGTCGTGCGCTGGATGCTGGATCCAGGTGGCGCAGCAGCACTCGCGACACTTTCAGCCGCGCTGCCTGGATTTGCATTGGCTTCGCTCGATGCGCTCCGCGATCTCCTGAAAACTAGCAACAACCGGGGAACTAATACGGTTGGCCTCAAGGAGGACGTGCTTGCCCATGACGCCATCGCAGGCGTTCTTGATGGAATTCCAGATTGCCGCGCACGAGTCGTGGCCTTCTGTGAGGCGTTCGTCAGCGCCGCCATCGGAGCCAACAATGCGCAAATTATTCAGGACGCCGCGCGCTCGACGGCCGCAGTAAAAGTGGTCCGCTTTACGCCGTGAGCACCAAGGGGTTCACCGGCGGGGCTGGAACTGGCAAGACCACGAGTCTGCTACACGAGATGGACGCACATCTAGCCGCCCATCCGCTGACCCCGGAGCAGCGCGTTCTCGCGCTCACCTTCATGCACGGTTCGCGAAATCGGCTCGCTGAGCGCCTCGCGAAATCCTCGGCACGGCGTCACTGTGAGTGCATGACGCTGGACCGGTTCGCTTGGGACATCTGCCGGCGGTGGCGGTCGCGGCTCCGCGCTGGTGGCAGTTTGGTGCCGCTCGAATTCGACGCACCGGACTACGACGCAACATGCGAGGCCGCCGGACGGCTGCTTGCGGTTAATGACGTGGCGAAATGGGTCGCTGCACGCTATCCGGTGATTGTCCTCGATGAGTTTCAGGACTGTGCGCCCGTCCGACTCGCGCTTGCGCAGCATTTGCACGGGCGCGTGGAGATGCTCGTGGCAGCTGACGATTTTCAAAACCTCAACCGAACTGACGAGAGCCCGGGCGTCGCTTGGCTGCGCGGGTTGGATTGCTGCGAGGAACTCACCATCAATCGGCGCACTGCCGACGCTGACCTAATCGCCGCCGCTCAATCGCTCCGTGCTGGCACGTCGTTGCCGACTGGTGTTAGCACAAGCTTCAAGCTGATCGGTGCCCCGTCGGCTGCGGTGGCTGCTTCGTTCATCTCCCAAACAATGGCTCCCGCAGCCGGCAAGGATGTAGTGCTCCTCTCTGCGGCTCGGTCTGGCACATCGAAATGGGTAGAAAAGGTAATCGAACTCGTCACGACCAAACAGTATGGAAAGCAGAAGGCCGGCCCCGTTCCCATTAAGTGGGAGACGAATGCCGAGAATCTCGCTGAGACGACGATAGCAGCCCTCGGCCTCGCCGAGGGAAACGGGCATATCAGCGCTGCGGCTATAATCGCCCTGCCGCGAGGTTCCGTCGCCATGCAACTGAGCCGGTGGGTAGAGCACCAGCGCCGCGTGTTGGGGCGCACCGAATTCGGAGCCGCCGAAGTCCGCGCGCAAGTCAAGCGCGCCGTGCAACGCGTCCGATCCTTCGGCTTGACGCCTCACGGTGGCC
Organism: Verrucomicrobia subdivision 3 bacterium UBA7542; assembly: GCA_002479245.1. Lineage (GTDB taxonomy): Bacteria > Verrucomicrobiota > Verrucomicrobiia > Limisphaerales > UBA11358 > UBA11358. The sequence goes on along the minus strand of DLMG01000102.1, from coordinate 11,686 downwards.
GCCGCGCCATGACAATTCATCAGGCGAAGAACCGCGAATTCCCGGTAGTGATGGTGCTCTGGCCGTTTCGAGTAGTGGGCGATGTGGTGCTCGCGCGCCGTTGGCTCTACAACGCTATTACTCGCGCCAAACGCCGCGCGATCGTCATCGTCGAAGACCCCCAGCAAAAACGCCTCAAAGCACCGCCATTTGCATACCCTTCACCAGCCGCCGCAGCGCCAGCAGCACTGGGAGCCGCCCCGGCACTTTAGAATTAAGAGACAGGCGGACTTTGGCCGAAAATGGCAATTCGTCACGCAGGCCGGTTGGACATCCGCAGACCTTCCTCGCGCCGCTGGTTTTGTTTCAAACGATTTCAGAAAATGCGCGCGGGAAAAAGTTTCAAATCATTTCGTGCGGAAGATGCGTCGGAAATAAAAGTTGACGGTGGGCACTCGCAGTTACAATTTCATTGCCGACAGTCAATTTAGCGTAGCAGTTCGGCTGAACGAAAACCGCGAATTTTCAAGCCTAAGACGAACTGAGTGCGCGCCCCATCGGGCGCGGCTCGGTTGCATTCTTAGGCTAGGCGCTTCGCGGTGCCTCGTTCGGGGTGTGGCTGGGTCCGCGCCTTTTTTCATTCCTGCTTCGCAGACGACTCAAAAGCGAAATGAGCATCCAAAATGATTTTATAGGCGAGCGTGGCCAGAATCCGCCGCCTCCGTCCGTGCCTGCGCCGACATCCGGCCTGCTGAAATAAACACCCACTGCCATGCAACCGCAAATACCAGAACCAACGCCTTTGGAGTCCATCGCATTGGAAGGCGGCGCGAGCATCGCGGACAGCATTCTGGCGCGGGTGGACGAGTTTCCCAAACGGGAAAATTTTCTAAACAAGCTGATGAAGCACGATCTGGAATCCGTGCCTTCGCAAATCCTTTGGCGGGGCTTGGAGGATGAAGCCGCGCCGGTGTTCGTCGTCTATAAGCTGTTGCACGAGGCGTTCTCAAATTCGCCCTCGTTTTTCCGGCGCTTCATCACCAGCCTCATGGCAGCACAACCGGAACGCTTCGCCACAGTGTTCAGCCGGGAAACCCTGTGGTCGGTCGTGGCCCGCGCGCCGGGACTGGAAGTGCCGGACGATTGGGCGTCGCCCATGTGCATCCAGTGCCTGCTCGAATCGCTCAACAAGAAAAGTTTCTGGCGGCGGTCGGATGCGGAACTGGAGCGGGAGGCGGAATCCATCTCCGCCGTGCTGACCCAAAAACCCAAGGGCAGTTTTCACAGCGGCGTGGAAGCGTTGCGCCGGCTGCAAACGGAACGCGCCACGGGCCTGACCAACGGCAACCTGCTTTTGTTCGTGCCAACCAAATTGAATGAGTATGCGTCCGAAGTGGCCGAACTCGGAACGCATGGCAGGCTGCCCGACTTAAAAGAACTCTGCGCCAAGGTTCACGAAGTCGTGCGCGACCCGCTGGGCGAAGGCCGACATCAGAGCATCCCCATTGACGTGCTGTTCACCGAGCCTGCCGGCGAGAGCCTCGAATGTTTCCTGCTGGTGCGCAAAAAGGCAACCGTCACGGAACAAATTGAGTTGCGGAGGAAATCGCTCCTGGTCCGCTACTTTTTGAAATTCGCGTTCAGGGCCTACGACATCGAGAAATTAAACGTGCGCCTGGCCTTTTATCTCGACCCGCACGCGACCTTCGAGCCGTTGGCCGGACGCGCTCCGCTGTTTCATCGTGAAGAACTGGTCGAGTTCGAGGAGTTTTGGAAAATCGTCACCGGCAAGCCCGGCGGGGTGGAATTGATTTTCAAAGCCCGCAATGCCGCCGCCGACAAGCTCAAAAAATCCACGCTGATGGCGCGGATCAAGGAACATTTCAACCGCGACCGGAAAACGAAACGTGGCGAGCAGGTTGGCCTTTTTGAGCGGACATAGAATTTGCTTGATATAATTTCGGCGAAAAGAATAGTGACGTTAAAACGCCTGACATGAGCAAAGCCCGGAATAAATTGAAAAAGGCCGCTGGCAAATTGGCCAGGCGACCGAAGCCGCGCAGCAAAACAAAATTCATCACGCGCGCCGAGGCCCGGCGGTTGGCGGAGCGTCACGTTTTGAACCGGATGTTCAAGGGCGCGACGGTGCGCGACGGCGCGGAGGCGAAATTGTGCATCTACATCCGGGGCGATTGGTCGGTAAAGGATACTTGGGTGGTGTATAAAAACCCGAAGGAGAACGCGCTCAAGTCGGCGGACGTGATTCTGGTTTGCAAGTGCACAGGCCGGGTGCTTTATGAAGGTTCGGCAGGCGACGAGGGTTAAGGTTATGAAATTAACCGTAGAGCGAGTTGCCCTGCAAGGGATGGTCGAGCAGTTGAAGATCGAGCGCGGCGTGAAAGGGCAGAGCCAGCGCATGATGAGACTCTCGGCTTGCGCCGCGCGCGTGTTCGTGGAGGCGAACGGCGTGGCGGCAGGCATCGAGGCGCTGGTGTTGGAAGATGGCGCGTGCAACGTGCCGCGAATGAAATTCCTGAAAGTCCTGCGGACGTTTCATCCCAAACAAAATATCACGCTGGCGGCGGATGCTGGCGGTTTGCGGATTGAAGGCTTCGTGATGAAGGCGACGTGCTTTTCCCCCGTGGCTGTCGCGCCGGGCGAGTTTCAAGTGTTTCCGGTGACGGATGCCTGGCCCGCGCCGCCGGAGACGACCAAGCCGACGCCACCGCCGGAAAGTCGCTGGCTCAAATCGCGCTGGTGGGAATGACACGCGCGGCATTTTTTTGTTTCAAGCCGTTGCGGAAAATGCGCGCGGGAAAATGTTTCAAATCAATTCACCAGTCGCGGCAAGGCGGAAGTGAAGAAGGGGCGGTTGCGGCGGCAGTTTCGGGACAGACGAAGGAGATTGTTCAGGGTTGGTCAGGGCGCGACGAGAGCAGGTCTTCCACAATTTGACCGGGAGTGAGGCCACGCGCCTTGGCGAGACCGGCCAGGCGGTCGGCCGCCGCCGCCGAAACCAGAAGCCGGAGGAGGCGCTGTCCGCGCCGGGCGAGGTTGGCTTGATACTGCTGCCGCGCCTGTCGGCGACGGTCAGCCATCGGAAGGGGTGATTTGGGACGGCCCATTTTGCCAGTTGGGTTCTTGCGGTTCTTGATATACGACCAGTGCCTTCGGCGTGGGTGTTCCGCGCCCAGCCTCGCGTAACGAGTCGGCATGTAGGGTCTTGGCCATTCAGTTTCCATTCAGCAGGACAGAAGGTTTAGCAAAAGTAGCCTACTATAAAGAGGACGAGGTGCCTCCAAGATGGGTCAGGTCGTGGGGAAAAATTTTCCCCAAAGGGCGGCCTCGTTTCCTGATTGATTTTCAAAAATACGCAGTTTTCCATAAAAATTAGCAATTTTGACACGACCGAGACACGTTCGTTTCCGGTTTCCATACATAGGTGAGGAAACAGGAAACAACGCCGTTATCAGTCAGGATACGGCTGACGCGGGCCTTCAGGCGTCGCCAAGGCGTAACGCCGGCCTTTGATGGTGAGCCAGCCTGCTTTCTGGGCGCGGCGGGCGATTTTGCTGATTTGTCCCTTGCTGACTTGCATTTCGGCTGCCAGATCGCTGCAAGTATTCAGCCCCTCCTCAATCCAACCCCGGAAAATCATCAGCGGATCGGCCACGCTCCATTTCACATTGACACCATCCGCATCCTCGCGTTGGAAATGCCATTCCAGGGCCGGCGCGTCCTCGCTTGGGGTGTTGCGACACTTGGTAAAACGGGCAACGAAACGCGCGCCAGTCGTCACGATGCTGGCCTCGACGGGTTCGGACAGGGAAAGTATCCACACGGCGGCATCCTCCCGCCGGGACGTGCCGCGCATGAAACCATTGCGCCCAGCGTGGGCGATAAAGACGACGGCAATCCGATGCCGGCGCAGTTGCAAGAGCCACGGCAAAATCATTTCCCAGGCGTCGGCGTCGTTCTCTTTCACGCCGGAAAAAAGGCAGGAAAGGTTGTCGAGGATCAGCACTTCCATTTTGTTTTCAATGGCGTGTTGGAGCAAAGATTCCTGCACCAAGAGCGACGTGAGATTCAAAACCTTGCCCGTCCGCTGAAAAACGACTTCGTGATGGAGAAACATGAGGTTGTCGCCGGGAGTCGCGGAAAGCGCCCGGTAACGAATCTGCGTAAGGTCGAGCGCCATTTCGCCGTCAACATAGAGAACGCGGCGCGGCTTGGGCGCATCCCACGGGCCAGCCTTGCCGCCAGTGGCGATGGCGTGCGCGAACAGCATGGCCAGCCAGGTCTTGCCCACCCCACGCGGCGCGAAAATGAAACCTTGGTCGCCTTGCCGAAACCACTTGCCCAGGATCGCTTCGCGGGGAGTTATCGGCAAGGTTTGCAACTCGCTCGCTGTGACGGTGGCGGCAGTCAAGATGCCGGGCCAGTCAGGTGCTTCTGGTTTTATCACCTCGTCTGCGCTCACATCCGGCACGTCGAGAATGGTTGGTCGGTCGAGCAGTTCATTCATGGTGTTGTCTCCAAAGGTTTGAAATTCAAAAAATAGATGGTTTGACGGCGGCCATTGTCCCGCGTGCCGTCGGGCATCCGCACAAATTGGGAGCGCGTCCACGTCGCGCGATCCGCGCCGAGGGAAACCGCATACCGGAAAAACTTTTCCACTTTGGCGTCCGGCTGGCCCGCCACGAAATACCAGCCGTGGAGACTTTTCCCGCCACTGTGAACCGCGCAGACGAGCGGCGCGAACTGCCCAAGATGCAACAGCAGCGCGGCGTGTGCATCGGCAGCGCCCTGGTCAAATTCACAAATCAGAAACCGGCGTGGACCTGTGTTGGACAACGTGTGTTTGGAGGTGCGGCCTTCCTTGGTCAAACCGGTAATAGCGGACATCGGCGACGGCACGATGAATTGCAGGCTGGTAAGCTCGCCGCGCCAATCACCACGCGGCATGGTGTCAAAATCCGATTGTGACGCCCCGCAGCACAGGAGCGGGTTGCCGGGGAACAAATGGTCTATCACCTTTTCCGTGTGTGCAACATTGTCCTCGATTCGGATGGACGATGCCTCCCAAAGATCGGTGAGACCACCACCGTCACGAATAATGGCTGCGATTTGTTCCGGGTTCGGTTTCGGCCAGCCCGGCGCACGCAAAGCGGTGGCTTTCTGGAAATCAGGTTGCCAGGCACAGTTGGCGGAATTATTGATCGCCTCCTCGATTTCACGTCGGCTGACGGCACGGCCACAACCGGCAACGGCAGCCGCGAGCAGTTTGGCGAGTTCCTCCTTGTCCTGATAATGAGGATGAAGCTGCCGGGCGACACGGAACAACCACAAATGCACACCCTCGCCGTGTCTTGGCGGGCTGGCGATCAGGTCGCGGAGAAATTGGGGCAAGGTTGCACTCATGTCCGGGCATTGCGAGCACCCCTGTCAGCAGCGGCGACAATTTTTGGCGCATTAGCGGACGCTTCCGAAATCGTGTAACGGGCGATGAGTTTCCGTGCCCAAGCCAGAGAGTGACGAAACTCAAAAGTCCGCAGATAACCGCCGGCCACACCGACCACCACTGGCCGCGCGTCCCGCCGTTTGGCCAACCGTTTCGCGTGTGCGGGCGACCGAGTTTGAACCCAGGTAATGCCGGGAACTGGCTGCCAGGCACACAGGACGCGATCACCGACGACGCTGTTCAGAATTTCACGATTGCTCATAGCCATGCCTCCTTAATCGCCACGGGCGTTGATTTGATAATCGCGTTTCAGTTTTTCCAACGCCTCGCGCCACGGGATCAGAACTGTGCGGTTAATGCGTAAAAATGGAATTCGACGGTCATGTAACCAGTTATCTACGCACCGAGGACTAACCGAGGCACGTCGTGCGAATTGTTTTTTACGGTCGAACTCCGGCTCGCTATTTCGGCCTGGGCCGGTGTCAGGCGCAATCTTTTCACCCATGTCTTGTAATGACGCTCGTTGTGCGCCAGCGCATTGTCGGATACGCTTGTTCGCCAAGCCGGGGCTACCCGGCGCTCCGATGTGGCTGCTGGTGACAGCGTGTGCGTCAGTGAAGATTTTGCCCGATGTAGAAAGTTTTATCTAAGGGGTGACAGAAAGAAAACTGTCACCCTCTGACTGGCTGTTTTGGCACAGGCGCGGCGGCTCGTGGTTTGCGTCGCTTCTTCTTGTCACGGGGCGGGGCGGAATGGACGAGGACAGCTTTTTTGAGTTCAAATACGGGATACACAAGGGCGATCATTTTCTCCACGGCATTGACGCCGAATTGCACATTCCTCCGTTGGTCGCGGACACTCTTGGTAACTGAAATAGAATCTATCGTCCGGTAATCAGTGCCGACAATGTGCTCCGCCAGCGACAATTTTCTTTCTTTGAGTGCGAGGTAGTGTTCCCATGCGGTTTCGCTGCCGAAAAGATGCTCACGGCTCTCGGGTAAACCTTTTTTTATCCGGTTTTGAAGTCGCTCAAACACCGCTCCGACATCCTTTGTGGTGAGCAACGAGGGCGATATTGCAAAGAGGCGGTTGCAACTGACGGTTTCCAAGAATCCCCAATACTCTGCTGCTGCGGCGGGGCTTAAAATGTCAGTCTTGCGCGGTGGGCGGACATAGTTGAATTCGTAGCCGTCTTTTGAGTCGTAGTGCTTCCGCCAATTTCTCACGAACCAAGACCTAAAAGATTTGGGCAGACGATTCCAAGGCGTTGTGCAATCAAACAAGGCTCCGCCCAGCCGCCAGTTTTGCCAATCTGGAAATGGATTTATGAGTCTGGGGGCGAAGATACCAGGTCCGCGCGTCCACGATTCTCCGCCGACTTTCACGGCGAGTTTGCGCCCCCTGCCTACATAAGCATTTCGCCAAGACCAGGACGAGTCACGCAAGTCGGGGGAAAATCCATGTCCTTCTTGAATGCGGCCACGACGTTTGCAGCGGATAAAAAATTCCGGTTCGGGGACAAGCCAAGTGAGTGCGAGCGCCGCCAGCGGGTGTGTTTTCCGATGGTTTTCAATCAGGCGAAACGTTTGTCTTCTAATCGGGCGGCTATTGATTGGTTCGAGACGTTGCCAAGCTGCTGCCTGATGTGCTTTGAGCGTGGCGATCTTCTCTTTCGGAGTGGGTGGATTTTTTTGTCGCAGAGCTTCGGCCAAAGCGTCACTTGCGAGGTTGAATTGGCGAGCGACTTCCTGATATTCTTCAGTTTCTTTCGATGCGCGTTTGTCGAGTGCGCGAAGCCGGTTCACGTCGCGGCGGAAAGAATCGTTGCGACGAAGCAGCTCCCAAATCTTGGCGGGGATTCGCTCGTTCTTGCGAGGCGAACATGGATTGAAAAATTGTCGCGGTGATCCAGCCATAAAAACGCTCCGATGTTACCCGCGCGCGCGGTGAACGCAATCGTGCGTGTCAGCGCGAAAATATGTGCCGACATCCTAGCCCGTTTCTTGGCCGCGAGCATTGATGCGGAAATGTTGGGCGAGATAGGCGTCCACTTCGGCTTTGGGGAAACGGACGATTTTGGACGTGAGTTTGATGAACGGCAGGCGACGCTGCCGCATGAGATTGTCAATCGTCCGCCGGCTGACGTTCAAGCGCCGGGCCACTTGCGACTTGGTTTCGTAATCCGGCGTGGTTAAAAATTCTGGAAGTTCCGAATTCATGTTCGCTCCTCATTTTTTAGCCGGATTCTGTCACGGCGTCGCCGGGTGAAGGTGTGCGACGCGCACACGATGGATTGGTTCGGTGACGCCAAAGGTTCACGCGCCGGAAGCCTAGAGGCAAAATCCCGGCGGCGGCGGGCGGGTCAATTTGGAGCGCAGAAGGGTGAAGGGGCGAGCAAGAGATTGACGCGACCGCCGACGCCACACAATCGAACCGGCTTCCGCGCGTCATTTCCCCGGACTGGTTGCGGACTGAACGCGGACGCCAGATGAGGCTCTTGCGCGGCGATTCCGCGTCTGAACCGCGATCATATCGCGGACGGGAAAAATTAGCTTGGTAAGGGGTAACGCGTGCCTTGGATAAAACTGTGAGATTTGAGGTCGAGCCGGCTGGCGTCGAGATCAGAGATGGACTTGGACAAAACCACGAATGGGAGGGCGGTGGACACGGCTTGAATCACTTTGGCGCGGCGGTTCACGAAATGTCTGGCTGGCCGTTCCGGTTTGTAATTGAACCGGCTACCGTGCGTCATGTCCCCGGATTGGTCACGGACTGGATACGAACGAGGACTGGCCGTGGACATTGCGCGACTGTGGACTCGTCACGGACGCGGCTGCGGTCATGGACTGACTACGGATCGGACGCGGACTGGTTGCGGTCGCGGACTGGACGCGGCCACGGTCACGGCGCGGATGCGGACGGCTTTCGGACTGGACACGGTCGCGGACTGGACACGGACACGGTCGGCTGACCGGATTTTGGCGCGGACATTTCGCGGCCAAACCGCGACCATTGCGCGGACGCAAAAAACTCATTTTGATGAGGAGTAAGGCGTGTCCTGGGTAAAAACTGAAAAATTTCAGTTGCGATGAAAGTTCAGAATCTCGGCAGGTTCGCGCAGACCAGCAACAGATTTTGGTGCGAGTATGGTCGTTGCCGTGACGGTGCTACCATTACTCTTCGCTTTGGGCGGCATTACACCGAACCATTCTTTCGCTTCGTCCTCGGTGGTAAGTTCGCGGTAATGCCGGAAGATCATTTGCGGACTGTTGCCAGCTTCGAGCGAAGTTTTCGCGGCGTCCTGGGTGACGGCAAGGCGGTAACTGCAAAAGGAATGGCGCAGGCCGTTGCGCTTCCATTTGAACTTGGTTTTGAGACCGGCGGCGGTGCGGGCCTGATTCACGGCGGCGGTGAGGTCGTAATAAACGCCCTTGTCACCCGAACGAACTACGACGTGGCCTTCATCTTTGGCGCGCGGTTGCAACCAAGCAACGGCGGCGTCAGACAGCGGCACGAGGCGACGCTGCGCGGTCTTGGCGTTGTCGGCGGTGACTTCGACAAAACGGCGCTTGAGATTCACGTCGCGCCAGTCGAGCCGGAGAATTTCCGCGCTGCGCAGACCGCAGAATCCGCCAAAAATCAGCCACGGAATCAGCGAGGCCGGAGCGGAGGCGAACAGTTCGCGCAGTTCGTCGGGGGTGAAAATGAGCGTGGGGCTGGCCGTGACTTCGGGGCGTTCAACGGCTTCGATTTCGTCGAGCAGGTCGCGCGGGGCGTATTTGCGGCGCACGGCGAAATGCAGCAGGGCGCTGACATGGCGGAGTTCGTTGAGCTTGGTGCGGTTGCTGGTGGTCAGGCCGTCGAGCCACGTTTGCAGCATCTTGCCGGTAACATGGGCGACCGGGATTTGAAACAAGTTGCCAAACCGTGTCATGCGCAGGCGGATGTCGCGCAGATGGGCTTCGCTCTTGGACGCCTTCTCCTTGGCCGCGATGTATTCGGCGACCAGTTGCGGCAAGGTGCGTGATTCGCGGACGGTGTGGTTGCGGCGCACAAAATCGGTGACAGCTTCGCGGAGTGACACGCCCGGCGGCAGGAGCTTCATCACCTCGGCGTATTCGGCCACGGCGAGATTCAACTGGCGACCGAGCGGACGCAGGGTGTCGAGGGCTTGCAGGTAATTTGCCCGATCCAGTGACGTGAGGCGAAGCACCTGGCCTTCACCGTTGGCGAGTTTGGTCGCGGCGAGTTCGGCTTCCTGCTTGGCTTCCTCCAAGTCCGAGAAGCGTTTCTTGACCCGTTTCGCGCCGTCGTAGTAGGCGAGGGTGAATTGGTGGTAGTTCGTCCCGTTGACGCGGTTCTTACCGGCGTAAATTTTGACGGTGACATTGCCGCGCTTGGTGACGAGCGGCTTTCCGGGGCTTGGGGACAGTTGCGTTTTCATACGCAATAATGTCCCCAATCTGTCCCCAAATGTCAAGCACTATCACAAAACGCCATAAAACACTGGCGGAAGGGGTGGGATTCGAACCCACGTTAGGATTGCTCCTAAGCCTGATTTCGAGTCAGGTGCCTTCAACCACTCAGCCACCCTTCCGTTATACTGATTTTATTAGGTGAAATGCTGGTTTTTGCATTTCTCCACTTGCGTTTTCTATACTGCTGTTCTATACTATATGCATGAAGACCAATTCATCAAACGATACAGAACAACGCTGGCAAAAAACACCCGTGGCGAACCTCGTCCGCCACGTTCAATCAGGAAACTATTATGCGCGAATTCGCGTGCGCGGCAAGCTGATTTGGAAGTCGCTCAAAACCGACCGAATCAGCGTCGCCAAACTGCGGCTTGGCGATTTTCACAAAGAGGAGCGGCAGCGTGCAGCGGCGCAGACGGCGGTAGCACGCGGGAAAATGACGTTTGCCGATGCCTTGCAAACTTACCGCGAACGGTTAAGCGGCGACCAGTCGCTCAAAGACCGAAGCAAAGCCTACCGGCAGGAACGGATAACGGCCTTGCTGAAATCGTGGCCTGACCTCAATCAAATGGACGTTGCCCAAATCTCCAAAGGTGACGGCTTGGCGTGGGCTGCGCGCTTCGGAAAAACCGCAAGTCCATCGGCTTTCAATAATACCATCGGAACATTTAAGTTGGTTTTGGACATCGCGGTTGAAGCAGGCGCGCGTTACGACAATCCCGCCGTCCACATCAAACGAAAAAAAATCCGGCTGAAGCAATTGCAGCTTCCGAGTCAAAAGCAGTTCGTTGAACTGATAAACACCATCAGGAACGGGGATGGTGGCTGGGCGGAACGCTGCGCCGATCTAGTGGAATTTTTGGCATACAGCGGATGCCGAAAAGGTGAAGCGGCGCGCGTCAATGGCCGGGACTGCGATTTTGAAAAAGGTGAAATCTCAGTTTTGGGCGATCCTGCCACCGGCACAAAGAATTGGGAAATTCGTCGTGTCCCCATGATTCCCGATATGCGCCGTTTGTTGCAACGGTTGCAAACGGAGCGCGGAGAAACGGAATTTTTGAGCAAGCCGGTCATGCTGGTTCACGAATGCCAGGGTGCTATTGATACGGCCTGCAAGAAGTTGAGCATCGTCCGTATCACGCACCACGATTTGCGACATTTGTTTGCCACCCGCTGCATTGAATCGGGCGTTGATATTCCCACAGTAAGCCGCTGGCTCGGCCACAAGGACGGCGGCGCGCTGGCGATGAAAGTTTATGGGCATCTGCGCGACAGTCATTCGACGGCGATGGCGCAGAAAGTCAGATTTATCGAAAACGAAGAAAATGCCTCCGAATTAAAAGCGAAAACGCCCGCGAATTGATCCGACAAAATTGGTTTGCATCTTGGGTCAATCGCATTCCGCCGGTTCAAAAAATCTTTAGTGCAGCAGCGCAGTCGTCACCAGTCGCGGTGACAGGATGCGACCATAAGGAAACCCGCCAATGCTAAAAAACAAAAGCCGTTGGGTTCAGTGTCCGCGACCAACGCGCGTTCCACAGTCGTGTAACGCGCGCTCGTCGCGGACGGACAATGGAAAACGCAGTCGCGTTGGCTTCCGTCTTGAGCTTGGCGTCGCCGCTCCGGCACGCGGTTCCACTCATGCCGTTCCACCGCGCCGCCTGCCGCTTACCGCCGCCAACTCAAGACCGAAGCAACGGATAAAAATAAATTCGTGCCGGGCATCGGACAGAAAGACGCCGGTCGCGGGCAAAACAAAATTCGCGGG
>DLMG01000050.1 GCA_002479245.1 Verrucomicrobia subdivision 3 bacterium UBA7542 | reverse complement strand
AATAACTTTTGAGACAGTCTCAGATGGCTGCCCATCTTCGACTCACCCATCCCCTTGAAAGCCGGCCAACGGATCGTCATTGATGGTGTGATCGTGCCCTTGCGAGAACGGTTTGTTTGGGGCAAAACCCGGATTCGCATCCTGGAAGAGAATGTGGAACTCAAAGCCGAACCGGTGGCCGACCTGGGCAAAAATCCCCAGGAATTGAAGGGGCATTTGATATCGGTCAAAGGCCTGGTTGACAGCGAGTCGGAGGATCCAACGCACTACATAATCAATTTCCTGTCCGGCAGTACCCTCGCCCGGGTATATGTGTCGAAGGGAACCAACAGTTTGCCACTTCATTTCAAGGAGGGCGATTCCGTTCGCATGAAAGGTGTTTACTCTCCCCAGTTCGATAGAAACGGAAATCTGAGCGATCTCTCCTTGTTGGTCAACAGCCTGACGGACATCCAGGCCATTGGTTCGTTGAAAACCGATGCGCGTTTCGCCATTCCAATCACCTTCAGCAAAGACATACAGTCGGATACGCCCGTGGGCAACCTGGTTCGGGTGGTGGGCATCGTGCGCAGCTACGAACCGGGCAAGTGGGTCACCCTCTGGGATGCCACGGGACAAATCATGGTTCAGAGCAAACAGAGCCAACCGCTGCGGTTTGGGGATCGAGTTGAAGCCATTGGCTATCCTTACTTGCTGGGCGTGCAGCAATATTTGCACGATGGGTTGTATCGGCTGGCAGCCTCGACCAACCCGGCTGCTTCCGCCTTGATGACGATCACCCATAACTTGCCCTTGCACCTGGCCGAGCAGATTCGGGAATTAAACCCCGAAGAGGCCGGCCGCCATTTGCCGGTTGCTCTTCGCGGCGTGGTCACCTGGTCGCATTCCAGCACCTCCTTTGTGTACGTACAAGATGCCAGCGGTGGGATCCGGGTGGTTAACCCGAAGTGGGATGAAACCAACACCATGCAACCGGGAAGGATTGTGCTTCTGGAGGGCGTGACCGGTGAGGGAGATTTTGTGCCCGTGGTCACCAACGCCGTCCTGCGCCGGTCCGGGTGGTGGAACATGGAAGAAGGACGTCTGATGACCCTCGAACAGGCACTCACCGGAGTGGAAGATGGCCATTGGATAGAAATGCGCGGTTTTGTCCGGGATCTGAAGGAAACCAACGGTTTGGTGTGTTTCGATCTGAGTACGCCGAGCGGAGAATTCCAAGCGTGGACCCCGGCCTCGCAATCATATGATTCACTTAAAGGATCAATCATTCAAGTGAGCGGGGTGTGCTCGGCTGTTTCCAATACACGGCATCAATTGACGGGGATTCAGATTTGGACGCCGGAGGCAAAAGACATCCAGATCGAAGAACCCGCACCGCACGATCTGTTCGCCCTGCCGCTCCGTCCGCTCGCCAATCTGCGGCGGTTCAACATGGAAAGAGCGCTCAATCAGCGAATCCGCACCTCCGGCACAGTGATTCTTCACATGCCGGGTCGTTACCTGTATGTGCAGGACGGCGCGGACAGTGTCTTTGCCTTAAGCCAGCAGGCGGACGCTCTTCAGCCCGGCGACCGGGTCGAGGTGGTGGGTTTTCCCGGCGAAGAAGGCCAAAAAATTGTCTTCCGGGAGGCGGTTTATCGTCGTATTTCCGGTGGCGGAGAACCAAAACCGGTACAATTGTCAGCGACGAACTCCGTCAATGTGAATTTAGAGGGTCTCCTGGCGAAAGCCGAGGGGGCCTTGCTAAACAAGGTGGAAAAAGACGGCGAACCGCACTTGCTCATCCAGACCAAAGATTTCACCTTCGAGGCCAGCCTAGGGCCGGCTGCGACTGAAACCAAAAAAAACCTGCAAGCCTTGGAACGCGGCAGCCGGCTCGCCTTGACCGGGGTTTACGAAGTACAGAGCGATGAATACGGGCAACCGCGTTCATTCCTGCTCCACCTCCGTTCTTGGAACGATGTGCAGTTGCTGCAGCGACCGCCCTGGTGGACGCGGGCGCGACTTTTGTGGGTGCTGGGCGGGGTCCTCACAGTGTTCCTGATCGCGTTGATCTGGGGCATCCTGATCGCGCATAAAAACACGCTACTGAATCAGACGCAGGCAGAGCTGCAAACGGCCAACACCCAGCTCGAAGAACGGACACGGGAACTTCAGAATCAGTTCGCGGCCGAGGAACGGGCCCACACTGAGCTGGCCCAGGCGCAATGAAGCCTCATGCTGGCATCCCGGCAGGCGGGCATGGCTGAAGTGGCCACCGGCGTCCTGCACAACGTTGGCAATGTCCTCAACAGTGTCAACGTCTCCGCCACCTTGCTCCGCGATCAAGTTCGCAAATCGGAAACCCACGCGCTCCTGAAGGCCGCCGAATTGCTGAAACAGAAAAACGGAGACCCGGGGGCCTTCCTGACCTCCGACCCCCAAGGGAAATTGATGCCGGAATTCATTATTCAAATCGCCGGGCAACTCCGAAAAGAGCAGGAAAACACTTTGCGTGAACTGGAGCAATTGGCCAAAAACGTCGATCACATCAAGGACATCGTCGCCATGCAGCAAAGTTATGCGCGCGTTGCCGGCGTCGTCGAAAAAGTGTCGTTCGCCAGTCTGGTGGAAGACGCCATTCAAATCAATTCGGCGGCACTGACCCGCCATGGAGTTACGGTCATCCGCCGGTTTGAAGAAGTGCCGCTCCTGATGCTCGACAAACAAAAAGTCCTCCAGATTCTGATCAACCTTGTCCGCAACGCCAAGTACGCGCTGGATGAATGCACCCAGGATGAAAAGCGGCTCATCATCACCATCGCCAAAACGGACGGGGAATGCGTCATGGTGAGGGTGGAGGACAACGGCATCGGCATTCCCCCGGAAAACTTGACGCGCGTTTTCTCCCATGGGTTCACCACGCGCCCGAGCGGCCATGGTTTTGGCCTTCACCTCGGCGCGCTTAACGCCTGGGAAATGGGCGGCTCGCTCTCCGCCGCCAGCGCCGGCACGGGACGCGGCGCAACCTTTACCTTGATTTTACCCCTGCAGCCACCCGTCAGGAACTTATGAATCCACCCTCCGCCAAACCCGGCAACCGGATACTCATCATTGACGACAATGCTTCGATCCATGCGGATTTCCGGAAAATTCTTGGCCGGGAGCAGGACCAGAACGTCGGGTTGAACCGCGCCAAGGCGCTGTTGTTTGGGGAGAGCACCGCCGCTTCGCCGCGCGCTGATTTTGTGATTGATTCGGCTTTCCAGGGTCAGGAGGGTTTGGCGATGGTCAAGCAGGCCGCCGAGGAAGGCAATCCTTACGCGCTGGCGTTTGTGGATGTGCGGATGCCGCCCGGATGGGATGGTGTGGAGACCATCAGTCATCTTTGGAAATGTTGTCCGGAAATCCAGATCGTCGTCTGCACCGCCTATTCGGACTATTCCTGGGAGGAGATGACTCACAAACTGGGGCACTCCCCCAATCTGGTCGTGCTCAAAAAACCTTTCGACAACATCGAGGCGCTGCAGCTCGCCCATGCGCTCACGGAGAAGTGGCTGTTGAACCGCAAGGTGCAATCCCAGCTGGAAAATCTCGACTCTTTGGTGCGCCGCCGGACTTCGGAATTGGAAACCGCGAATGCGAACCTGAGGCACGAAGTCGCCTCGCGCATCAAGGCCGAAGAA
>DLMG01000035.1 GCA_002479245.1 Verrucomicrobia subdivision 3 bacterium UBA7542 | reverse complement strand
CCGGAGTTTTGAGACAGTCTCAGTTGCTCGGACCTACGTCGCCACTGGTGTTTGCGCAGGAAGCCAATCAGAACCAGAACCCTTCGTTTATGGTCGCCCCGCAATGTCCCACCACTGGATCTTGGACGGACAGCACCCGGCAGGCACAGGTGTTGGGGATGATGAACGCGCTGATGGCCGAGTTTTCTATTGATCCGGACCGGGTTTATATAACGGGACACTCGATGGGCGCCTATGGCACTTGGGCTTATATCACGCAGTATCCGCAAATGTATGCGGCGGCTGTGCCCATGAGCGGAGGAGGCAACACATCTCTGGCTGGGCGGATCACGCACATGCCCATCTGGAACTTTCATGCCGCGGATGACCCCACGGTATCGGTGACCCTATCACGCAATATGGTATCGGCAGTGCGGCAGGCCGGGGGCATTGTTATTTACACCGAATACGCGATCGGCGAGCATACCATTTGCACTCCGGCCTATAACACTCCAATCCTCATGGACTGGGTCTATTCGCAGAAACGGGGCACCTTCTCCTCCGCGCCTCCCCTGCTCAGCATTGTCAACCCGACCGATCAGCCGCTGTACAGCCTTGATGGAACCAACCTGAACCTGTCCGGTTCGGCTACCGATGGCACCAACGGCGTGACGGGGAGCACATGGACGGATTACTCGGTCGGCGTTTCCTCCGGGTTGGCGCAAGGAACGACTAACTGGTCGGCCACCAATATCCTGATAAACACATCAGTTACAAACCTGGTGCTGATCACTGCAAGCGGTTCAAGCTGGTTTAGTCCCTACGGCGGGGCCACTACCTTCAATGACAACCTGTCCGTCATCGTGCCTCCTTCCATCAGTGCGCAACCCGCGAGCCTGGCGGTGAATGAAGACGACGCCGCTGCGTTCAGCGTTCTCGTGCCTCAGTATGTGTACCAGCCGTCTTATCGATGGTTTTACCAGGGCCAGGCTCTTGCCGGAGCCACCGGTTCTTTGCTCATCTTGACCAACGTGCAATTGGCCGAGGCGGGCTATTACTCGGTAAGCGTGAGCAATGTGTTTGGTTTCGTTATCAGTTCCAACGCCCTGCTGACAATCCTGCCTCCGTCGCTGGTGCAGAATGGCGGCTTCGAACTGGGCACATTCGCCGATTGGACGACCAGTGGAAACTTTGAGGACTGCGATGTCACTTCAAGTGCTCCGTATGTTCACTCTGGAGTGTACGGGGCGGAATTTGGCCCGGTGGGAACGCTCAGCTACCTATCCCAGACGCTCCCCACATCTGCGGGCGCAAGCTATTTGCTCTCGTTTTGGCTGGACAGCCCTGATGGCTTGACTCCCAATGAGTTCCTCGTTTCATGGAATGGAAATACGCTCTTCGATGAGGCCAATCTCCCCGCCTTCGGCTGGACCAACCTTCAGTTTGTGGTCACGGCGACAGGAACCAGCACGGTTCTTCAGTTCGGATTCCGGGATGACTCCAGCGATCTCGCTCTCGATGATGTCAGTGTCCTGGCGGCGCAGCCCAGCATCGTCAGCATCAGCCTGTCGGGGACAAATCTAGTGGTCAACGGGAGTAACGGGCTGTCAGGCCGGACATATGTTGTGCTGATGAGCACGAACCTGACGCTGCCGTCGAGCCAGTGGACGCCGGTGGCGACCAACGTCCTGAACGCAGACGGAAATTTCACCATCACCGCGACCAACGCGGTTGACCCCAACGCCCTGCAACGGTTTTACCGCTTGATGCTCTTGCCGTAAGCATTCGACCGAAGCAAATGAAAGGGCCATCATGAAAAATCCCGTTCAACGCCTGACCGGCTTTCCGCTCTGGCGAGCGGCCACAAGGTCCAGCCCCTGTTTGGGAGGATCCCCCGGAACGGTGAAGAATTTTCGATTTTATTTGAAGCAAACTCGGAAGAAATGGCGCTTGTGTAACTAGGACAGAAGAAATTGTTCAAACCAGCAAACTTATGAAAACGACCAAAACCAAATGGTTTGCGAGTGTTTCGTTGACCAAACTCAGCCTCGTGGCGACCGGGATGTTCCTGGCGGCCACGAGCAGCGCCGTGGCCACCGTGCGCTACGTGAACGTCAACAACCCCAGCCCCACGCCGCCCTACACCAACTGGGCCACAGCGGCCACGAACATTCAGAATGCGGTGGATGCGGCAGCGGCGGGTGACCAGATTGTGGTGACCAACGGCATCTACGCCACCGGCAGCACTCAGGTGGGTGAAAAGGGTTTCTACGACCTTGTGGTGGTGGCGGTAGACAAACCGCTGACGGTGCAAAGCGTCAACGGTCCGAGCGTCACCGTAATTAATGGCGGTGGCACCGCGGGCTGCGTTTACCTCGCTACCAACGCGGTGATGGTGGGCTTCACTTTGACCAATGGTGTGGCCATCTACGGCGGAGGGGTGTATTGCGAATCCACCAACGCCGTGCTCTCCAATTGCGTGGTGACCGGCAACTCGACGTGGAACGGAGGAGGCGGGACCTATGGCGGCACACTGAACAGCTGCACTCTGACCGGAAACTCAGCACCTTATGGCTATGGTGGCGGTGCTGCCGATTGCACGCTCAACAACTGCACGTTGAGCGGCAACTCGACATCCGGCGGTGGCAGCGGCGGCGGCGGGGCCATTGATTGCACGCTGAACAACTGCACGTTGACCGGCAACTCGGCTCTTGGGGGCTATGGCGGCGGGGCGGAATCCAGCACGCTCAACAGTTGCTCGCTGAGTGGCAACTCGGCCGTCTATGGCGGCGGGGCTGGCGATTCCACGCTGAACAACTGCACGTTGACCGGCAACTCGGCCGTTTGGGGCGGCGGGGTCTATTCCTGCACACTGAACAACTGCATCGTCTATTTTAACTCGGCCCCCGTGCACGGCAACTATGACCCTTACAGCACGCTCAACTACTGCTGCACGACGCCCACGCCCACCAACGGGGTCGGCAACATCAGTGCGGACCCGGAACCGGCCAGCGCGTCCCATCTGAGTGCGTTATCCCCCTGCATCGGGGCGGGTAGCGCGGCTTACGCCAGCGGCACCGATATTGACGGCGAAGCCTGGGCCAACCCGCCGTCCATCGGCTGTGATGAATACCACGCGGGGGCGGTGACAGGACCCTTGACGGTAAGCCTGACGGCCACCTATACGAATGTGGCCACAGGCTTCCCTGTGAGTTTAACGGCGTTAATCGACGGCCGTACCGACCTGAGCGTGTGGGATTTCGGCGATGGTTACGTGCAGGTCAACGAGCCTTATACGTCACACACTTGGACGGCGCCGGGGGATTATCTCGTGGCGTTGTGGGCCTTCAACGACAGCTATCCGGAAGGGGTGAGCGCGGCGGTAACGGTTCACGTGGAGGCGGAGGTCCTGCATTATGTCGCGGCCACAAGTAGCAATCCGGTCGCGCCCTACACTTCCTGGGCGACGGCAGCCACGAACATCCAGGATGCGGTGGATGCGGCAGCGGCAGGTGACCAGATTCTGGTGACCAACGGCACCTACGCCAGCGGCAGTAGGGTGGACACAAACGGTCAGCCCAACTGTGTGCTGGTGGACAAGCCGCTGGTCTTGAGCAGCGTCAACGGCCCGGACGTCACATTAATCAATGGCGGTGGTGCGGTGCGGTGCCTTTACCTCACCAAAAACACGCTGATGGTGGGCTTCACCTTGACCAATGGTGTGAGTAATTATGGCACCGGCGGCGGAGGGGTGTTTTGTGAATCCACCAACGCCGTGCTGACCAATTGCGTGCTGACCGGCAACTCGGCTTGGGGCGCGGGCGGCGGGGCCTGTGGCGGCACACTGAACAACTGCACGTTGACCGGAAACTCGGCGAACGGTTACGGTTTTAACGAGAAATATCCCGGCACTGGTGGCGGGGCATATTCCTGCACGCTCAACAACTGCACGCTGACCGGCAACTGGGCCAGCGGTTTCTCGTATGGTCCGTTTGGCGACTACTATTGTCCCGGTGTTGGCGGCGGGGCTGCCGATTGCACGCTGAACAACTGCACCTTGAGCAGCAATTCGGCAGATTACGGCGGCGGGGCGTATAGCGACTCTTTGCAGCCCTGCATCCTCAACTACTGCACATTGACCGGCAACTCCGCCTACGACGGCGGCGGGGCTGCCGATTGCACCCTCAACAACTGCACCCTGAGCGGCAACTGGGCCACGTTTGGCGGCGGGGTCTGTGACAGCACGCTCAACAACTGCACCCTGACCGGCAACTCGGCTTACTACGGCGGCGGGGCCGCTGGCGGCACGCTCAACAACTGCACGTTGACCGGCAACTTGGCTCCTGGCGGCGGCGGCGGGGCTTGGAATTGCACGCTGAACAACTGCACTTTGACCGGCAACTCAGGCGGGGGACAATACGGTGGCGGCGGAGCCGGGTTCAGCACGCTGAACAACTGCACTTTGACCGGCAACTCGGCACCGGGTAGCTACGGTGGCGGGGCTTTTGGCTGCTCTATGAACAACTGCATTGTTTATTTCAACAGCGCCGCGAATGGGGCCAACTACTATCAATACGGGAACGAATTACTCAGTTACTGTTGCACGCCCATGCCCTACAATGGTATAGGCAACATCACCAACGCGCCGCTGTTCGTGAATTACGCTGGCGGCAACCTGCGCCTGCAATCCAACTCCCCCTGCATCAACTCCGGCAACAACGCCTTTGTCGTCGGCAGCACCGACCTGGACGGCAATCCCCGCATCGTCGGCGGCACGGTGGACATCGGTGCTTACGAATATCAATCACCCACTTCCATCATTTCCTATGCCTGGCTCCAGCAATATGGCCTGCCCACCGACGGCTCGGCGGATCACACCGACCTGGACGGCACCGGCATGAACGTTTACCAGGATTGGGTCGCCGGCTTGAATCCCACCAACGCCCTGTCTGTTTTGAAGATGCTACCACCAGCAGCCACAAACAATCCACAGGGTCTGGTGGTAAGCTGGCAGAGTGTGAGCAACATCACCTATTTCCTCCAACGCAGCACCAATCTGGCAGCGCAACCGGCCTTCTCCACCATCCAAAGCAACATTGTGGGCCAGGCCGGCACGACGAGCTACACGGACACCACCGCCACGAACGCCGGCCCGTATTTCTATCGTGTAGGCGTGGGCCAGTAAGGAGAAATCATAAATGTGAAAAGGCAAAGCTATGAAAACGAAAATTAACCTTCTAGTTGCTGTGATGTTCCTGGCGGCCACGAGCAGCACTTGGGCCACCGTGCGCTACGTGAATGTCAATAACGCCAACCCCACGCCGCCCTACACCAACTGGGCCACCGCGGCCACGGACATTCAGTCTGCGGTGGATGCGGCCGGGGCGGGTGACCAGATTGTCGTCACCAACGGGGTTTACGCCGGCGGCAGTTGGGTGGACCCATATGGTAATGTCAACTGTGTGGTAGTGGACACGCCGCTATCGTTGCAAAGCGTCAATGGACCAGATGTTACCGTAATTGATGGCGGTGGTGCGGGACGATGCCTTTACCTCACCAACAACGCGGTGCTGGTAGGCTTTACGTTGACCAATGGTGTCGGAGGCGTGTATTGCGAGTCCAACGCCGTGCTGACCAATTGCGTGCTGACCGGCAACTCGGCCAGCTATGACGGCGGCGGGGCCTACGGCGGCACGCTCAACAACTGCACCCTGATCGGCAACTCTGCTTTTTATGGAGGTTGGGACTGCACATTAATTTGTTTTGCCTACGGCGGCGGTGCCAGTAGCTGCACGCTTAACAACTGTACCCTGATTGGCAACTCGGCCTCAGGCGGCGGCGGGGCTTGGCTCTGCACGCTCAACAACTGCACGTTGATTGGCAACTCGGGTTGGGAAGGCGGGGGGGCTGAGAATTGCACGCTGAACAACTGCGCATTGTCTGGCAACTCCGCTTCAGGACGCTTTGGGAGTGGTAACGGCGGTGGGGCCAATGGCTGCTCTCTCAACAACTGCACTTTGACCGGCAACTCGGCAACCGGTCTCAGCAGCGGCGGCGGCGGGGCATATGCCTGCACGCTGAACAACTGCATCGTCTATTACAACTCGGACTCTTCCCCCTTTAGAGACAACAACTATGACCCCTCCAGCACGCTCAATTACTGTTGCACGACGCCCATGCCAACCAGCGGGGGCGGCAACATCAATGCCGACCCGCAACTGGCCAGCGCGTCACATCTGAGTGCCTTATCCCCCTGCATTGGGGCGGGCAACGCGACCTACGCCAGTGGGACCGACATTGATGGCGAGCCCTGGGCCAACCCGCCGTCCATCGGCTGTGATGAATACCACGCCGGGGCGGTGACGGGACCCTTGACGGTGAGCCTGAGGGCAACCTATACGAACGTGGCCACAGGCTTCCCCGTGGTTTTGACGGCGTTCATCGCGGGCCGCACCGACCTGAGCGTGTGGGATTTCGGCGATGGTTACGTGGAGGTCAACGAGCCTTACACGTCACACACTTGGACGGCACCGGGGGATTACCTCGTGGTGTTGTGGGCCTTCAACGACAGCTATCCGGGAGGGGTGAGCGCGACGGTCACGGTCCACGTGGAGGCGGAGGTCCTGCATTATGTCGCGGCTAGCAGTGGCAATCCAGTCGCGCCCTACACCTCATGGGCTATAGCGGCCACGAACATTCAGGATGCGGTGGATGTGGCAGGGGTGGGTGACAAAATTGTGGTGACCAACGGGTACTACGCCCCCGTCGCAGTGGACACACCGCTGACGCTGCAAAGCGTCAACGGCCCGACCGTCACCGTAATCAATGGCCTTGGCGCGACACAGTGCGTTTACCTTACTAACAACGCGGTGATGGTGGGCTTCACCTTGACCAATGGTTGGTCTGAAGGCTACGGCGGAGGAGTGTATTGCGAATCCAGCGCCGTACTGACCAATTGCGTGATGACCGGCAACTTTGCGTGGTCCGGCGACGGCGGCGGGGCCTACGGCGGCACGCTCAACAACTGCACCCTGACCGGCAACTCGGCTGGTTGGGGCGGCGGGGCTTATGGCTGCCTGTTGAACAACTGCATCGTCTATTTCAACTCGGACCCAAATGATAGGGGCAACTATGACCCCTCCAGCACGCTCAATTACTGTTGCACGACGCCCATGCCCACCAACAGTGTCGGCAACATAACCAACTCGCCGCTGTTCGTGGATTACGCTGGCGGCAACCTGCACCTGCAATCCAACTCCCCCTGCATCAACTCCGGCAATAACACCTATGTGCTCGGCAGCACGGACTTGGACGGCAATCCCCGCATCGTCTTCGGCACGGTGGACATCGGGGCTTACGAGTATCAAACACCGACTTCCATCATTTCCTATGCCTGGCTCCAACAATATGGCCTGCCCACCGACGGTTCAGTGGACCACGCGGATTTAGACGGCACCGGAATGAACGTTTATCAGGATTGGGTTGCTGGCTTAAATCCCACTGATGCTTCGTCGGTGTTGAAAATGCTGGCGCCCGTTAAAACCAATAATCCGGCGGGGTTGGTTGTGACTTGGGAAAGCGTGAATACGCGGACGTATTTTGTCCAACGCAGCACCAATCTGGCGGCGCAACCGGCCTTCTCCACCATCCAAAGCAACATTGTCGGCCAGGCCGGCACAACCAGTTACACGGACACCACCGCCACGAACGCCGGCCCGTATTTCTATCGCGTGGGGGTGGGCCAGTAAGGAGAAATCTGTGAAAACAAAACTGACGAAACTACATAATGAAAATAAAAACTGCGAAATGACCGAGCCGGTGTCCGGCAGGCAGCCGGTTTTGGCTCTGCTTATGCGACTGCTCTTGGCAGCGGTGCTTGTGTTGCCCGTTTTTGGTGCACAGGCCGGAGTAGTCTTCACCACTTTGTATTCATTTACTGGAACCAATGATGGCGCATTCCCCTATGCCGGGCTGGTGCAAGGCAACGATGGCTATTTCTATGGCACAACTTCCGCAGGGGGCACGAACGGCGCTGGAACCGTGTTCAAAATCAGCACCAAAGGAGTGCTGACGAGCCTCTATGCATTCGGCTCGATTACTAATGAGGCTGGCGTTGCGCTGGACGGCGCAAATCCCTGGGGTCTGGTGCAAAGCAGCGACGGTTATCTCTATGGCACGACTTACTCCGGCGGCACGAACGGCACTGTTTTTGGCGGTTATGGCACCGTGTTCAGAATCAACACCAATGGGGCGCTGACTATTTTGTATTCGTTCACCGGCACCAACGAAGGAGCATATCCCTATGCCGGGCTGGTGCAGGGCAGTGATGGCAGTTTTTATGGCACGACTTCCAGGGGCGGCACGAATGAGGATGGCACCGTGTTCAAAATGAGCACCAATGGGGCGCTAGCGACCCTTTATGATTTCGGCACGGTGACTGATACGTATGGCTCTCCGCTGGATGGCGCATCCCCCTATGCCGGGCTGGTGCAAGGCAACGATGGCTATTTCTATGGCACGACTGCGGGAGGTGGTACGAATCGCGGTAGTGGCACCGTGTTCAAAATCAGCACCAATGGGCTGTTCTCCAGTTTGTACTCCTTCACCGGCGGCAATGATGGCGCATATCCCGAGGCCGGGCTGGTGCAAGGCAGCGACGGCAATTTCTATGGCACGACTTCCTGGGACGGCACGAACAGCATTGGCACCGTGTTCAGAATCAGCACCAATGGGGCGCTGACTAGCTTGTATTCATTCATCAATGGCACTGGCTCGCAGGCCAATGGGCTGGTGCAGGGTAGCGACGGCAATTTATATGGCACGACTTGTGTAGACGGTTATTATTTTGAATTCGAGCAGGTATTTTCTTATGGCGCTGGCACGGTGTTCAAAATCAGCACCAATGGGGCTTACACCAGTTTGTATTCCTTCGACACCGACAATGGCACAAATGGAGCAAATCCCCAAGCCGGGCTGGTGCAAGGCAGCGACGGCAATTTCTATGGCACGACTTCCAGCGGCGGCACATTCACGAATCAATTCGGCCAAGGCTGCGGCACCATTTTCCGTCTGACGATTGTGCCAGAACCACAACTATCAATCATTCCTTCGGGTCCATACGTGATTTTGACGTGGCCGACCAATGCCTTCGTTTTCACTTTGCAATCCAGCACAAGCCTTGATTCATCGGCAAGCTGGAGCACCAATTCTCTGGCCCCTGTCGTCATTGGCGGACAGAACGTCGTGATTAATCCCATCTCCGGCACCCAAATGTTTTTCCGATTGAGCCAGTAATTATCTGAAGGGGACAATCCCGGTTAGGCCATGATTTGTCCGATGCCAACAGCGCCGCGGACAGCGTGTCCACCTGCGCTGATTGCGCATCTGGCTGCCGATCGGTTCAAGCAAGGACTCCACGGCACAAAGCCGCGACCAAGCGACTTCACTTTTACAGGAACGGTTGGACTTGACCCCGGCGACGCCCGGGTGGTGGTTGGACGTTCCCACCGGCGCTTGACTTTCTAATCGGCCATATTAGCCTCTGGCGGTGACGGGCAGTGCGGCGGGAGTGTCCGCAAAATTGATTCAATCACGATCAATTTGACATTTTCTGTGGGCGGAATGTGTGGCTGAAACCATCTCAAAACCCTATTTTATGGTAGCAGCCCATGTGAATCGGCTCACTTTTTTTGAATTTGCATGAGTTAGAGCGGACTCACGTCCACTGCTACAGTTTTGAAACAGTCTTCTCGAGCCTTGACCTTGTCAAGGCGTATGCTATATTTTTGATGATGCTCGAAACGCAACCAATTCTTCCTTGGTGCACCAGCGTCGGGGGTGAATGCCGATCAATCGAATCTGATCAGAGCGTGCCGATAGAACCGTTCCCCCGGGAAAACAATTTCTGATCATTTGTACCTTATGAATCATACCCATCGCTCCAAGTTTCATAACGTAGCAATCGTCGCCGCTTTAAACATGGCTTTGTTCTGTCTAAATCCCGGAGCTCAAGCGGCTCCGAATTTTGGTCCGAACGTCACCATATTTTATCCTTCAATGTCTTGGGCAACGATTCAAAACAGTTTAAACACCATATCCGGACAGCAGGCGCAATCAGGGGCGCAATTTGGCGCCAACCGGTACGCCATTTTCTTCATGCCCGGAACTTACACCAACATTGCTGTGAATATGGGCTACTACATGCAAGTGCTCGGCCTGGGGCAATCGCCCGACAATGTCACAATAAATGGCGTGCTGGATAGCCGTCCATTTTTGCCGAATGACAACGCCACCTGCAACTTCTGGTTGTCCTCTGAGAATCTGGCCGTGTCTTCAACAAACGGCTACACGATGTGGGCTGTGTCGCAGGGAACCTCCTTTCGCCGTATGCATTTACAAAACAACTTGTACTTGGACGATTGGATTGGTCCTGATAACTGGGCAAGCGGCGGCTTCCTGGCTGATTCCAAGATTGATGGCAGTGTCAATCCCATTGGACAACAACAGTGGCTCTCCAGAAACAATAGCTACACGGGCTGGTCCGCCGGGAATTGGAACTTTGTATTTGTTGGCGATTCAAGTCCGCCTCCTCAAACCTGGCCCGGCCCTTACCCCTCCTATACAGTCATTACCAATACGCCGTTGATCCGGGAAAAGCCCTATTTGTATGTTGATAGCAATACCAATTATTTTGTCATGGTGCCAGCCCTAAGGACCAACAGCTTGGGAACCAGTTGGGCCAGCGGCCCAACCCCCGGAGTTTCCGTCCCCATCAGCCAGTTCTATCTGGCGCAACCCGGGGTGGACAATTCCGCATCCATCAATGCCGCGCTGAGTTCTGGGCTAAATTTGATTTTGACTCCCGGCATATATCATTTGACGAACAGCATTCTCGTGACGCAGCCCGATACGATTGTCCTCGGGCTTGGATTCCCAACGCTGATACCGACTAATCGCAATCCCGCCATGGTGATTTCTGATGTCGATGGCGTGAAGGTGTCGAGTATTATATTCGATGCCGGAACCACCGCGTCACCATCGCTGTTGACAGTCGGACCGACGACCAGTTCCGTGGATCATTCGGCGGATCCCATCTGTCTATACGACATTTTCTGCCGGGTGGGCGGGCAGTTTGCCGGGACGACGACCAATTGCATGACGATCAACGCCAATAATGTCATAGGTGACAACTTCTGGCTGTGGCGGGCGGATCATGGCACTGGTGTGGGTTGGACCGCGAATCCAAGCCAGAATGGTTTAGTGGTGAATGGCAATAACGTGACCATATACGGCCTTTTCAACGAACATCACGAACAGTATCAGACGTTGTGGAATGGCAATTGGGGACGGGTTTACTTTTACCAGTCCGAATTGCCCTATGACGCACCGAATCAAAGCTCATGGACGCATAATGGTGTGAATGGTTATGCGTCCTACAAAGTCGCGAACACTGTCACGAGCCATCAGGCCTATGGGCTTGGCGTCTATGGTGTGTTTCAAACTTCAAACGTAAAATGCTTTAATACCATCGAGACTCCAACCAATCAGCAAGTCAACGTGCATGATATGATAAATGTTCTTATAGAAGCGCAAAGCGGCAGCCAAATGACTCATATCATCAACGGCACTGGCGCAACGCTCACCTCTGGCAACAGTACGGCAACGGCCAACTACCTGTGGCTGAATCCGACAAATATATACGCCAGCGCAGGTATGAGTGGCCCGAACTTCGCCGTTTCATTCCCCAGCGAGTCATGGCATGGTTATCAACTGCAGTATAAGAATGCATTGACTGATGCGAGCTGGTCGGATCTTGGCAGTCCCGTTGGAGGGAACGACACGCTACAGACGATCACCGATTCAACTTCGTCAAGCAACCGGTTTTACCGCGTTAAGGCATATTAATTGCCGTTCCTGGCCTCATCCACCGGGAGCATTTACATAAATCATATGGCGTGATTGGCGCGTAAAACGATGCCGTGGCAGCCGGCGGTCGAGGTGGCATTGAGGGCGGTGGACGGAACGGAAGTGCTGCTGCCGGGCAAACCCAAACCGGGACAAAGCAAACACGTCACGGCCAAACTGCGGGCTTGGTTGTGACTTGGGAAAGCGTGAACACGCGAGCCGCTTTCCAGACTGGTAGAATTTGTACCGATCCGAAATCTTCCGGGCAAGATCCGGGAACCACCTTGAAGCCTGCGTCTGGTGAAAAACCCCTCGGGCACAAACAACTCGCAACGAAGGCGGTGGCGTCCCGTGGTTATCAATCGCTGCACGCAGAATTTGTTCCCTCACGGTGGGCGCAGTTCGCCGGAGGGGCGGTCGTAGACACGCATCTTCCCCGGCGGACGCAGGCCGGAGGAGCGCAGGCTTGCACTGTCGCAGCGAGGTTGGCAAAAGTGCAGATGGAGACACGCCAAACCGACAGACCCGTTCATGCTTCGATGCGTTGCATCCTTTCAACGGTTGGCTGGTCCAGGTTGTAGAGACAGTCAAACAACGCGGCTTTGAAAGACGCGGGGCCGCGCGATTGTCGCGCAGCCAGTTCAGCCGCGATCCCATAACAAGCCAAAGCGCAAGCCGCGGCCTGACGGTAATCCGAATCCACGGAGGCAAAGGCGCCGATGATGGAAGCGGCCATGCAACCCGTGCCAACGACGCGCGTCATCAGAGCATCCCCGTTTTTGACGCGATAGATTCCCTGGTCGCCAGCCACAATGTCCACTTTGCCCGTGATTACCACCGTAGCTTGGCGGCGAACTGCAAGCTTTTGCGCCAGCGTCTCCAAATCAGTTCCGACTTCGGTGGCATCAACGCCTTTGGTTCGGATGTTTGCTCCGCTAACGCGGGCGATTTCGGAAACGTTTCCCTTGATGATATTGATTTTGACCTGGTCCAGCAGCTCGAACACCTTGCGATCGCGCAATTCCGTGGCGCCGGCGCCGCACACGTCCAGAATGACCGGGATGCCTTTCTGATTCGCACTTGCCGCCGCCGTCTTCATCGCCTCCACAAAATCCACGGTAAGGGTGCCGATATTGAGCACCAAGGCGGAAGCAATCCGGGTCATGTCGGCCACTTCCTCCGGCGCATGAGCCATGACGGGCGACGCGCCGAGGGTTTTGACGATTTGGGCGCAATCGTAAATCGTCACCCAATTCGTCAAGTGATGCACCACCGGGCTTTCCCGGCGCACTTTTTGCAATAAATCGTATGTCTTTAATTTTGTGTTCATGCCGGTCTTAAGCGTGGTCCCGCCGGTTTCCAACTGGAACCGCCTGCCGAAATATATCTCATCTTTGGCTGCCCACAGCGAGACAAACAAAAACTGTCCAACCTCGAACAAAATCAGGCTTCCCTTCGCCCGGTGGTTCGCGGAATGATGGACGGGCGGGTTAATAAGAGCGCAGTGGAATCGCTGTGGCATAGGCAAAGCAAGTCAAGCATGTACATATTGAAACCGGAATGTAACCGAAAATCTGTTGACATAATCCCGAATTCCGAAGTTGCCGACG
>DLMG01000208.1:2749-3063 GCA_002479245.1 Verrucomicrobia subdivision 3 bacterium UBA7542 | reverse complement strand
TTCACCGGCGGGCTGTTCTTTGGCGGAGCGGATTTGCTGCTGGTGATTTTCGCGCTGACCCTCGCGGCCATTTTCTTCGTGCTCGGCGCTTACAAGGCCAGTTCGCCTTACAGCTTCATTGGTGCGGAACGCGAGTTGATCCAGATGATGGCCTATGAACCGATGATTTTGCTGACGGCCATCGGGATGTACATGGTCACCAAAAGCTTTGCCGTGAATGAAATTGCCAGCCATCCCACGCTGCTCGTGCTGATGCTGCCGGGGATTTTCCTCGGCTTCCTCTACACGCTGGAAATCAAGTTCCGCAAATCGCC
>DLMG01000208.1:0-2610 GCA_002479245.1 Verrucomicrobia subdivision 3 bacterium UBA7542 | reverse complement strand
TCCGGCCGCACGCTGGCCATGATCGAGATTGCGCACTGGTATGAAAGCGTCTTTCTGCTGGGCTGGGTTTATTTGTTCTTCGGGTCCTTGCCGGTGCTGGGGGTCGCCATGTCGCTGCTGGTGTTTGTGTTCATCATTCTGGTGGACAACGTTTTTGCCCGCCTCAAGTGGCAGACCGCGCTCAAGAGCGCCTGGCTGGTCGCGGCGGTGCTGGGCTTCGGCAACATCCTTGTGCTCTCGCTTTTATCCTCGAAACCGGCGGACCCGTCCGGCAGTGGTGACGCCAAACCCGTTGCCACGACCAGGATGAGTGCTCCCGGTGGCACCACGCCCGCGCCCGGCAATGCCCCGGAAACGGCCCGGAGGAATTGAATCATGTCCAGCTTTTCAAAATCACCCTGGATCATCCACTACGACGCTTCGAGCTGCAACGGCTGCGACATCGAAACGCTCGCCTGCCTGACGCCGATCTACGACGTCGAGCGTCTGGGTGTGATCAACACCGGCAACCCGAAGCACGCGGACATTTTCGTGGTCACCGGCGCGGTCAACGAACAGAGCAAGGCCGTCATTTGCAACATCTATCACCAGTTGCCGGAGCCGAAGGTGGTGGTGGCGGTCGGCGCCTGCGCGCTCAGCGGCGGAATTTTCAGCGAGTGCTACAACATCTCCGGCGGCGTGGACAGCGTCATTCCGGTGGACGTGTACGTGCCGGGTTGCGCAGCGCGGCCCGAGGCGATTATTGACGGGGTCGTCCAGGCGCTCGGCGTCCTGGAGAAAAAGCAGAAGGAGATGACCTCCCTCGCCAACAGCCTCGACCAGGCGCTTTACCTGCGCGCGGAGAAAAGCGACGCGCCGGAAATCCTCGCGTTGCAAAAGACCGCCTACCAGAGCGAGGCGGAAATCTACGGCGATGACAGCCTGCCGGCGTTGCAGCAGACGCTGGAGGAACTCCAGAAGGACTTCGAACGGCCGGAGCAGGTCTTCATCAAGACCGTCGTCAACGGCAAGATCATCGGCTCCGTGCGCGGCCATACCGTGGACGACACGGCGTGCATCAGCCGGGTGATTGTTCATCCTTACTTCCGGGGCCGTGGCATCGGACGCCGGCTGGTGGAGGAGATCGAAAAGACCTTTCCCAACGCGAAACGTTTCGAAGTCAAAACCGGCCACAAGAGCGAACGGAACCTGTTCCAGTTTCGCCACCACGGTTATCAGGAGTTCAAGACCGAGCCGTTCACGCCCGCCATCACGTGGGTCTATTTGCAAAAGGAACGTAAATGAGCCAGGAACAAATTGAGCTGATCACGATTGACGCGCTGCTGGAAAAAGTCCGGACCAAGAAGGACCAGGGCTGCCGGCTGGTGCAAATCAGCGCCACGCAACTGCCCGGCCAGATCGAGCTGACCTACAGCTTCGATCTTAACAGCCAGCTTGCCAATTTACGCCTGTCACTGCCCGGCGAAGAGCCGCATTTGCCGAGCATCAGTTCGATCTATCTCTGTTCAATACTTTACGAGAATGAAATCCACGACCTGTTCGGCGTGCAGGTGGCCGGCATGGCGGTGGACTTCAAAGGCAACTTTTACAAGACGGCAATCAAGTTCCCGTTCGCCAGCGCCAAGCTTCCCTGTGCCAGCAGCGCGGCGACCCCGGCGTCCTCTGGCGCGGCACCTTGCGCGCCGACTCCCCCGGCAACCACGGGAGCAACGAAATAGATTTTTATGCCACGCACTGTCATTCCCTTCGGCCCGCAGCATCCGGTCTTGCCGGAGCCGATCCATCTCGATCTCGTCGTCGAAGACGAAAAAATCGTCGAGGCGCGGCCATCCATCGGTTTCATCCATCGCGGGCTGGAAAAGCTGGCGGAAACAAAGGACTACGTCGAATTCGTCTATGTCGCCGAACGCATCTGCGGCATCTGCAGCTTCATCCACGGGCAGACCTATTGCCAGGCGATTGAAACCATCATGAACATCGAAGTGCCGCCCCGCGCGCGGTATCTGCGGACGGTCTGGGGCGAATTCTCCCGCATCCACAGCCATCTGCTCTGGCTGGGGTTGATGGCTGACGGCATGGGTTTTGAAAGCCTCTTCATGCACTCCTGGCGCGTGCGTGAAAAGGTGCTCAACATCATCGAAGCCACCACCGGGGGCCGCGTCATCTTCGGCTCGTGCAAGGTCGGGGGCGTGCGGCGCGACATAAACGCCGAAACCATCAAAACCATTTTGAAGGACCTGGACGAAATTGAGAAGGACCTGCGGGACATCACCAGAGTTTTTCTCAACGACCGCTCGGTGAAAGCGCGGCTCTGCGGCATCGGCGTGCTCACGAAACAGGAAGCATACGACCTCGGCTGCGTCGGCCCGATGCTCCGGGCCAGCGGCGTGGCGCAAGACATGCGCCAGCTCGGTTACGCCGCGTTCAAGGACATCCCGGTGGAGCCGGTCACGCGCACCGAGGGCGATTCCTACGCCCGCTGCGCCGTCCGGTGCGAGGAACTTTTCCAGTCGGTCAACATCATCCGCCAGGCTTTCGCGAAGATTCCCGACGGCGAGATTGCCGTGAAAGTCACCGGCAATCCCACCGGCGAGACCATCACGCGCACCG
>DLMG01000377.1:6790-7317 GCA_002479245.1 Verrucomicrobia subdivision 3 bacterium UBA7542 | reverse complement strand
GACAGCATTGTTACCAAGGACGAAATCCGCACCTTGGAGCGAATTTTCAGGGCTTTTGAACTGCCGACCGAAAAATTGGAAGCCCACCTCAAATCGATCAGCCCCGAATTTGGTGAAGTCACCGTTCAGGAGGGAGGAAGCCGGGTGCCGGGCGAACCCATCCCGAGGCCGGGACAACCCTTCCATATCGACATGTCGCGGGTCGACCGCATCGCCCAAGAAACTTCCGAGGTGGTCGGCATTTTGTCGAAGGTGATGGCCGAAGAAGAACCGGAAGGCGAAGAACCAGCGCGTAACGGGAAGCCGGTGGCAGCATCGGTTTCAAAAGCTTCATCGGTTCCAGAAGTGAAGGGATCGTCCAGCGGGACGCCCGGATGGCTCAGATCCTTGGAGCCGAAATATCATCCTGTGTTGCTGCATTTGCTCGAGCGGGATTCCTGGCCACGCGCGGATTTTGATGTGCTGGCGAAAAAGTTTCAGTTGATGCCTTTGGATGCCTTTGATGCAATCAATGGATGGGCCGATGA
>DLMG01000377.1:6256-6630 GCA_002479245.1 Verrucomicrobia subdivision 3 bacterium UBA7542 | reverse complement strand
GATGCCATCCTGCAATCCCTGCAGGCAGGCTTGGTGCCCCGACTGGGCCTGCATCTGATTCAGGTCGGTCGCAAACAAGAAGTGGAGGCAATGCTCGCCGATTTGGAACGCATTGGACAGGGTGGAGCGGCATTCCGAATTGTGGTGGGGCGGTTCGGGAGCGGCAAAAGCTTCTTCATGAACTTGGTTCGCAATCTGGCCCTGCAGAAGCGCATGGTGGTTGTTCAGGCCGACATGTCCATGGGACGGCGGTTGCAGGCCTCTGGCGGGGAGGCGCGAGCATTATATTCCGAACTCGTCAAGAATCTTGCCATCAAGAACAAGCCCGATGGCGGCGCCCTGCGTAATTTATGCGAGGGTTGGATTTCAACGCT
>DLMG01000377.1:5624-6116 GCA_002479245.1 Verrucomicrobia subdivision 3 bacterium UBA7542 | reverse complement strand
CCTGCAGGATCATGTCGGCGGCTTCGAATTCACAGAGGTGTTGGCAAAGTACTACGAAGGTTACATTTCGGGAAACGATGCCCTGCAAAGTGCCGCGCTGCGCTGGTTGCGCGCCGAATACACAACCAAAACCGAAGCGCGCCAAGACCTCGGCGTCCGCCGCATCATCGATGATGAGAATTTCTACGACAGCCTTAAATTGCTGGCGGCTTTCAGCATCAAGGCTGGGCATGCCGGCCTCCTGGTCAACATCGACGAAATGGTTGTGCTGTCCCACCGGATGCCCAGCGCTCGCGCGCGCCAGACCAACTATGAATCCTTGCTCACCATCTTGAATGATTGCCTGCAGGGCAGTGTCCGTGGCTTGGGATTTATGATGGCAGGAACTGATGAATGCCTGGAGGACAAACGCCGCGGGCTCTACAGTTATGAAGCGCTTCGCTCGCGTCTGGCTGAAAACCGCCTGGCAGGCGATGGCGTGGTGGATTTTTC
>DLMG01000377.1:1296-5519 GCA_002479245.1 Verrucomicrobia subdivision 3 bacterium UBA7542 | reverse complement strand
GAACGTCCGAAACGTTCACGCCTATGGGGATCCCACGAAGTACATTGTGCCGGACGATGCCTTGGTGGCGGTGTTGAAAAAGGCCAGCGAAACGCTGGGTGCTCAGTATTACAAAACGCCACGGGATATTGTGCGCTCCTTCGTGGGATTGTTGAACGTGCTCGAGCAGAACCCCAACCGCAAGTGGCAGGAGTTCCTGAACCAAGACTTGGTCAAACCACCGGAAAAGCCCCTGTCCGTGGAGGAGGAAATTTCCCGGGAAGCGCCATCCGTGGCCGGTGGCAAGGAGGAATTGGCCACCTTTAAACTCTGATGAGCAACGCCGCCTTCGACCTTCTCCATCCGGAAGTGCAAAAGGCCGTCTGGTCGATGGGCTGGAAAGAGTTTCACCCAATCCAGGTGGAAACGATTCATCAAGTGCTCGAACATTCCGGCCACTTGATCATCACTGCGCAAACCGCCGGCGGCAAAACGGAAGCTGCCTTCTTGCCGATTATTTCCAAGCTGGCTGAAAATCCGCAACCCTCCATCCAGGCACTCTACGTCGGGCCACTCAAGGCGCTCATCAATGATCAGTTTGAACGATTGGAGAAGCTTTGCGGACATCTGGAAATCCCGGTCCATCGCTGGCACGGAGATGTTTCCGCCAGCCGGAAAAAGGAACTGCGGCAATCACCCGCCGGAATTCTCCTCATCACGCCGGAGTCGCTCGAATCCAACTTCATCAATTATGGAAATCAGATTCCGCAAATTTACCGGCATCTGGAATTTGTGGTGATTGACGAACTGCACTCGTTCCTCGACAACGTGCGCGGAGTGCATCTCCTCAGCTTGCTGGCTCGCCTCTGCCAGGCCACGGCTTTGAAACCGCGCATCATCGCCCTTTCAGCCACTTTGGGCGATCCGCAGGCGGGTTGCAGGTTCCTGTCGCCCGATCAACCGGATGCGGTCAGCCTGATTAACGATCCAAACTCCCGGCGTGAAATCAAGTTCGGCATCAGGGTCCATCTGCGCCGGCCGCTCAACGACAGCGAAAAGCTGATTGAACCGCGGCTCAAACCAGCCGAGGCGCTGCAAATCGCCGAGCGCCTGACTGCCGAAGCCCTGAAGTCGGAGTCACCCTGCGGCAAGGAAAACACGCCGGAGTTATCACCATCCTTGCGGAAACCCGGATGTGACCCGGATGACGAATTGGATGAAATTGCCGAGGACATCGTCCACAACTTTGGGCGCTCAACCAATCTGGTATTCGTCAATGCGAAAAGCACCATCGAGAGACTGGCCGTCAAATTGCACGACCGGGTGAAATCGGAAAAACTGGCCGTTGATCCGTTTGTGGTTCATCACGGGTCAATTTCCAAGGAACTGCGCGAAGAGGCGGAAGTTCAGCTCAAATCCGGCACGCCAACGACGGCCATCTGTTCCAGCACGTTGGAAATGGGTATCGATATTGGAGGAGTGCAGGCCATCGGGCAGGTAGACACGCCATGGAGCGTGGCTTCCATGGTTCAGCGTCTCGGTCGGTCAGGACGGCGCGATGGTGACGCTGCGATTATGCGTCTCTATGTCCGCGAAACTTCTCCGCACTTTGGGAGCGGGCTCGCTGACCTGCTGTATCCCGACTTGTTGCGGGCCATCGCCCTGACAAGACTAATGCTGGATCATTGGCTGGAACCTCCAGACATCGACCGCATGCATCTCAGCACGCTAATTCATCAAGTGCTCAGTTGCTTGAAGCAGACCGGAGGCATGACGGCCTCGCGAATTTTTGAGACGCTGGTTAAACGCGGCCCATTCCGCCAGGTCACCACTCAGTCGTTCGCCGAATTGTTGAAGGGCCTTGGCCAAAAAGAAGTCATTGAGCAAGTCCCTCAAGGCGAGCTGATTCTCGCGCCCCTCGGGGAAAAAATAACATCTGCCTATGACTTCTACGCCGCCTTCAGGGGAACGGAAGAATTCGTGATCCGCGACGGCGATGAAGACATCGGCAACCTCCCAGCCAATCGCATTCCACCAGTGGGGGAACACATCATCCTGGCCGGCCGCCGTTGGAAAATTGAGGAGATTGACGCGGCGGCAAAGACGGTGTTTGTCTCCTCTGCCCGAGGCGGCAAGGCCCCGGAGTTTCTCGGTGCCGGAGGAGAACTGCACACCCGGGTTCTACAGGAAATGCGGGCAGTGCTGTGCGAAAATGGCGAACCGCCTTGGTTGAACGAAAATGCCAAACTGCTCCTGCGCGCGGCCAGAAGCACCGCGCTGAAATGTGGGGTTGTCCAGAAGGATGTCTTGTTTATGCCCCACCGCGTACAATGGTTTCCCTGGGTAGGTAGTCGGGGCTTTCTCACACTCAAAGTTTATGCAAACGCGATGTCCGTTGCTCATGAACAGGATAAACTCTCGATCACCTACCATGTGGATTCACCAGAAACATTCTTCAATCACCTGAAGGAAATAGCCGATTCGTCTGCTCAAGCCAGTGAACTCGCGCGATTCATCCCGGTGAAGGCAATCCAGAAATATGACGATCTGTTGCCAGACGATTTATTGGACCTGGCGAACGGCCACGACTACCTCGATTTGAACGAGGCAAAAGGTGTTGCCAGACAAGCCCTCCTCGCCCGCCCATAGGCCATAGAGCCGATTGAAACTGCCATGTCGGATGAGGGGCTGGCCAACGTGGCACCGCATTGTTGGGCGGGCAGGTGGATGTGGCTGGCCCGGTCCAGTTCCAGCATCAGGCGCCGGGCCGCCATGTCGCGTGGCTGTCTTGCACGGATTCGCGCAATGTGGTCGAATCCAGCAAAACGAAATTTTTGGAGCAGAAATTCTCGGTCTTCGACAGACAACCAGACACGGCACATTTTCCGCTGAATGGGCCTTCGATTCTCCACCGGCCGGACCAACAATTACCTGCAAGAACGTCCGGCAATTCCCTTTGGCAAAAGTTTTTCCGGAATTTTTTGAACTGTGGCCTGATGGCTCTTTCCGGCCACGCCCGAAATCTCTCTCATTGCTGCGGAAAAACGCCGCCACAATTGTGCCTTGATGCGATCCAATTCGGCTTCGCACTCGGCATTTTCGTTCTGTCGGCAAATCTCCCTTTCAATCTCTGCGCGTCTCATACTAGGGTTCGCCTTTCGACCCCCGGATGTGACCAGACACTTTGCTGAGAAGGATCTCGACACCGAATGGTTTACTCACAAAATCGGCCGCCCCAAGTTTCAATGCCATCGCCTCGTTTCCTTCCGCCAGACGCCCGGACATGAGGATGATCGGGATGGGCCGCAATTTGGGACTCTGTTTGATTCGGCGACAAATCTCAAACCCGTCAATGTCAGGCAAATCGATGTCACAAAGAATGAGGTCGTAGTTTTGCTCTCCGCTGAGTCGCAAGCCGTCAGTTCCGGTTGAAGCCGCGCATGCTTCGAAGCCGTTGCGTTTCAAGACAGTCAGCAAAAGACGTGACAATTCAGGTTCGTCATCAATCACCAAAATCCTTGGTTTCGCCCCAAAACGGGGAATTTGTTCACTCTGTGCCTTCATGTGTGTTTTCGATTTGAGCGAAAACTGAGGCACGGAAATAAGAGAGGCGCGGACTTAACGCACCTTGTCAGAGGCACCGCGAAGCGCCCGTTGCAAAAGCACGCCAAGCCGCGCCCGATTTGGGCGTCGTGCTCGGACGGTCTTGCAACTGAAAATTCGCGGTTTTCTGACGGACCGTAACCGAAGTTACGCTAATATTTTGAATGATTTTACATACTTAAAGCAACCGCCATATTACTGCGAACATTGCAAAATGCCAATCGAGAATTGCCTCCAAGGAAATTGCTGTTTGTCGTTTTCCCCCTTTGCGGTTGGCAGGTTGGCGGACGAAAAGTGTAGCGGTTCCGCAATGGAGAGTAGAACGAAATGAAGGAGAGAGCGAGGCGCCCGAAACCAACCTTCTCAACGAAAGTGCCGCGCAAACGCGCGATTTTTAAAAAGCTGTGCCGAGGGCGCATTTCGCCGAGCGGAACGGGCGTGTCGGAATGCCGGCTGTCCGCCTATGGACGCCTGCGGGAAGAAGTGAAATGCGCCAAGAATTCAGAGGGCGATGTGCCGTCAATCGCTGTCGGCAGCGCCGCCTTCCCCCCTTTTTCAAAATCCTATTGAACTGAGTCCCGCCGCCAGCAATGTCGCGTCAGCACGGCGCTGACCAATTCCGGGTTCAAAATTCCCACGGG
>DLMG01000377.1:0-1227 GCA_002479245.1 Verrucomicrobia subdivision 3 bacterium UBA7542 | reverse complement strand
GGCGGATGTCAAGAAGGAGGGGCTGAGTTTCCGGGCCGAGTTTCGATCTGCCCGTCGCCATCGGCATGCTCGCGGGCAATGACCAACTGATGTCCGATCAACTGGGCAATCTTGTCGTTGGTCGGCAAACTGGCGTTGACCGGTTCGGTCAGCATCCTCAAAGCCAAGTTGCCGATCGCAAAATTGGCCAGAGCGCTGGAAGTCTCGTCCCGGTTTGCGATATTCAGTATTGTGTCTGGCGTCGTCTGCTGTTACTTTTTGCCAGACACAATTTATGATCTCGAACGAACGTCCCTCACCCTTTGGGCACCGTCCGTATAGCGACAGGCCGCCAAAACCACGGGTTGAAGAGGACACCTTAAAAACTGAAACCATTCAGATCGAACGAAAGACTTTCATCTTTACCTTGAAAGAGAATCCGCGCGGCCGCTTCCTGCGCATCTCCGAGGTCGTGAACGGCCGTCGTGACAATGTGATCATCCCTGCCACCGGATTGGAAGATTTCCTCAAGATCGCGGAAGAGATGGTGACGGCAGCCGCTGAAATCCCCGGCAAGGACCAATAAATCTGGCGCAAGGCCGACGTATGAGGATTGGAACCGCCGTGGCCGATTTCCACTGCCCAATTCTGACAGATCGGGACGATCTCCGGAATATGGGCCCACCGCCGTCGGTACTTCGCCCGCTCAACGATTGACGCTCTGCATGCTTGCTTGCGGGTAACGCGCGCCAGCGGCGGCTCCGAGAGGTGTCGCTGCCGAGATTTCTTCCAGATCCGCCGGTGTCAGTTCGATGTTCAGCGCCGCCACGTTTTCTTCGAGATAGTTCCTCCGCTTGGTGCCGGGAATGGGGACGACGTCCTCGCCTTGGGCGAGAACCCAGCCCAAAGCCAGTTGCGCGGCCGTGCATTTCTTCCGCATCGCCAGTGCTTCGATCCGCTCCACCAATTTCAGGTTGCGTTCGAAGTTCTCCCCTTGGAACCGCGGCGAGTTCCGGCGCCAATCGCCCGGCGGCAGGTCCTCGGTTTTCTTGAATTTCCCTGTGAGAAAACCACGCCCCAGAGGGCTGTAGGCCACAAAGCCGATTCCCAATTCCCGGCAGACCGGCCGAATTTCCGCCTCCACATCGCGCGTCCACAGCGAATACTCCGTCTGCAACGCGCTGATCGGATGCACTTTCATCGCGCGGCGGATCGTCGCTGGCGTCGCCTCGGACAGTCCGAGGTAAT
>DLMG01000087.1 GCA_002479245.1 Verrucomicrobia subdivision 3 bacterium UBA7542 | reverse complement strand
GGGGTTTTTCGCGCGGGCGACGTGCTGGTTCTCAACAATTCGCGCGTGATTCCAGCCCGGCTTCGTGGCGCGAATGCCCGGACCGGCGGCAAATTTGAAATTCTATTGCTTGAAGAAAAAGCGGCAAACGACTGGTGGGTCATGCTGCGCCCCGGCAAAAGCGCCCGCGTCGGAACGCAAATCATTTTTCATGACAACCGCCAAATGACACGGATTTGCGCCACCGTCGTGGAGGTGAACGATGCGGGCCACCGGCGACTGCAATTTTCCGGCACGCCGAACATCAGCCGCGAATTGGATCGGCTGGGCGAAGTTCCGCTGCCGCCCTACATCACCCGCGCCAATCCGGATGAAATGGGCGAGGACAAGGAGCGTTATCAAACCATTTACGCCCGGACCGACGGTTCGGTCGCGGCACCGACCGCCGGTTTGCATTTCACCGTGAAATTACTCGATGAAATTCGTGCGCGCGGCGTGAAAATCTGCTTTGTCACGCTGCACATCGGACCCGGCACATTTGCGCCGGTGAAAACCGAAACGCTGGCCGCGCACAAAATGCATGAAGAACGATTCGAGCTTGGCGAAGAGACCGCGCACGCCGTGAACGAGGCCAAAAGCACCGGTCACCGCGTCTTCGCCATCGGCACGACAACTGTGCGCGTGCTTGAGAGCGTCGCCTCACAAAACAACGGAAAACTCAATGTTTTCAAGGGTCGGACGCACATTTTCATTTATCCGCCGTTTCAATTTCAAATCGTGGACGCGCTGTTGACAAACTTCCATCTCCCCTGCTCCACCTTGTTGATGCTCGTCGGCGCGTTCGCCGCGCCGGGTGAAACGCGCGGACGCGAAATGGTTTTATCCGCCTACGCCGAGGCGATCCGCAAACGTTACCGCTTCTTCAGTTACGGCGATGCGATGCTAATTTTATGAGTCCAAAGTCCAAAGTCCGAAGTCCAAAATTGCCGTTCGTTTTCGTGAACATGGCGATGACAGCGGACGGGAAAATCGCGACGGCGAATCGCGCGGTGTCATCGTTCAGCAGCACACGCGACCACAAGCACTTGCTGGAATTGCGGGCGACGGCAGACGCGGTGCTGGCCGGGGCACGCACCGTGGATTCGGCGGCCATCAACTTGGGACCAGGTCCGGCCAGATTCCGGCGCCAGCGGCTTAAAAACGGGTTGATGGAGAACAATTTGCGCGTCATCGTCAGCGGCAACGGCTCGCTCAATCCCAACGCGGAAGTTTTCAAACATCGTTTCTCGCCCATCCTCGTCCTCACCACCGGACGGGCATCGAAAGCCCGGCTGCGCCAACTGCGGGCCTTAGCGGACGAAGTAAAAGTTTGTGGCCGGCGCGAAATCAATTTCCGCAAGGCATTTAGTTGGTTGCGCGGGAAATGGGGTGTCAAACGCCTGCTTTGCGAAGGCGGCGGCGGGTTGAACGACGCCCTGTTCCGGGCTGGGTTGGTGGACGAACTGCATCTGACGATCTGCCCGAAAATTTTCGGCGGGCGCAATGCCCCTGCCATCGCTGATGGCAGAGGTTTCCGCCGATTGGCGGAAGCCCTACCTCTTCAAATCAAGTCATTTAAGCGCATCGGAAACGAAGTTTTTGCCGTGTTTCGGCGGGTGACGCGAAGGTGAGTAACCCTCAACTTATTCACAAGGCGGCACTGCTGGCCGTAAACCGTTCGTAACAGGGACAAAACGCCCATGTTTGCCGTTTTAGCTTGGTTGAACGATAGAGTAACATCCCACGGACGGCAGGGCGGGCAGCCTGCTCACGACCTGCTCGCGACCGGCTCGCGATTAATCGGAGTTCATCGGAGTTTATCGGAGTCCCCCGGGCCGCCGCTCGTCCGCACAACGATTGCGGTGCGCACGGCTTGTCTCGCCGAAATCCGATGAAGGCGGAAATGACGCGGCCCTACCCATGCGAATCCGCCTTCGTTTCCACCCAATGCGCGAACAGCCACAGCTAGTCACTCAGGCGATTGAGATAAATCACAATTTCCGCGTTTCGCAGTTCGCCTGATTCCTTCAATGCGCACAGGCACCGTTCCGCGCGACGTTTTTTGCGTCGTGCCCGCGAATATTAACTTGACAGGCGAAATGTTATACTTGAAGATGCCTTCCCGAATTGAGCCGCGATAGCGGCCCAACCGCGTGCCAGGTCTCAGGCCATCGTGCGCGAGGCAAAGACAAATTTTGATTTCCAACGCGATTTCGCCAAAACCAAGGCTGAAATCGGCGCCGGCACAAACCATAAAAAATTCGAACTGAAAACCAAGAAAGGAAAATTCATGAAAACCGGAATCCAAACCCTGACCGCAACCGTCGCGTTGCTTTCGCTCGCTGCTGTTGCCCAAGCCCAATTTACCCCCGACGACCTCGTCGTCTTGCGGGATGGCACTGGCAGCGGGGCACTCACAAGCGCAGGCACCGCGATTTTCCTGGATGAATACACCACTGCCGCCAATGGTTATGTGACCAGTGTGCTGATTCCCTCCACCGGTTCTTCCGCGTTGGTCAACAGCGGCACTGCCACGTCTGAAGGCGCGTTGAATCTTTCCGCCAACGGCCAGTATCTAGTCGTCGCGGGATACAACGCAAACGCCGGCACCGCCTCAATTGCCAGCACAACCTCCGCCGCCGTTCCACGCGGCATCGCCACGGTGGATGCCAGCGGCAATTACAACCTTGCGGTTACCACCAGCAGTTTCTACAGCGGAAATAACATTCGTTCCGGAGCGAGTGATGGTGGTGGTAATTATTGGGGGGCAGGCGCAGCCAGTGGCACCGTATATCTCGGCACCGGCACGCCGGCAACGGTTCAAAGCACAAAAGTCAATACTCGTGTCATTCAGGACATTAGCGGCAACCTTTATTTCTCGACATCTTCAGGTTCTGGCACACCGGCCAGTCTGGGAATTGACATGATCAACGGGACGCCTACCTCCAGTTCTTCGGCTGTCAATCTCATCAATACCGGTTCCAGTTCCAGCCCCTACGACTTTGCGTTCAACTCCAGCTTGACCACCGCTTACATCGCGGATTCAGACGCCTACACCAGTTCCAGCGGCATTGGCGGCGTGGAAAAATGGAGCTTGGTGGGCAGCACTTGGACTTTTCAATATTCGCTCTCCATGGGCACCAACGGCGCGGTAGGCTTGGCCGTGAACTTCAGCGGAGCCAATCCCATCATCTACGCCACTTCTGCGAACGGAGCCAGCTTGTTTACCGTCACCGACACCGGCTCAAGCGCCACCGGCACGTTGCTGGATACCGCCGGTGCCAACGAAGCCTTTCGCGGTTTGGACTTTGCGCCCACGCCCGAACCTTCCGCCTGTGCGCTCATTGGCCTGGGTCTGGCCGGCCTGTGGAGCTTCCAACGCCGCAACCGTAAATCCTGAACCCTCTTTATCACCACACGCGCAGGCGAACCCTGCGCGTGTTTTATTTTGTCGTCGAACTTGATTTCGTTTCCACCCAACGCGCGAACAGCCATAGCAAATCGCCCAGGCGATTGAGATAAATAATAATCTCCGCGTTTCGCAGTTCGCCTGATTTCTTCAACGCGCACACGCGCCGTTCCGCGCGACGTTTTTTCCATCACTGCCCTCAGACATTACTTGACA
This sequence comes from Verrucomicrobia subdivision 3 bacterium UBA7542, assembly GCA_002479245.1. Classification (GTDB taxonomy): domain Bacteria; phylum Verrucomicrobiota; class Verrucomicrobiia; order Limisphaerales; family UBA11358; genus UBA11358. The sequence continues at coordinate 13,459 of DLMG01000087.1, read as the reverse complement.
GTCGCAACATCACCCTTGAAGTTGCTTCCATGAAATTAGCCGCGATGGCGGCCGAACCGCGTGCCAGGCCTCAGCAAAACGCTTGCCCGTTTCAACGCCAGCCCCAAACCCGAAATTCTAGTATTTATGAAAAATAATCGCTCTTGGATGCAAACCGGTTTCGCCCGCATGGCGAAAGTCACCCTGGTCATGTTGGCCGTCACCGCTCTGGTAATGGCCGGCCAGGTAAAAGCGGCTGACAAATATTGGCGAATAGACGGTGTTACCACTGGCAAGTGGACCGATTCGACCTGGGGGACATCATCCGGCGGACCTTTCAATGTGGGATGGACGGCGGGCGACAATGCCATTTTCAATGCCCCGTCCACCAACCTCTACGTGACCGCCACTTTGATTGGGAACGTCACAGTCAATGCGAACACCACCGTGACCGCAGCCGGCACATTTACCAACGGTGGAACTGTCAGCACCTTCACGATTGCCGACGGTGTGACCTTGACCTGGACAAATCAAACTTTCTCGACAACCGCCGGGACAGGCTTCATCAAAGCCGGGAACGGCACCTGGGATATGTCTTCGGAAGGTGGCGCTTACCCCGGCGCGTTCACGCTGAACGCCGGAACAATGATTGTTTCGAAGAAAAATAGTTTCGGGGCGGGAACCCTCAACATCAACGGCGGCACCATTCAATCTTCAGGCAGCAGTGCTTTCGCGCCAACCTTGCTCAACATCGGCGGCAACTTCACCTTCGCTGGCACAGGCAATGACACCTGGGCAATGGCAACCAGCCTTGGTGCCGCGACACCCAACATCACGAATAACACCACGAGCGGCAGCCGCATGCTAATCGGAGTGATTTCCGGCAGCGCCGGAGCGGGGCTTAATTTTGGGGGCAGCGGTGCTGGCACGATCAACATCGGCAACGCGGGAAACACCTTCACCGGACCGATCAACATCAACGGCGCGGAAGTTCTATTTCAATACGACGGAAGTTTCGGCCCCGTTCCGGGGTCGCCCACGGCTGGCGCGATTGTCATTGATGGCGGTCGGATGACTTCCGCCGACACAAACGGAAACGCGGTCGCCTATGCGTTGAATTCCAACCGCGGCATCCAGGTCGGCTCGACAACGGGCACTTCGATCAGCGTGAAATCAGCCACCGGATCCCTCACCTACAATGGCATTATTGCCGACAAGCCAGGTTCGACGGGCATTCTCGTCAAACAAGGGGCGGGCACACTTTCTCTCGGCGGCGTGAGCACTTACTCCGGCAACACGTTCATGAACAATGGCACGGTGCAATTGACCACCGGCGACAACCGCCTGCCCACTGGCACTACGGTCAACATAGGCCAGTCCGCCAGCGCCAATCTCGGCGCATTCGATCTTGACGGTCGCAACCAGGAAATCGCGGGACTTAATTCAGTCGGGGGGATCAATACCAGCGCCACCTTGAAAAATGCCGTCACCAACTCCGCCACTGCTGCCACACTCACACTATCGGGCAGTGGCACTTATGCTTACGGCGATGGCTCCACCAACAACTCAGGCATCATCACCGGTCCCATCAGCCTCATGATAACCGGTTCCGGCACCCAAACCTTGGGCGACTCGAACACCTACACCGGCAATACCACGGTCAATGCAGGCACGCTCGCATTGAGCGGCACAGGTTCGATTAATCAAACTCCGGTGATCACTGTGGCGGCTGGCGCAACCTTGGATGCCTCTGGTCGCACCGATGGCACCCTGACGCTGTCCGGCGGACAGACGTTAAACGGGTTTGGAACGGTGACGGGAATGCTGACCGTGACCGGCAGTTCAACGGTTGCCCCCGGTTCGGCGGCGGGTGTGGGGTTGCTGACCGTGACATCGAATACAACGCTGGGTGGCACAACCGTGATGAAACTCGACAAAATCAACGGAACCAACGACGTGTTGTCCGTGGGTGGCACCTTGACCTATGGCGGGATGCTCAATGTGACAAGCCTCTCCGGCACGCTGGCGGCGGGCGACAGCTTCAAACTGTTCAACGCTTCGGCCTACGCGGAATCATTCAGCACGACCAATTTGCCGGTGTTGGGCGATGGTTTGGCGTGGGATACAAGCGCGCTGACAAACGGGATATTGAATGTGGTGTCAGTCATCAAACCGGCGCCGTACATCACCAGCTTCAGCCTGTCGGGAACCAATTTAATACTCACTGGGACGAACGGTCTGGCCGATGGAACTTACACACTGTTGACGAGCACGAATCTGACATTGGCGCTGACGAACTGGACGGCCATTGCGACGAATACCTTTGACAACAACGGCCAGTTTAATCTCACCAACGGAATCAATCCCGACGCGCCGCAACAGTTCTACATCCTCTCCCAATAAGCGGCTGGGGAACAACCCAAGTGTGGCGGGATGTTACGCTCGGTCAGGGTTTTGCACCTGTAGCGGCGGTCTATGACCAGCGCCAATGATTCCACCGGCGCTCACAGAGTGCCGCTACAAAAAATGCGAAGCTTGCCGGTCCAAACATTCCGGAGCGCATTTTCATTTGCCGGAACCTGACTGCGCCTCCACCCAACGCGCGAACAGCCATAGCAAATCGCTCAGCCGATTGAGATAAATCACAATTTCCGCGTTTTTTAATTCGCCGGTTTCCTTCAAGCCGCACACCCGCCGTTCTGCGCGACGGCAAATCGTCCGCGCCAGATCCAATACCGCACCGGGCGGGGTCGCTCCCGGCGTCGCCCAACCCTTGGAACTAATGTTCTGCTCCTCGATTTCGCCCACCAAGGCATCGAGCGTTGCCGTCATCGCTGGCGTGACCAGCAAATAGCCATCCTTGACGTAACGGGACAAATCCTCCGGCTGGACGCACAGTTCGCCCATCAACACAATCAGGTCCTTCTGAATCACCAGCAGGTTGTTGCGCACGAAACCATGTTTCGCCGCCGCGTGGGCCAACCCCAGCGCGGCGTTCAACTCGTCCACCGCGCCACACGCCTCGACACGCGGATGGGTTTTTGGCACCCGCCGGTCATACATCAATGCCGTCGTGCCGTCATCCCCGTTTTTGGTCGCTATGCTCATTTGAACAATGACTAATGACTAAACCCTAATGACGAAGGAATGTCGAAGCCCAAATGTTCAATGCGTGGGCGCGTGGGCGCAATTTGAGGACATGTTGCCCAAATGGAACGGAGCGCGGGTGTCCCACCCGCAGCCGCCAGGATTGCCAAATGGCGCACGAAATTCCACGGGTTTTGGGGTTGTCGAACGTGCTGCGGCTGAGACAGCCGCGCTCCGCCGTCTCCAAAATGATTTGGGCAACTCATCCTAAAGTTGCGCTTGTTAAGCGCCGCATTGATTTTTGAACTTTCGTCATTGGGAATTATTTAGTCATTAGGGTTTAGTCATTAGTGATTCCTTTCCACGGCGCGCGTTTTGGAATCGAAATTTTGTTCGTGCCCGCCGGCCGGTTGGTTGACGGCACCATGGGTGGCGGCGGCGGTGAAACCAATCTTTGATAAGCCAGAATGCCCTTCACCATCGCCTGTGCCATCTGGCGGCGATACGCGGCATCGTAAATCTTTTTGCGTTCAACCGGATGCGTCATGTAACCGCCTTCAATCAGGATGGCCGGCATCGTGGCATCGCGCAAAACCGCGTAACGCGCCCGGCGCACGCCCCGGTCCGGCACGCGCAAGTTTTGCACCAGCGACTTCTGCATTTGATACGCCAGCAGCAAACTCCTTGGCTCGACGCGATTTGCCGTGGTCGGGCCGTAATTGGCGCCCTCGCCCTGCGCGTCGGTCGAACTGGCGCCGACGGGCGTGATGCAATACGTCTGCGGCCCTTCGACCTCGTCTTTCCCGGTTGGCGTCGCGTTGAAATGCAGGCTCACGAACAAATCCGCGCCGCGCCGGTTGGCCAGCGCCGGACGGTCGGGCAAATCAACATAGGTATCCTTGCTGCGCGTCAGGATGACATTGAACCCGGCTTTTTTGAGCTGGTCGCGCAATTCCAGCGCCAGCGCCAGTGTGTAGGTCTTCTCACTGTGCCAGAACGTATGGTTGCCCGTGTCCTTGCCGCCGTGCCCCGGGTCGAGGCAGATGGTCGTGATGCGTTTGGCGTCGGCGAACCGGAGCGGGAATAACAGCGGGCGGATGGCCGTGTTGAGATCCATTTGGACGATGAGCAGCGTGCCGTGGTCCGACGCCACCGGGAAGGACAGCGCCACATTGATCCCGTTGACCTCCGCCATGCGTGAATCCTTGTCAAAAACCAGCCGGGTCGTGCGGTTGGTGGCCACGATTTCGTCGCCGCGCTTGAGCCAGTAACATTTCAAGCCGTTCGCGCGCGCCCAATCGGCAAGCGGCACGTAGCTTTGGCCGTTGATGGCGGCGGCATGCACCGGCGACAGGCAGGACGCCAGACACAACGCCAGCAATAGCGCAAATTTTTTCAGCCGAGCGAACGGTTTGTTCATGCCCGGCCAACTTGCCCGCGCCCCGCCGGTGATTCAAGGGAAATGGTTGCCGTTTGTAGGAGACGAGGTAACGAGGCCGCGACTGCTTTTATCTTGCCCTCGCCTCCATGTCGCGGCGACTTGTCTCGCCGAAATTTGATGCAGGCGGAAGCGAAACGAAGACGGATCAACCATCAGCCCTCAACTGACTATCATCCGATTATTTTGACGAAATCTGTTAATTTCTTCCCGGTATAGAAGTTTATCCATTTGCCGGTCGCGTCCAAATAGGCCAGGCACCTGTATTCCTTGCACTGAACCCATACCAAGTCCTTGAAAATTGGAACCAGTCCGCTGGCTTGGTCATTTTTCGTGAGTGATTGGACTCTGTTTTTCATTGGAACGGCGACACGTTAGCACATTTGCCCCGTCCATGCCAGCGGCAATATACATTCATTCAGCGATTGCGCCGCAGATTGTCTTGTTAAACCACTCAACCAGAACTGGAATTGCGAGAATTGTGTTGCTTTCCTGACCGATGCCAAAACCCATCACCCAACCCACCACCGCCCAATTTCCCGGTACACTCCAGAAATCTGCGCGCGACATCAAGCATAAGGACAAGGGGATCAATGGCGACCTTGATCGCCTGCCGATGCTCACCTCGATTCCCAACCCCGGCGTTGGTGTTAAAAGTTTGATTTCCAAAACGAAAAACGAAAATGGATCAGTCCCTGGTTTTGACACTTTTCTCACCTGCCCGGTTTGTGGCTTGGAGTCGGGGAGTTGTGTGTTGAGGATCTGGGATTTGGAGCCGCCGCCGATCCGCCTTCATCAAATTTCGTCGCGATAAAAATGGCAGCCCGGCGGGGTTGGCCGTCCGGCCCGCATTTTCCTTTGGAATTCCGCCCCTCACCGGGCGCAATCCACCCCTCAAATCACGCAAGGTGTCCCTTATTCATCACTTTTTAGGCCGTTTCTGTTAAATAACACTCTGACGAATTAGTTGGTCGGTTATTGGGTGCGAAATTTAAAAACTAAACAGGAGAAATTATGAAAAAATCATGGATGTTGTTTTTAGTCGGTATTCCGCTGGCGGTCGGCAGCGTGGCCATGTCAGCGCGGGCGCAGAACGACGTTTATGCCGTTGAGTTCAACACGGGCGACAACGGTTTTGGCGTCCTCAATCTGATGAACGGCACCTTCACCGAAATTTCCGATCTGGGCGGAACACTCTACAACGACATCGCCTATTCCCCGGACGGGACCTTGTTCGGCATCGCCAATAATGGTTCATCCTTGGTGACGTTCGATTCAACCAATGGTGCGGTCACCACAGTGGCATCGTTGGACGTGCCCGGCCTTGAATCCATCGCCTGCGCGCCGGACGGGACCTTGTTCGGGGCGGCCCAGAACGGCCTTTACACGATTGATCCCACCACCGGGGCGTCAACCTTTGTTGGGAGTTTTGGCGACCCTTACAACCTCAATCTCGCGCAGAACATCCGGTTTGACGCCGATGGCAACCTCTATTTGAGCAATACCGGAGACAACACGGACATTTACCAGGTCAACACCAGCACCGGCAGCGCGACCTTCGTCGGAGAAGTTGCCGGCTACTCGGACCTGGTGCTTGAGAATGGAGGCCAGTACATGTATGGGGTGAGCATTCCCTCAATCAACGGAGCCAACTCACAACCGGTGCTGGTTTCCTTCGACCTGAGCAGCTTTGTTGATGGCGGAACCAACGCTGACGGCAGCATTAATCAGATCTCGGTTACGATGGTGGGTGCCGGCGGCGACTTCCCCATTAACTTCAATTTCTCGGGCAATGTCCCCAACCCGCTTCCGGTGAACATTCCCGACGCCAGCACGATTTCAATTGCCGCCACGCCGGATGGTCCGGCCATTACCCTGTCCGGGAGTCCCGACCAGACTTACGTGATCGAGGCTTCATCCGACATGCATAACTGGACGTCCATTAGCACGAATATGACCGATTCAAACGGGCTTTTCACGTTTGTTGACTCAGATGCGACGAGTTATCCAAGCCGTTTTTATCGCGGTTTTGCACCCGCACAAGCACCGTAATCACGAATCAACAAAACCGGTTTTAATATGAATGGGTCTTCCATATATGACATGACGCAACGCCACGACGACGCCATCGAGATCGATAGTGCTCCCGTCCGTGGCCCCCTGCCCCAACTCAAACAGCAGCGCTCCCTTTACATCCTGTGCATTGATGATGACGCGGGGGTCCGGGAATTTCTGAATGATTGTTTCACGCAATTCAATCATCGGGTGGTGGTTGCCTCCGGCGGAAAACACGGGCTGGAATTGTTCCGCACCGCCGCGCTGAAACACCAGCCTTACGAAGTGGTCATCACCGATTTGGGCATGCCGGATATTGATGGCCAGTGTGTGGCCCGGACGATCAAGGCCGAATCCCCCAACACGCCCGTCATCATGATGACCGGCTGGGGCACGATCATGAGCAATGAAGGAGGAATCACTCCGGACGTGGACGCCGTGGTCGGCAAACCGCCGCGCATGCAGGAACTGAACGACTTGATTCTCCGGATGGCCACGCCGGCCGCGCCCTGCCTTTAAACCATTCCCGGCAGCCAGCCGGTCTTTTTCCGGCCGTTTTATGCCGGTGCCGACAAGTTTAAACCCGTGTCCATCCTGGAAAAGTTACATTTTCCCCGGCCCAAGATCGAAGCTGGAAGATAGAAGGTCGGAGATAGGAAATCCATCGCCGCCAATCCTCCTTCGCTGAGGCTTCCATCTTTATCCGCTTTCACGCCTCTGAAATTAGCTTGACAACTGGCTGCGGAAGTCAAGAGTTAGCCTAATTTATCAATTTACGACAGGCTCATTGCCTGTCCACACTCGTTCATTAACCAGACCACAAACCAGATCCCATGAAACTCATCAAAAATCTCCTGCTGAGAACCGGCGCCCTGCTGTTGCCGTGAGCCGGCCGCGCGGCGAGAAGGAGAATGAATAACAGCAAAGGCTCCCGCCTTCGCCAAAGCTACGGTGGGCAGGGAAGGCTGAAGGCTGAAAAACACTTTAGCCTTTGGCTTTTCGGCCATGAAAGGGTCCTGAGTGTTGACACCTTTCTCCCCGGCCTGGTTTTGAGGAATAGTTGAGGGTTGATCCGCCTTCATGTGATTTCGGTGCGACAAGGAGTGGAGGGTTGAAGGTCTTGAATTTGGAGCCGTGGCCGAACTCAACGCCGCCCTTGAATAGTTCGCCGCCATCACTGAGAATTTGAAGAAATAAATCACCCAACCAAAATGAAACGGACCAAGATCATCTGTGGTTTTGATTCCATGGATACGACCAAGGTCAGCCCCCTGTTGGATTGGTTGCTGCGGAAGCATCCCGACACGCCGAAGAGCCGAGCCAAACAATGGATCGTGGCGGGACGGGTAAGCGTCAATGGCGTCATCATCCGCAAACCCCATCAAACCATCACGGACCCGGGCGATACCTTGGAACTGCGCGATCGCCAGGCCACCACTCTGGCGTGCGGTCCCGGCTGGCAGATTCATCCGCGCGTTTCGTTGCTTTACCTGGATTCCGCCGTCGCCATCGTCAACAAGGGTCCCGGCCTCATCTCCGTGCCGGCGCCGAACTGCACTCTTTCCGCGCTCAGCATCCTCGCCGATTTCCTAGCGGGAAAACTGAAAGCCCGGAACCGCGGCGTCGCCGGAAAGTCATTGCCGGCCGCCTATCGTCGGCTTCAACCTTTGCCGGTTCATCGCCTCGACCAATATACCAGCGGCGTCTTTTGCATGGCCACGAACCCCGCCGCGCGTCACCACCTCATCGAGCAATTAAAGGCGCACTCCATGAAGCGGGAGTATGTGGCGTTCGTGGAAGGACGTCCGAGCACGCCGACCGGCACCTGGCGGCAATGGCTGCAATTGAGCCGGGACGAATTGCGCCAGCACGTGCTTTCTGAAACGCAACTCAAAGACCCGGGCTCCGAAGCCCGCGAGGCCATCACGCATTACGAAGTCATCGCGGAGTATCCGCTCGCCGGCGGCAAACGCTTCGTCACCAAATTGCGGCTACGGCTGGAGACCGGTCGAAAACATCAAATCCGCGTCCAGGCTGCCCACGCCGGACTCCCCTTGATCGGCGACCGCACGTATAACCCGGCCTATCGCGGACCGGACCACGCCAAGCCGCCCATTGATTTTCCGCGTCAAGCCTTGCATGCCGAAGTCCTCAGCCTCGAACACCCGGAACAGCCCGGCAAGCGCATGTCCTGGACCGCCGAATTGCCCAAAGACCTTCGCCAGCTCGACGCCGCCTTGCGTTCCACCCGATTCCAAAAAAGCCAGCCGTGAAAGTCCTGGAAAAGTGACATTTTTCTCCGGCCTGGTTTGGCGTCCCGGGTTTGGGATTTGGAGCCGTTGCCAAACTCGACGCACAGCGCCGACACTACACCCCACCCTCAACTCTCAACTTTCAACCCTCAACCACTTCGCTTGTGTTAAAAGTTTGATTTTCGGTTGCAATCGTTTTTAATGCGCCGGGTTAAATTTTGAAATGAACATCCACGAATATCAGGCCAAGCAATTGCTCGCCCAATACGGCGTCGCCGTCCCGCTGGAAATCCCCGCCAAATCGCTCGACGAAGTCCGCGCCGCGGCGGAAAAAATCACCGCCGGCGGCAGTGCCCGCGTGGTCGTCAAATCGCAAATCCATGCCGGCGGACGCGGCAAAGGGACTTTCAAGACCGGTTTTCAAGGCGGTGTGAAGGTCGCCGCGTCGGTGGATGAGGCGGTGTCGCACGCCAAAAACATGCTCGGCCAGGTGCTCGTCACCAAACAGACCGGCCCGGACGGACGCCGCGTGCAGACGCTGCTCATTGCCAGCGGCGCGAAAATCAAAAGGGAATTTTACCTGGCCGTCCTGCTCGATCGCGCCGTGGGCCGGCCGCTCGTCATGGCCAGCACGGAAGGCGGCATGGACATCGAGGAGGTCGCGGCCAAAACGCCGGAGAAGATTTTCAAGGAATGGATTGATCCCGCCGTGGGCATCATGCCGTATCAGGCCCGCAAGATTGCCGTCGCGCTTGGTCTCAAGGGCGATTTGCTCAACGCCGCCGCAAAATTCGTCACCGGCGTTTTCAACACGTGGTGGGAATGCGACGCGTCGCTCGTGGAAATCAATCCGATGTGCGTGGTCGAACTGCCGGACGGCAAGGAAACCGTCGTGGCGCTGGACGCGAAAATTTCACTCGATGACAACGGGCTTTACCGGCATGCCGACATCCAGGCGATGCGCGATTTGAACGAGGAAGCACCGCTCGAAACCGAGGCCAGCAAGTTCAACCTGAATTACATCAAGCTCGATGGCAACATCGCCTGCCTCGTCAATGGCGCCGGGCTCGCGATGGCGACGATGGACATCATCCAGCATTTCGGCGGCCGGCCGGCGAACTTCCTCGACGTGGGTGGCGGCGCGAGCAAGGAACAGGTGACGGCGGCGTTCAAAATCATCCTGCAGGACCCGAATGTAAAGGGCATCCTGGTGAACATTTTCGGCGGCATCATGGATTGCAACGTCATCGCCACCGGCATCGTCACGGCGGTGAAAGAAACCGGCCTCAAATTGCCGCTCGTTGTCCGGCTGGAAGGCAACAACGTCGTTGCCGGCAAAAAAACCCTGGCCGAATCCGGCCTGAAACTCATCACCGGCGATTCCATGGCCGATGCGGCGCAGAAAGTGGTGAAGGCTGTGGGAAAACAGACGTTTTTAAAGAATTAAGGCGCATGTCTCGGGGCAGAAACAAAAATCCGGGGATGAAAAAGGTCGGGGACGACCTTGAGCCTTATCGTCGGTTGGTGGAATTGCAGAAGCAAATGATTGAACTGGCCCAACAACACGAGCATTCGAAACGCCGACGCGATGCCCTGCGCGAACAGATGGTGCGCGAGGTCACCGACCGGCGGCCTGGCCGCCGCGGTTTGCGGCATCGCCTGCAACAGTCGGCGGCGAAACTTTTGAAACGGGTGCCGGGTTTTGCAGCCGGGAAAACAAACTCCGGCGCGTTCAGTTGTTATTCCATGGCCGACGCGTCACAGAAGGTTGTGAGGGCTGTCGGGAAATAAAAGTTATGGCCGGTCCAGAACCAGATGAAGTTGCGCGCAAGCTAATCATTATTAAATATGAGGTTGTCCAAGCTCTCGCAACGCCGCCGATTTTAAGAATGGCATACGAAAAATGGTCTGAATCAGATCAACAGCAATTCAGAATAAAAATGCAGCAGGCGGCAGACGGACTTTCTGACAGCTTGCGCAAATTGGGATTGTGGGAATTCATGACTGATAAAGAAGTGAAGTTTTTTTTAACTCATCCCCTCGACCTGACTCAACAACAAATTGTTAACGCGTCATGGAGAATGGAATCCGTCATGACCTTGATGTGGGCATTGGGAATTATTCCAGAAATGCTTCCTTTCGACCATCAAGCCAAACCTGATTTGATGAAACAAATCCCTCATGAAAAAATTTCTAATTTTTTTATCAGCGCAAAATTGCTTGATGAGAAAACAATCGAAAAAAGCCGTTCTTTAGCCGAGCTTTGGCAATGGCGCAGTCGCACACGAGAACTTATCGAAGAGAAACGCCCGTTTCCAGCGGAGCTTCCACAGTTCAAAAGTTACGATGAAATTGTTCGCTTCAGCGCAAAAGCCGCGAATGAAAAAGACTCTTTGGAAATCATTGATGAAGATTTTGCAGCCATTGGAAAAGCGTATCGTGATTTGACCGATGAAGAATGGTCATTAATCAGGTCTATCGCCTTTGAAAGGCATTTCGCTTTGAATTGGCTTTGTGGCTATGCTCCCGACAATCGCTGGGATGAAACGCCAACTGATACATAATTTTTATGCTGAAAGTCGTCGAAATTGCCTTTTGCTGCTACGCCGTCACCGACATGGCCCGGGCGCGCCGGTTTTACGAGAGTGTGCTGGGCCTGAAACCCACCACCATCACCGATCTCCCGGACGCCAAATGGGTGGAATATGAATTCGGGCCTTATGCGCTGTCCATCGGCAGCATGTCCGGCTGGAACCCCAGCCCCGACGGCTGCACCGTGGCTCTGGAGGTGGAAGATTTTGACGCGGCCATCGCGCATCTGCGCGCAAACGGCGTGAAGTTCCGGGCAGAGCCGTTTCCCACGCCCGTTTGCCACATGGCGTTTATTTACGACCCCGACGGCAACACCATTTGCATCCACAAACGAAAGGCGAAATGACTTCGGACGAAACAAAACGACAAGGTTTTGCGTTCGCAGAATTGGATCCGTCGGCCCAGTTGCGCGAACAACAGAAGCTTGCGGGCCAATTGCTTTCAAATATCAAGCAGCAATTGCCAAAACTGGAGGAATTGCTGGCGCAAGTTGAAAGCCATTGGGGATTTGAGGATGGTTTCTATCGCTTTTATCACCAATCTTTCAAGGTCTATTCCGTTCAGCAGACAACGCGGGAAATCAGTGATATCCTGCAAAACCTGTTGCCGGGCCGTCCGATGAATCAATGGTTTTGCAAAATTGTGGCCGACGGCACGGAACGTAAATTTGAAATTTCGGATAATCTGGACTGGCTTCATCACACGCGACCGATTCTTGAAGCGTTTTTCCACGCGCATTTCTTTTTGAAAATGGCAGTAAAGTATGGCCGAGAATTGCAAAGCACACCCGATTGTCTGCCCAGCGGCTGGGCAGCGGTTTTATATTTGTTCAATTTGAGATAAATCCAGCGACAAATGAACTGTTTTGAAATCGTATATCGTAAATCATAAATCGTATATTTTCCCCATGTCCATTCTCGTCCAACCCGACACCAAGGTCCTCGTCCAGGGCATCACCGGCAGCTTCGGCGCGCGGCACGCACAGCTCTCCATGGATTACGGCTCACAGGTCGTCGCCGGCGTCACCCCCGGCAAGGGCGGCCAGGTCTTTGAGCACGGCGGAAAGAGAGTCCCCATTTTCGACACGGTCGCCGAGGCGGTGAAACAGACCGGCGCGACGGCTTCCGCCGTTTTTGTTCCGGCAGCCTTTGCCGCCGACGCGATTCTGGAAGGCGCGGATGCCGGTCTGGAACTGGTGGTTGCCATCACCGAAGGCATTCCCGTGCGCGATATGATTCGTGTGAAGCGCGCATTGCAAGGCCGCGCGACGCGGCTCATCGGCCCGAATTGTCCCGGCATCGTCACGCCCGGCAAAGGCAAGGATTCCCACGGTGGCTGCCGCATCGGCATCGCGCCCGGTTATATCCATAAAAAAGGGCACGTCGGCGTCGTTTCGCGCAGCGGCACGCTGACTTATGAGGCTGTCTGGCAACTCACCACTCGCGGCGCGGGTCAAAGCACGTGCATCGGCATCGGCGGCGACCCGGTTCCCGGGCTCTCGCATCTTGATGTGATCAAGTTGTTCAACGACGATCCGGACACGCACGGCATTCTTATCATCGGCGAGATTGGCGGCAGCGCCGAAGAAGAAGCTGCCCGGTGGATCAAGAAAAATTGCAAAAAACCGGTGGCTGGATTCATCGCCGGGGCGACGGCGCCGCCCGGACGCCGCATGGGCCACGCGGGCGCCATCATCAGCGGCGGCGAAGGCACGGCGGCGGCAAAAATCGCGGCATTCAAAGCAGCGGGCATCGGCGTCGCCGCCACGCCATCGGAAATGGCGGATACATTGTTGAAGATGATGTAGGCGGGAGGCGGGTCCTGGGAGCGCCGGCGTCCCGCCGGCGAGTGGATCAATCCGCCTCTGGCAACAGCCGGCGAGACGCCGGCGCTCCCAGGAAGGAGCAGAAGTACGCCCCTTCAAGAGCAACGGATGATCGCTGCTTGACGAAACACGCAACACGTAATACGCATCACGTTTCTCATGGCCCTGATTGACTTCATTTTGAACCTTGCGGGCTTGTTGCTGTGGCTGAACTGGCGTTCGGTCCGCTTC
>DLMG01000153.1 GCA_002479245.1 Verrucomicrobia subdivision 3 bacterium UBA7542 | reverse complement strand
CAATAGCAGACTAGAAATGGTATTACGTCGTCTCCTACTCTTTAACGATGCTGGTATCAATCATCTGCGTTCCTTTTTTGAAAGGTGATTTCCGTTCGGATTTGGAAAGCCGGTTGATTTCCGCTAGCCCGCACGGGCAAACCCAATGGACTCCTTGATTTCGTCCTGGTCGTAGCACTCGGTGAAATAGCCCGGCGGTTTGGGCGTCGCCCAGCCCGGTTTTTGGGAGTGCAAAACAAATTCAAAGATTTGTTCGCGTTCCTGCTCCGGCAGGCTTTGAATTTCTTTCATCAATTCCGTCGCGCTCATATTTAACATGTAGCCGACAACCGCGTCATTTGCAAGCGCCTGTCAATCCAGCGCATGACCTTTTGACACCACGGGCAATACGGCTTGATGAAGAGACGGATTTTCATCTTTATTCGATGAATTCAGTTTTCTGCTTTGTCTTTTTCGCGGTCATTAAAACGAAATCTTTTAGATTTGCGCTTTTGTTCAAGGTAAGCTGAACGATGTAGAAGGTAGTTGGAGCGATAGAGTACGGGATGCCATCAACAATTACTTTTTCGCGAAGGTTCATTTTATTAACGTATTGGATTTCTCCGCGCCTCTGCGTCTCCGCGTTAAAATTTACCCCCAATCTGCGCCTGGTATTTTTCCGGCGATAGCAGCGCATTCAGTTCGGCGGGATTGCTCAATTTGATTTTGTAAAACCAGCCGCTGGCGTGAGGTTCGCTGTTCACCAGCGCCGGGTCGTCCACGACCAGTCTGTTCGTCTCCAGAATTTCACCGCTCAACGGCGAATAAATGTCGCTCGCGGTCTTGACCGATTCCACCACGGCACAGGCTTCGCCAGCCTTGACCTTCCGGCCCTTGTCCGGCAGTTCAACGAAGACAATGTCGGTCAATTCATGCTGGGCGTGGTCGGTAATGCCGATGGTGGCGGTGGCACCGCTGACGCGCACCCATTCGTGAGATTTCGTGTATTTCAAATCCGCAGGAACATTGCTCATAAATTTAAGCCACAAAAAGCCACAAACGGCGCGAAAAAGAAATATTTTTTATGCCGGTTTCGCTTTTTTTCGGGATTATGTCTTTGACAAACAATCAAAGAACCGCCGCTTGACGGTTGCTTTCCTGGGAGCGCTGCCGTCCCGGCGGCGAGTGGATCGAAAGGTTTCGCCGTGAAACACGCCGGCGAGACGCCAGCGCTCCCAGGCCACCGCGTTTACAAATGACGCGTCAGCAACCCGGGCGCGCAACCGAGGAGAATCACCAGCACCGCCAGCAGGACCAGCGCAACCATCGTGACCGGTGGAACCTTGATGGCAGGCGCGTTTTCGGCAGCGTCCAGCACCCAAGCCTGTTTCAACACCTGCAGGTAGTAGTAAAACGACACGGCGCTCATCACGATGGCCAGAACCACCAGCCAGAGCAGGCCGAGATGTTCGGCGTCCGCCCCCACCGCCGCGCTGAACAGGAAAAATTTTCCGATGAAACCTGCCAGCGGAGGAATGCCGGCCAGCGAAAGCAGGAACACCAGCAGGCACAACGACAATCCGGGTGCGCGCCGGCTAAGCCCGGCAAAATTTGAAATGGCGTCGCCGCCCGTGGCCGCTTCCACCACCGTCACCACGCCAAATGCGCCGAGCACCGTCAGCGCATAGGTGATGACGTAAAACAGCAGCGCGCTCCGGCTGGACGGCGTGTTGGCCAGCACGCCGAGCAGCATGTAACCCGCATGGGCGATGGCCGAGTAAGCCAGCAGCCGTTTCACACTCGACTGCACGATGGCCGTGAGATTGCCCAGCACCATCGAAAGCGCCGCCACGACGGTAATCACCGGTGTCCAGCCGGACACATAACCTTGCCAGACCGCGCTGCCTTCTGCGCCGGCAAAACCCATCGTCAGGATTTTGGCGAGGATGTAAAAACTGGCGACCTTGGAACCGGAAGCGATGAATGCCGCGCTCGGCGTGGGCGCGCCTTCATAGGCATCCGGCGCCCACAAATGAAACGGCACCGCCGCGACCTTGAAACCAAACCCGATCACGGTCGTGACGATGGCCACGAGCAACAGCGGGTCCAGTCCCCTGCCCGCCAGGCCGGCGGCGATTTGCGACAGATTGGTCGAGCCGGAAAGCCCGTAAAGCAGGCTCAAACCGAACAACAGGAATGCCGCGGACATGCCGCCAAACAGAAAATATTTCAATGCGGCCTCGCTGGACTTGGCGTTGTGCTTGTTGAACGCCGTCAGGATGTAGAGTGAGAGGCTGGCCAGTTCCAGCGAGATGAAAATCATCAGGATATCCTCGGCACTGACCAGGAACATCAGGCCGATCGTGGCCAGCAGGACCAGCGCCAGATATTCGCCGACGTGCTCGGTGAATTTGCCGGACGCGGAAATCAGCACGGTGAAAATTGTCAATATCAGCAGCACGACCTTCAGGAAATTCGTCAACGGGTCCACGACCAGCAACCCGTGCAGTGGGTCGGTGGTTCCGTAATGGGTGAACGTGAAGACCGCCGCCATCAGGCAGCCCACAATTGAAACCATCGCCCCGGTCCCGAAACGCCGCGCCACGGATTTCCCCCGCAACGCAATCAAATCTACTGCCAGCACCATCAGCACGGTGATGGCCAGGGCGGCCTCCGGCGCGGCCAGTTGAAGTACCTGGAGGTAGTTCACAGCGAACCTCCCTTCAACAGCCGCTCAAACAGCGGCGAGTTCCAGCACGGCTGAATCCAATTCAACAAGAGGCTCGGGAAAAGTCCGATGACCAGCGACGTCGCAAGGAGCATTATTGCCCCGATGCGTTCGGGCACGGAAATGGGTTCCAACGGATGTTCGGGACCGGATTTGTCCTCTGCTGGTGCGTCCGAATAAAACGCCTTTTGCATCGCCCGCAGGATGTAGGCCACGCCCACCACGATTCCAACGCCCGCCAGGATGGCTGCCATCGGAAACACCTTCCACGCACCCATGAGAACCTGAAGTTCGGCGACGAACCCGCTGAAGCCGGGCAATCCCATCGAAGCCACGCCCGCCAGCACAAAAGTTACCCCGGCGAACGGCAGCAATTTACCAAGCTGCATCGTTTGCAGGTCGTTAAAATCGCGTGTGTGGGTCCGGTCATAAACCATGCGGCCCACCACGGCGAACAACAGCCCGGCAATGATGCCGTGCGAGAACATTTGCAGCACCGCACCGCTGAGGCCGATGGTGTTCAGCGTGGCCAGGCCCAGCAGCACAAACCCCATGTGACTCACGCTGGAATAACCGATGACAAACTTGAAATCCCTCTGCACCAGCGCCACGCCCGCGCCATAAATAATGCCGATGACCGCCAGTGCGGCGATTTCGTTCTGCCACATGCGAACGCCGTCGGGGAACAAAACCATCGCCACGCGCAGGCAGCCGTAGGCGCCGAGTTTCATCACCACACCCGCCAGCAACATGGAGCCGGCGGTGGGCGCGGCCACGTGACCGGTGGGCGCCCACGTGTGAAACGGCCATAGTCCCGCCAGAATCCCGAATCCGACAAACACCAGCGGGAACACCCATTGCTGGAAACCAAGCGGGAACGGCACTTTCGACAATTCCATCAAATCGAGCGATGCGTGGCCGGTTTGGGCACGGGCCACAACCCAGGCGGCGATCAAACCGATGAGCACGAGATGGCTGCCGACAAACGAGTAAAGTGCCAGTTTCATCGCGCCATATTCCTTGCGCGTGCTGCCCCAGCGGGCGATGAGGAAATATTTCGGGATGATGGTCAGCTCGTAGAACACGAACAGCAACAACACGTCGAAGCTGAGGAACACTCCGTACACGCCGCCAATCAACGCGAGGTAGAAGGCGAAAAATTCCTTGGTGCGCTTTTCGATGTTCCACGAAAACAGAATGCCCGCGATGGCCGCCAAGCCGGTCAGGACCACCAGCACCAGACTAATGCCGTCGGCAGCCAGGTAATAACTCGCACCGATCGCCGGAATCCACGGAACTTTGACAATCGTCGCGACCTTGCCTGGATCAGGCTGCTGCATCGCCCCGGCGAACGCCACCACGCAACCGGCGACGGCCGTGAACAGCGCGATGATGCGCGCCGCCCGCGCCGCCTCGCGCGGCAGGAGCATCAGCACCAGCACCCCGATGAACGAAATGTATATGGTCCAGGCCAGCATATTTAAATTTTCGATTTCCGATTTTCGATTTCCGATTGTACCGTTCGGAGTCCCGGTCTTTCAGGCCGCCATTTGCCGCGCCAAAGGCGCAAGACAGGACAGCCCAGGGCAACGCCCTGGGACGCGTTGTCAAAAATAAATGCCAGGAAAAGAAACCGCATGAAACGGGTGGCGGCTTTTGGACTGCGCTGGCAGAGCGCAGCGGCGACAGCGCTTTTGTGTGGACAACCAAGGCGGCCAGCCTGATCCAAAGCGGCGTCGCGCTCCGCTTGCCGCCGCAGTCCAAAACTTCCCCCACCCAGATCCCGTTTTAAAAACACGTCCTGGGCTGCCTTGTTCTGCGCCTTCGGCGCGGCTATTTGTTCATCCGTGTTCATCCGTGGTTAAAAATTCAGTTGTTGCACCATCTTCACAACGGTCAGGTCAATCACGCCCAGCACGAGTTGTGGCCAGATACCGAGCACGAACATCAGCGCGATGGGAACGGCCACCAACGCGCGTTCGGACAGCGTGAGGTCCGGCATTTGCGCCCAGCGCCCGTTTAACGGCCCGCAGAAAACGCGCTGGATGAGCGTCAGCAGGAATATCGCCGTCACCAGCAAACCGAGCGTTGACAACGCCGCCGCCCAGGGCGCCAGCGGGAACACGCCCTTGAAAATCAGGAATTCCCCAACGAACCCGTTCAATCCTGGCAGTCCCAGCGACGAAAACAGCGCGATGCCCATCAGGCCGGTGAACACCGGGACCACCTTGCGGATGCCGCCGAAATCCTCCAGCCCGCGCAGACCACCGCTGCGTTTCTCAATGAGCCACACGAACAGGAACAGCGCCGACGCCGTGAGACCGTGGTTGAACATTTGCAGCAACACGCCGTTGAGTGCCGCTGCCTTCTGCAGTTCCGGCTGGTTCACGCCTGTCGCCGCACCGGTCACCGCAAACAGCGCGAGTAGGCAGTAACCGAGGTGGTTGATGGATGAATAGGCCAGGATGCGCTTGAGATCGCGCTGGGCAAATGCCGCGCAGGCCGAAAGCACGATGGTCAGCACCGCCAGCCACATCAACGGTGTCAGCACCAGCCGTATCTGCTCGGGGAAAATCGGCAGCAGGACGCGCAGAAAACCATAGACCCCCATCTTGGACATGACGCCCGTGAGCAGCATCGTCACCGGGCCCGGCGCCTCGGCATACGCTGACGGCAGCCACGTGTGGAACGGTACCACCGGCACCTTCACCGCAAACCCGAGGAACGCGCCAAAGAAAACCAGCAGGCCGATGTGTGCTTTCCAGCCGATGGCCTCGCCGAGTTTGGCCGTGATTTCGCCGCGTTTGGCCATGTCGGCAAGTTCGATGAAATCAAAACTGCCCGTTGCCAGCCGGATGGCCAGGAAACTCAGGAGCAACGTCACGCTGCCAACCATGGTGTAAATGAAAAACTGCGTCGCCGCCGGGCCGCGTTTGGGTCCGCCCCAAAGTTTGATGAGGAAGAACGCCGGGATCAGCACCAGTTCCCAGAACAGGAACCAGTGGAAGAAATTCAGCGCGGTGAACGTGCCGAACAACCCGGCCTGCAACCACAACATCAGCGCGTAAAAAATGTGTGCGCCGCCCTGGGTAGGGCGCGCCACTCCGTGCGCGCCGTCGCCACGCACACCACCAGCGGCGGGCAGAGGACTCCGATGAATCGCGAGCAGGCTGCCCGCCTTACCATCAAACATGCTTCCTGACGCCAGCACCGCTAGTGGCGTGACAATCGCCGTCAACATCACCATCAACAGGCTAAGCCCATCCACGCCGAGGAAATACTGGATGCCCAGCGACGGCACCCAATCGTGTTTTTCGACAAATTGCAGGTCACCGGAGGCGGCGTCAAAATGTTTCCAGAGACACAGCGCTCCCGCCAACCCCACCAGACTGAATGCCAGCGCCAGACCGCGCGCGAGCCGTCGTTGTTCCGCGCCGAGTCCGGCCACAACGATGCCGCCGAACAGCGGGACGAACGTCAGGATGGTCAGCCAGGGCAGATTCATGTCTTGCGCCCCCAGATCAGGAAAAGAACCAGCACCACCAGCGCCACGCCGATGACGCGGAGATAGGTCTGCACGCGGCCATTTTGCCATCTCGACATTTCGCCACCACCCTCACGCAAGGTTTCACAGCCAGTGTCGAAACCCAGGTCCACCACAAATTCATCCGTGAAGCGGTAGAGCGACGACAACCCCAGCGTCACCCAGGTAACCAACATAACCACCCCGCCCCAAATCCAGCGGTCCAGGAAATCGCACGCCTGCGCCGCCCAAGCATTGAAACGGACGCCCGTCGCGTCGTAGATTTCATCCACGAAATATTTGTTCTCCAGCAACCGGAAAACCGCCGGTTGCGCGACCTGCAACACGTCGGGTTCTTCCGCCGTCTTCCGCTGGCGTTTGCCGTAAAGCCACCAACCGAGGCCGAGGCCAGTAAACACAAACCCCGCCGAAGCCAACATCAAACCGAGCGTGCCACTTTCGGTCAATTTGCTGAAATTGAATCCAGCGGGTTCGCCGTTGAGGAAACCGTCAAACCACGGCCAGGCCGGCGTGCCGACAAAGCCCAATAAAATGGCAAACACCGCGAGGATGACGAGTGGGACGATCATGACCGCGGGGCTTTCGTGCGGTTCACCCTTTCCATCGTAGCCGCCGACGTGAGTCGGCGCTGACTTCTCATGCTTGTCAGTCTTCGAGGAAGAATGAGCGGACTGACGTCCGCTGCTACGGTATTCACCGAAGAACACCAGTGCCACCTGTCGCGTCATGTAAAACGCCGTGAGCAGCGCCCCGGCGCATCCGAGAAAAAACGGAATGTGCGATACCGGCCAGCCGTGCGCCGCGTGGAGGATTTCGTCCTTGCTCCAAAAGCCGGAGAAGAACAGCGGAAATCCCGCCAGCGCCAGCATGCCGATGGCATAGGTCGCGAACGTCACCGGCATGAATTTTTTCAACCCGCCCATCTTCCGCACGTCCTGCTCCTCGTGACAGCCGTGGATGACCGAGCCGGACCCGAGGAACAACAGCGCCTTGAAGAATGCGTGCGTAATGAGGTGAAACATGCCGACCGCCACGCCGCCGACGCCCAGACCCAGCATCATGTAACCAAGCTGCGAAACCGTGGAGTAAGCGAGGATGCGTTTGATGTCCGTCTGCGCCACCGCGACGGATGCGGCAAAAATCGCCGTGAGCGCGCCGACCCACGTCACCACCTGGAGCGCGGCTGTCTCAGCCGCAGCACCCTCGGGATGAGCACTCATCAATGGATAAACCCTTGCTACGAGGAAAACGCCCGCCGCCACCATCGTGGCCGCGTGAATGAGCGCGCTGACCGGCGTGGGGCCTTCCATGGCGTCCGGCAGCCAGACGTGCAACGGCAATTGGCCGGATTTGCCGACCGCACCGAGGAAAATCAGCAGCCCGATGGCCGTGGACACCGCCATGCCGGCGGCGGTCATGTGCGTGACCATCGCGGTGAGGGCGGATGATTCGAGGCAGCCGTGGCCATCCGCGTAAAAGTTCAACGTGCCGGTTTCGGCATACAGCCAGACCATGCCCAGCAGCAGGCCGAGGTCGCCGATGCGCGTGGTGATGAAGGCCTTTTTCGCCGCCGCCGCCGCGCTCGGCTTGTGATACCAGAACCCGATGAGCAGATAGCTGGTCAGGCCGACGATTTCCCAGCAGACAAAGAACAAGAGCAGATTGTTGGCGATGACCACGCCGAGCATCGCCGCGGCAAAGAGCGACATGAAGCAGAAGAACCGCGTGAAATTTTCGTCGTGCGCCATGTAGCCGACGCTGAAGATGAAAATCAGCAGGCTGACGAACGAAACCATCACCAGCATGATGGCCGTAAGCGGGTCCAGCACCCAGCCAAGCTGCAGCCACTGGCCGCCGAACTGGAGCCAGTTGAAACCGGCGACTTCACGGAACACGCCGCTCTCGCCGTGGTGGATAAGCGTGGCGCTGAATGCGCACAGCGAGAGCAGAAAGGCCAGGACCATCGAACCGATGGCCAGCGTCGCCGCGAGCTTGTGCTGCCGTTGTTTGTTCACGGCAATCACGCCCGACGCCGCCAGCGGCAGCACCGGAATCAGCCAGAGATTTTGTGCAATCCAGGTCATTTCGATTTTTAACGCAAAGGCGCAAAGGCGCAAAGGGCGTGGCAACGTCCTAATTTGAATTTCAAATTGAGAACCGGAGCGCGAGTTGTCCCAACTCGCAGCTTTTCTGACAAATCCAGCCGCTGCGGATTGAGGACAATCCGCGCTCCGTGACAAATCAAAACACGACCAAGGGTTTTCATTCTTTGCGTCCTGGCGGCTTTGCGTCTTGGCGTTAAATTCTTCTTGGCCATGCGAATTTCATCCCTTCATCGAATTAATCTGGTCGAGGTTGGTGGTTTTGTAGTGGCGGTAAATCGCGATGATGAGCGCCAAGCCCACCGCTGCTTCCGCCGCCGCAATGGCAATGGAGAAAATCACGACCATCATGCCCGACAATGCCTCGGGATGCGCGCCGTAACGCCAGAACGCGATGAAATTCAGGTTCGCCGCGTTCAGCATCAGTTCAATGCCGATCAGCGCGAGGATGGCGTTGCGCCGCGTGACCGCACCCGCCAGGCCGATGGCGAAGAGCAGCGCGGAGACAAGCAAGCAGCCTTGTAGCGGTGTCATACGCGACCTCCCTCTTTAGCGTCGTAGCAGTCCCGCAAAGCGGGATCAGTCCGCTCTAACTTTTCAGATGGAGCCGACTGACGTCGGCTGCTACCGGAATTGGGAGATTCCTCTTTCATCGCGATGATGACCGCGCCAATCAATGCCGCCGTCAGCAGCAGGCCGATGACTTCGAGCGGCAGGACGTATTGGGTCATCAGCACGTCACCGATGTTTTTGACGGTGGCTACGGGCGCAGGCGGCGTTCCCTTGGGCAGGCCCGTGCTGTTCAGCGCCGCCCAGCCGAGCGTGGCAAAGACGACGGCGGAAATCACGATTCCAATTGCCCAACCGGGCGCAAGGATGGTCTGGTTCGGCGTCGCATCACTGCGCGTCAGCAACACCGCGAACACGATGAGAATGGCGACCGCGCCAACATAAACGAGGATCTGGGCAAACCCGACGAACTGTGCGCCAAGTGTCAGGTAAAGCGCCGCCAGCCCGGCCAGCGCCACCACCAGCGACAGCGCGCAATGCACCAGGTTGCGCAGGATCATCGCCGCCGCCGCGGCAAAGAGCGTCACAACTGCAATGATGATGAAGGGCAAAGACATTGTTAAATCGTTAAATCGACAGTGGAGCGCGGCTGTCCCAGCCGCAGCACGCTCGACCGCTCAACAATTTTGAGTTTCGCTCGTTTATCCGGCAATCCGGGCCGCTGCGGGTGGGACACCCGCGCTCCGTTCCCATATGACGATTCACACTTTTCATTCCGCGTAGTGATAAATGCGTTTGCCAAGTTTTTGATTGTGCATCAATCCCCAACCGAGGATGGCATAGGCGCCAAAAACCAGAACGGTACAGACCGCCCAGCGCAGCCAGCCCGCGCCCAGAAAATGCCAGACGCCCGCCGCGACGATGTTGACCAGCGACATGGGCAGCATGAATTTCCAGGCGAAATTCATGAGTTGATCCATGCGGAGGCGGGGCAGCGTGCCGCGGATCCAGATGAACGTGAAAATCAGCGCCATCAGCTTGGCAAAGA
>DLMG01000196.1:6302-18991 GCA_002479245.1 Verrucomicrobia subdivision 3 bacterium UBA7542 | reverse complement strand
ATTTTCATGCTGTGCATTATCACTCCGTTTCATCACGATAAGAGATATGACCAACACGGTGCACACTAATGCGAGGACTGTAGATAAATATTGTTTCATACGGTAAAGGATTTTTCATGGCGTTACGGATGCTTCTGTGGCAAGGCCGGCCTCGGCGTTGGCAGCGACGTGCTTTTTGATGATTCGAAGCCGTTTGAGCGTCATGATATTTTCTTCTTCCTGCGCATCTTGAAAAAATCATTTCATTTTGACAAGGCAATTGATGATTGCATCCCGACAACCGCCACGTCGTATTGACTCAGAATAAAAATTACCGGGGCTGGGAGCTGGACGAGGGGTTTGGCGATACGTTGACTCAAGATCGTGGTTAGCAGGTGACGTGCCGTGGAGCACTCTGGATACTCAAGCGAAAAAGACGTGGCGGCCATTTGGAATCAAGCGGGCCGAAGGCCAAAAGCCATGAATTTGCGCGCTGGCAAGATTTGTCACCTGATTGTAACTTTCCGTCGGCAAAGGTGAACCTACCCTGCGGGCGGTTTGATTCTTTGAAAGCGACGAGAGGAGTCATTCCAAGTCAAAGCATTTGATGAATCACGTTATGCACCGACAAAGCCAGTTAGACATTGCACCTGTCCAAACCGCCGATGTGCTGAGACATCTTGGCGATTCATTGCACACGCAGTGGCTGCGTTATCGCAAACGGCTGAAGCGCTGCCAGGAACGGTTCTCCGAAGACGCGGTGCATGACGTGCGGGTGGAAACCCGCCGTCTCCTCTCAACCATCGCACTGCTCGGCGCGTTCATCCCTGAACGTGACATCAAGAAAGTCCGCCGCGCACTCAAGCGGCACCTGGACACCTTCGACCAGCTCCGCGACACGCAAGTCCAACTGGGTTACGTGGGGCGGATGGCGGCCACCTTTCCGGACGCGCATGCGTTTTACGACTGGCTGCGGGACCGCAAGACCCGTTTCACCCGGACCACACGCAAAGCCGTCAAACATATCAAGACGAAGCGTCTGGGCCGGTGTCTGGCGGCATTTGAAAAGGAAATCCGGCTCCAGCACAAACGGATCCCCCGCGAACGGGCTTTCGCGATTGTCCAGCGCGCCATAAACCAGGCGTTTGCCCGGGTCGCGCAACTTTGCCGGCACGTGCGGGCCGACGACACCAAGTCCATCCACCGCACGCGGATTGCGTTCAAACACTTCCGTTACATGGTCGGGGCGCTGGCGCCCCTGCTGCCCGCCGTCACGGAGGACCATCGCCGCGCCATGCGCGCTTACCAGTGCATGATGGGTGACATCCAGGACATGGAAGTATTGCTGGCGGCGTTGGACAAATTCGTGCAAAAGAAAGAAGTCAACGCCGCGTCGGCCCGCCGGTTGGAAAAAGAGTTGGTGCGCTGGCGCCAGATGTTGATCCAAATCTATGTAAACGCGGCCGGCAGGTTACGGCGTTTCTGGCCACCATCCGGACTCAGGCAACCAACCCAAAAGCGAAAAATAAAGGCTCATGAATCTCTACCTGCTTCGCCACGGCATCGCCGCTGAACCGGGAGTGGCCGGTTTCGAACCGGATTCCGAGCGGCCCCTCACCGCCAAAGGGAAAAACCGCCTGCGCACCACCGCCAAAGCGATGGCTGAATTGGATCTCTCTTTTGACCTGATTCTCTCCAGCCCGTTCCTGCGGACAAAACAGACCGCTTAAATCATCGCCAAGAACTTCAAATTGCGGAAAAAACTGGTCTTCTCCGAAGATTTGACTCCCGGCGGCAATCCCCGGTTGCTGATTCAACAATTGAACCAGTTTCGTCCCGAACCGGAGAACGTCCTGCTGGTCGGCCACGAGCCGTACCTGGGCAAACTGATTGCACTGCTGGCTGCCGGCAATACCAGCCTGGAAATTGATTTCAAAAAAGGCGGTTTGTGCAAATTGGAGGCGGAATTCCTGTTGTATGGCCGTTGTGCGAAACTGGTGTGGCTGCTCACGCCGCGGCAAATGGAATTGATGACGTGACTGGGGCCTTTTGGTGGGGCGAGACTCCCGGCGAGCCGGGCCTCAAATTGTTGACGGCTCGCGGGGACGCCCGCCCCACCAGGTTTCCAAAGCTGAAGTCAGCCGACGTGAAGCGAAATTCGCTGAATCAAATCCCCCCGAAGCCGTGTTGCAACCGGTCGAGAATTTTCTTGCGGCGGTAGCGCCTTCGTAGTTTTCCAAAATGTCACCGGCTTGTTTCCGTCCCGACTTTGACGAAAGAAACGGGCTGTGATTTAGTAAACCCGCAAGTTGGCATTCCTACCGCTGCTGGTTCGAGATGGTCCCCACCGGCGCTGGTGTACGTTCAGACACCAGCGCCCTTCTATTTCAACTGTTCGGCGGTTGAGACGAATTGCTCCCGGGTGCCAGTGGTGGTTAACAACGTGGAGAATAATGGAGCGGAGCGGGCGGAGACGAGTTGGACCAGCGGGGTTTTATCATCCGGCATTTCCATGGCCGGAGAGTTGGTCAAACCCGGGCAATAATACAAGTCTGCCCAGACATAAACCGTGGCAAGATAACCGTAAACTTCGAATTGTCCGAAACGGCCTGTGGGGTTGGGCGGATCAACTCCCAGCAAGACCACCACGTTTGCGCCTCTTCCGGCCGCATCCTGTCTCATATGCACCATGGCATCGTCAGCGTAATGCCGGGTCAGGTGATCGTTAAATGAAGTCCATCCGACACGCGTGCCATCCGGGGGTGGCGTGGCCAGAAAAAATACGTTGCTGGAAGATACTTTGGCAGATGTTGTCTGGTTGGATGCGCAACCGGCAGCAAACAAGGAAAGACACAGAATTACAATTGTTTTCCCCATGCATCCAATTTAAACAAAACGGCTTGTTTGGCAATTGGTAAAGAAGACTTCAGCCGTCCGAAGTCCGCCAAGTGTCTCTTTTGACCGTTTTTGTCCGATAAATGAAATGTATTGTTTCAAAATTGTCGCAAGGTTGACACGCAATAGTCACGAGTCGTCTTCAGTCTTGTGCCGGTGACCATTGAGCGACATCTCCTGCTGCAGGAACTGACCTTGCGCCCTTCGGGCGAATGGACTCCCCGCCATCATGAATGGTTCATGGTGCGGGTAGCCGAGGGCGTCGGTTACTGGCTGCAACCGAGTGCCGCTGCCCGCCAGCTTTCCGTGGGGGACGGCTTGTTGACGAGCAACAGCAGCAACGGGGTGTTGCGAGCCAGCCAGCTCGGTCCGCTCAAATTGCAGTTTTTCAGCGTCCAGCCGCAGTACCTCAACGGCCTGCTCACGGTCGCGGAATGGCATCAACTCGAAGTGACTCCCAACAACCTGACGTCGCAGGTTTCCATCTTCACCGCCGGCGAGCCGCTGGGGCAACGGTTCACGCGGCTGACGGAGCAAACACAGCGGGAGGGGCTGCCCATGCGTTGCGGGCTGCTGCAACTTTGGGCGAACGCCATCACCGGTCTGCTGCCGGCACCGGCGATGGAATCCGCCGAGGGCGGCCGGCTGCATGAGCGTTTCCGGCAACTGGTCGGCCAGATGCCGGAGGCTGAACTGTCCCAATGCTCGTTGCGCGACCTGGCCGGGCAGCTCAATTGCAGCGAACGGCATTTCAGCCGCCTGTTCCGCGAGGAGTTCGGTGTGCCGTTCCGCGCGCGGCAGATTGAATTGCGGCTGCTGCACGCGCGGCAGTTGCTTACCAACTCAGACGACAAAATCATCAGCGTCGCGTATGACAGCGGTTACCGGCATCTCGGCCTGTTCAATGTCATGTTCAAAAAGCGTTTCGGCGTGACTCCCAGCGAATGGCGCCAGCAGAACCAGCGCAAAAATTGCCCGTCGGCACCCCGGAACGGCCTCGCGAAATCCGCTACTCGCGCCGCGGTTTTGTTCGTCCTGTTCGCCCTGAACTTTATTTCACCTGTGCAGGCACAGACTAATCTTCCAACCATCAATGCCACAGCCACGGCTGAGAGCAACGCGGATCCTCGCTTTAACGTCCAGGCTTATGCAGTCAAAAGCAACACATCGCTTTCCACGAACATTCTGGCGGACATCTTTTCCAAATACACCGGCACAAACGTCAGTTTGGACGAGATAGTGAAAGCGGCCTCAGACCTGCAATTGGAATATCGGAAACAGGGCTATCCAACGATGAGCATCACAATCGCGCAGCAGCAAATCACCAACGGCACGGTTACGATGAACGTTTTTCCGATGGCGTCTCCCCAGATTTGGTTGTCTGGCAAACATTACGTCAGTTCCGGCAGCCATGCACAACCTGCACAAGCTGGCTCAAGCTTGCCGGCGGCGGAACCGGCGTTGCCGCAATCGGCCCTGGCCACGACCGCCACCACCAATGCCGTTGCTCCAGCTATCAGCTGTTCGAAGACACCCGCCGGTCCTGAAGCGATGGCTCAGGCGCGCGCCGTCCTGCTCCAGAAGCTGGCCGAGTTGAAAGCCCAAGATAACGACACCCGGGTTCACGTGGTTTCAACGAACGCCGGGCCGAGGTTTGACGTGGAGAAATATCTGGTCACGGGCAATACCGTTCTGCCGCCGGAGGCCATGGCCCGGGTCATCACCAACGTGGACGGCGCCTTCGGCACCAACACCAGCTTTGAAGGGATCCGCGCGGCGATGGTTGAACTGCAGAAGGCGTATCGCGAACGCGGCTATGTCGCCGTGTCCGTCGGCCTGCCCCAGCAGAAACTTACCAACGCCACAGTGAAAGTGAAGGTCACTGAAGGCCGGCTTGCTGCCATCAACGTCACCGGCAACCGCTACTACAGTTCCAACAATGTGATGCGCTCCCTGCCGAGTTTGCAAACGAATATAC
Organism: Verrucomicrobia subdivision 3 bacterium UBA7542; assembly: GCA_002479245.1. GTDB lineage: Bacteria > Verrucomicrobiota > Verrucomicrobiia > Limisphaerales > UBA11358 > UBA11358. The sequence continues at coordinate 14,139 of DLMG01000196.1, read as the reverse complement.
TGCTCAATTCGCAAGTCCTGCAGCGCGAACTGGACAACGCCAACGCCAGCCGTGACCGTCAGATTTATCCCGTCATCGGCCCCGGGCCGGAGCCGGACACCAGCGAACTCACGCTCAAGGTCAAGGACGAGTTTCCCCTGCACGCACGGCTGGAACTCAACAACCAGGGCACGCCCGGCACGCCCGACTTGCGCGCGAATTTGAACGTCCAATACGACAACCTTTGGGATCTCGAACATCAAGTCGGCATCCAATACAACTTCACGCCCGAGCAGCTTAAAAACAGCGATCCGTATTATGCCACCCCCTTCGATAATCCGTTGATTGCCAATTACAGTGCATATTATCGCCTGCCGCTCGGCGGTTACAATTCGGTGGAGCAACAGGTGGACGCCAACCCCGGCAGCTTCGGTTACAACGAAATCACCCACCAGTTCCAAGTGCCCCCACCAACCGGGCGGCCGGAACTGACACTCTACGCCAGTCGTTCGACCTCGGACACGGGCGTTCAAATGGGGTCACCCAATGTAATTATAGGCGCTACTCCTAGCGGGAATTCGACAAATCTGGAAGCCATCGGGTCTCAGACAGCCGGTGAGAATGTAACTCTGAATGAGGGACTGGGTTTCAAATTCTCCCTGCCCTTGCCGGCCCTGGACAAGCTGGCCTCCACATTCTCTTTTGGTGCAGATTACAAAAAGTATCAGGCCAACAGCATAAACGCTAACATTTTTTATGCGTTGACCAGCACGACCAACAATGGTTCGGCATATAAATTTGGCGATGTCCTTTACACACTTCAGTCGGTTCGGCCGACGGCGGTGGAATATTTCCCTCTGAATGTTGGCTGGAACGGCTCTATGCCCGATACCTTGGGGACGACCTTTTTCAACGCCCAAGCCAATTTCAATTTTCTCCCGGTTTTTTCAGAGGAAAACACCCAAGTAACCACAACGAATATAACAACGACTGAAACGAATGTAGTTACAACCACAAAGACGATTCATGACCACTCCTTTTCCAGCGTTGCTTATACGACAAATGCCCGCCCTCATTATGTTACGCTGCAACTCGGAGCCAACCGCATTCAGACGATTTACAAAGACTGGTCGGTGAAACTTCATGCCGACGGTCAGTGGGCCGATGGTCCGTTAATCAGCAACGAACAATATGCCATGGGAGGTACGGCGGGCGTTCGTGGCTATCAGGATGGCCAGGCCTATGGCGACACCGGTTGGCGTTTCTCCATTGAACCACAAACGCCCCTCATGAAAATCGGCATGGTCGGCAACGAGGGACACCTCGAACCATGCTGGGTTCGTGCCTCGGTGTTTCTGGATTACGGCAGGATTTATTTGCTTGCCCAACCATCGCCCGGCAGTGACAGCCACGAATCATTTTGCGGTGCGGGTTGGGCTGTGACCGCCAATATCGGCAGTCACATGGACGGGCGATTGACGGTCGCCTGGCCCTTAATCAGTCACGCCGGGGAATCCGACGGCGTTCACGTCTATTTCGGCATTGGTGCCCAATTCTAAACACCATGACCAACAACATGTCACCTATTTGTAACGTACGGTCGCACGCGATTGCCCTAAACTTAAAAACTAGGATTGTTATGCGCACACTGTATCGCCACCCCATGTTCCGCCGGTTGGTTGCCGCGGTTTTAATGCTCGATATGGCCGGGAGCGCAATGGCCAATCCAACGAGCATGACCGTACACGGCGGTTCCGCCACCGCCACCAGCAGCGGTTCACAACTCACCATCACCACGACTTCGCAGAACACCGTCCTCAATTGGCAGAGTTTCAACATTGCCGCTGGCGAGACCACAATTTTTCAGGAACCTTCCACTACCTCAATCGTGTGGAACCAGATCAACAACGCGAATCCGTCGCAGATTTACGGTAGTCTCCAGGCCAACGGCATCGTGGTGCTGCTCAATTCCTCCGGTTTTTATTTCGGCCCGAACTCGTTTGTGAGTGCCGCCGGGCTGGTCGTCTCCACCGCGAATTACATCCCCCCGCAAAATTCCGGTGCCGGTTGGGAGTTCAACGGCCCGCCCCCGCTCGCTAGCATCGTCAACTACGGTCAAATCAACGTCGGCCAGGGCGGTTCGGCATTTTTGATCGCCAACCAGATTGAAAACCACGGCAGTATCACGGCACCCGGCGGTACCATCGGCCTTGCAGCGGGACAGACCGTGCTCTTGAGCGATCGTCCCGATGGCCGCGGCATGAGCATGGCGGTCACGCTGCCCAGCGGTTCAGTGGACAACGAAGGCCGGCTCGTCGCTGATGGGGGCACGATTGCCATGAATGCCAAGGTGGTAAACCAAGACGGTTTTATCCAGGCCAACTCGGTGAAGGATGTCAACGGCACCATCGAACTTGTCGCTTCCGACCAATTAAACCTCGGCGCCAATTCCCAAATCAGTGCCAACGGCGATGACTCGGCGGGCGGGAGCGCTGGAGGCAATGTGACGCTCAAGTCCGGCAACACTTTCAGCGACAACGTCGGCAGCCAGATTTCCGTGACCGGCGGTTCACAGGGCGGCAACGGCGGCAACGTCGAAATCAGCGCACCCAACGTCATCTCGTTGAACTCCAGCATTGACGCTCGGGCGCAGGCGAGTTGGACGGCAGGGAAATTGTTGCTGGATCCGGGTTACATCATTTTGGACACGTCCGGCTCCGGCAGTGCCGGCAGTGGCACGGTATTGGCCGGGAACAATTCCAGCAGCACGCTGGATTTGAATGTGAACAGTGCGTTCGCCAATCTTGCAGTTTCCCAGATCATTCTTCAGGCCATGTATGACATCACGCTCTCCAGCGGCACGTCGTGGGACCTTAGCGGAACCATTGGCGCGAACTTCGGTGGTGTGACCAGCGGCCAACTGACGCTTGAGGCCGGACGCAACATCATTTTTGGAGATGGGGCTTCAATCTCTGACGCGAACAATTGGTCGGTGACACTCATGGCCGGTGTGAACAATTTCAACACCGGTACGATTCAGACCGGCACCGGCAATATTTATCTGAACGGCGGCAATGGTCAGGCTGGAAGCGGATCAATTCAAACCGCTTCCGGTTCGGTCAACCTGATGGCTGGCAATGGCATTCAAATTGGTTCCGGCGCCATAAACTCCAGTGCCGGCAACATCACATGGCAGGCGGGCGGCGACATTCAATTTGGAGACGGCTCACAAATCACCGTTGGAAACAATGGGTTGGTGACGCTGGATGCCGGATATAATTATGCCAACAACACGGTTCAATTTGGTGTCGGTAATATTTACCTGAATGGCGGTTTGGATGGTGATGGCGTTGGCGGTTCAATACAAGCGGCGGCGGGCGACATCAATCTGACGGCTGGCCAGAACATTCTGGTCGGTTCCGGGTACGTGATCACGACGGGGGGTGGCAGCATCAGCGCCCATGCTTTGGCGGGTAACATTGACACTGGATCCGACGCGCAAGGTTATTATTTCAGCATCGGCAGTGTGAACACCCTCAGCGCGGCTTATAATTTGAGTGACGGTTTGGGAGGCATCAGCACCGAAGCGGGCGGTAATGTGACACTCATCGCGGGCGGTAATGTGACCAGTGTCTTGCCCGGCAATGGTGGTTATTATTACGACGGCAATCTGGAGTCACCCAACAATGCTGATTACGTCACGGCGGGTTCCGGTGCTTATGGCCCCCAACCCGGGAATGTGACCATCGTGGCGGGCGGCAATGTGACCGGCAATTATCTCGTAGCCAATGGCACGGGTGCCATCTACGCCGGGGTGAAAATGGTCAACGGCATTCCTGTAGACGCCAATGGCAACCCCGTCACGGATGGTAAAAGTTATGTTTTGGATTCGAGTTCCACGGGCAGCGCCGGGACGGCGGACAATGAACTGGCGTTGAATCTGATCAGCGGTGGCTGGACGGTGGATGCGGCGCAGAACATCTACCTCCAGGAGGTCCGCAATCCCAATGGTGACTTTGACATCAATGGCGGACGCTCCTACGACCACTATTTTAATTACGCGCCTGGCGACTATGTTGATTTGAACGCGGGAAACCTGGTGCAGTTGGGGGCATCTCCCTCGGTGCTGCCATGGCCTTCTGGCATTCAGGTGCCATTCATTTATCCATCCATCTTGAATATCACTGCGGGGGCTGGTGGCGTGGAATTGGTGGGCGGCAGCACCGCCCCATTTAATCAGTTGATTTTATTCCCTTCACCGCAGGGAAGCCTCACCATCAACACCACGGACGGCGGTTCGCTCGTCGGCGACCTGGCGTCTTCTGGCGGAATCCCCCAAATTTTTAATCTAATCGTCTCGGACAGCGGTCTTAGTCAATACACAGCGAGTGGTAATTTTGGCGTAAACGATCATGCCGCCTCGCCGGTCCACCTGGACGCTTCGACCCCCATCGTCCTGAACATCTCGGGGGATATGAGTTTGGTGTTTCTGGACGCTCCCGAGGCGGCGCAAATCAATGTGGTTGGCAACATGTACAACTGCCGGTTTCAAGGCATGAACTTGTCCGCCAACGACGTAACCAGCATCAATGTCGGTCTGACCGCCGAGAAAAACATGGAGGATAGCAGTATTTTGAATTCGGCCACGGATGGCAGCTTGACAGTGGGCGGCGACATCATTAACCGGGGCGCTTTCACCACCGTTACCCTTGATTTGACTCAGACGGGCGTGCAAGCCCCGGACATGGCTTATCTTTCAGAGGCAGTGAACAACGCAATTGGCAGCACTTCCATTTCGGCAGCCACACTGACCACGAGTTTGTATTATAATCCCAATACCGGGGTCCTGACCTATCAGAACATCTCCGGGGTGAGTATTGCCAGTATTCTGAATCTGCTGCAAAATTTGACGGTCCAAGTTTACCAAAATGGCGTTCCCCAATTCGACAGCAATGGTAATCCAATAACGACTACTGCTTCTGTCCTGACCTCCGCAACCGCGCAAGCACTGCTGGCTCAATATAACGCAGAGAACGCGTATAGCGGGCTTCCTGCCGGTTCGGGGCCTCCTGACGGCACTTACGGTTACACCATTGGCGGCGGTGGACAATTCAACATTACGGCCCGGACCATAGACCTGGGAACCACCGCCGGGATTCAATCGGAGGGCGTGGGGCTTTACACGGTTCGCGGCAATTATCCACTCGCCAGTTTGTTTGGCAACGGAGGCGTGTTCGATCATGGGGCTGATATCACCATCACCACCACCGGGAACCACTCCGAGGGAGAAACTGCCGGCGATCTCGTCGGAGATTTGGACATGTATTCCAGTTCCATCGCCTCTTTGCAGGGCGGCAATATCACCATAAACGCCGGTGGAGATATCAATGCCGGCTCGGCGGATTTTTCCGTCAATACCGCTTCTGCTCGCGGCATTTATTCGACGGACTTGGGCAATGTCTTTGTTTACGCCAACGGGGACATCAATGTCAATGGTTCCCGGATTGGAGTCTATGACACACGCCCGGACGACAGTTCCACGACACCCGGCGGTTCCGTAACCGTGGTGTCCATGAATGGCAATATCAATGCGGGAAGTGGCGGTTCCGGGTTTGTGAGTGTCAGTTCTTATCTGGTTAATCCCGACCAGTCGGTTACTGCGGAGTCATCAACCATTCCGGGCAGCGGGATCATGGATGTCTCGTACACCCAGCCTGGTAATATTCTGGTTGAAGCTCCCAAAGGCTCGGTCAACGCCGCGGCAGGTGGCATCCTGCAACTGCTCTTGAACGGGCCTCCACTTCCCGACTCGACCACTCTTTTTAGTTTGCCGCTTAACAATAAATCTCTGGCAAATATGTTTGATCTGGCGCTTACCGGCAACATGAAGGCCGCTCTGGACTTGCAGCAGACTCTCAATGGCAATCCTGAAAATAGTGTGGTGGATGTTTTTGCGGGTTATGAATTGCAACCATCGGATGGTTTCGGCAATCCCATTACAGCCCTCAATCTGGCTGAAGGTACACTAGTGAAAACATACGACAATCAGGATATAACCGCCACCGGATCGGGAGTGTTGGGTGCCGGCACGGTAACCATGGATGCTTCCGGTAACATCACGGGAACCATTTTTAGCCAAGGCGATTCAAATGTAACCGCCGATCACACAGTCAATGTCGATCTCGTGGCGGGCGGCAAAGCCGATGTCACCGCGCCCAGTCTTGGGGATAGCAAAATTATTGGTCTCCAAGGCGTTGACGCCACCGGCGACACGAGTGACGCTTCGTTGTTTTCAAACGACCAGGTCAACGGCGGCCAGAATAGTTTGGCTGCAGGCACGGCTGCGGATGCAGCCAGCCAGGGAATGGCCAGTGAAAATTCCGCCAGTCCCGCCAAAAATGACGACACGACTGCCACCGATGACGACGTGAAGAAAAAAGGCAAGGCAGTGGCCACAGTGCAGAAGGCCGGCCGCGTGACCGTTTTGTTGCCACCGAAACATTTATCCCAAAACCAAACCTCAAGTAACCATTTATGACCCCCATGTTTATCCATCCAATGTTCGCCGCCAACGCGGCGGTGTATGCCATCCAGAATGCCACCACCGAAGGCAAGATCACCGTCCTCGCCCTGCTGGTTCTGTCGCTGTTCAGTTGGACCATCATCATCACCAAGTTCCGCCAGTTGATGATTGCGCGGAAGGCGACCAAGAAATTCTTTGCCGCCTATAACTCCACGCGCGACCCGCTGGATATCCAGCGCAAGGGCGAGGAATTCGACGGCGCGCCCGCCTACCAGCTTTACATCCGTGGCGCGGACGAACTGGCGTATCAATTGAAAAACAACCCGGTGCAGGTACAAGCCATCGCCAAGTTCATTCCCCCAAACGGCGGGGAACACACCAACACCGATTACCTTGCCCGGTCCGCCGAGACCAAGGTCAGCATCGCCTCGTTTGAGGCGGTGAAAGTAATCCTGGAGGAGGCCTCCGGTGGAGAGGCGATGGCATTGGAGAAGGGGATGATTGTATTGTCCACGGCGGTGGCCGGCGGGCCGTTCATCGGGTTGTTGGGCACGGTTTGGGGCGTCATGTCCACCTTCGCGGGCATTGCCGAAAGCCGGGCGGCCACCCTGACGGCCATGGCGCCCGGTGTGGCGGCGGCATTGGTGGCCACGGTTACAGGTTTGCTCGTGGCCATTCCGGCGATGTTTGCCTACAACTTCATGGTCACCACCATCCGTGCCATCACGCAGGAACTCGACGGATTCGCCAGCCGTTACGCCAACCAGATTGAGCACGTCTATGTGGATCATCGCCCGTTGGCCGAGGAAATCCGTAACGCCAACGAAGTGCTGGCCGACCGGATCGTCGGCGCGCTGAAGAGCGAGGAACCCCCCACGCTGGTTGAACGATGAAAAAGTGTTCAAAAACGGCACATCATTCACTGACGGAGTTGAACATCACTCCGCTGCTGGACCTGGCGTTCGTGCTGCTGGTCATCTTCATCATCACCACCATTCCGCCGGTGAATGACCTGGATTTGAAGCTGCCCACGGCGGCGAAGCGTCTGAAGGACCCGCCGCGCAAGGCCAATTATATTACGGTACAGGCCGATGGGATCATTTATCTGAACAAGAAGCAAACGGCCGCGATCGAGATGTTGCAAACCCTGATTGCTCTGCGCATGGACGATCCAGACTTGAACATCATCGTGCGCGGCGACAGCCAGACCAAGTATAAACAGATCCGCGCCGTGCTGGATGTCTGCCAGCAGGCGAATATTCCCAAGGTGGATCTTGCCACCGAGGCGGCCAACCAGAAATAAACCATGCTGCCGCAAAGCCAGGCGCGCAAAAA
>DLMG01000196.1:4794-6231 GCA_002479245.1 Verrucomicrobia subdivision 3 bacterium UBA7542 | reverse complement strand
GGTGAACCTGCTCATCTCGTTCATCTTTCACACCCTCATCGTGCTGGCGATGTTTTATTTTGCGGCGCGGCAGGGGTTGCTGGGCAAACAGATGAAAAAAATCGCGGTCGAGATGGTGAAGGAGAAGCCGCCGGAGAAACCCAAGGAACCGGAGAAGCCGAAGGCGGAACCGCCGAAAGTGGAAACGCCCAAGGTGGTGGAAAAACCCAAGGAGGTGGAGGAAGCCAGGATCGCCCCGCCACCGGCGGCGACCGTGCCAACCGTGGCGCCGCCGGCGGCGGAACTGCCGTCGTTTGAGTTCGAGGGCGGCAAGACGGTCGAGACCAGCTCCGATGCGGTGCAGATTTACAAGGGGTACCTGGAATACGCGTTGCGATCGAAATGGAACCGGCCGGACAACCTCGCGGATGACAATTACGTGGCCGAGGTGGAAGTGGCGGTCAACCGCGCGGGCGATGTCAGCGACCCGGTCTGGAGAAAAGGCTCCGGCGACCCGAAATGGGACGAGTCTGTGAGAAAGGTTTTCGCCGCCGTCAGCCGCCTTGACCATTCGCCGCCGACGAATTTCCCGCCGCGCGTGATCATCCGGTTTGACGTGCAGGGAGAAACCGAACCGCTGTTGCAATGAAAAAGATCTCCAGTTCCCATCATAGCACCCTGAACGAGCTGAACATCACGCCACTGCTGGACCTGGTGTTTGTTCTGCTGGTGATTTTCATCATCACTACGCCGCAGATGATGAACAATCTGGAGATGACCTTGCCGTCGGGCAAGCCGCCGCCCACGACCGACAAGAAACCGAAGATCAACCGTATCGTGGTGGATGCGAAGGGACAGACGTATTTGAACGATGCCCCGGTTACCATCCCTGTCCTGAAAGCCGATTTGCAGCAACTCAAGTCAGCCGATCCCGGACTCAGCGTGGTGGTGAAAGGCGCGGATGATGTGGATTACCAGAACATGATCAACGTGCTGGACGTGCTCCAACAACTCGACATCACCAAGGTGGGCCTGGCGACAGAAACCGGCGCGTCTAATCCATAAGTTTCATCACGCGCCAGTCGGGGGCGCGGCCTGGCTTTTCACGCCGGTGTGCCGGATGTCCTGCGCTTCGCAGAGATAAACGACATCCTCCGCCACGTTCGTCGCGTGGTCGGCGATGCGTTCGAGGCTTTTGGAGACGACCATCAAATGCAGGCAGCGGCCAATCGTGTCCGGGTTTTCGACCATGTGCTGCACGAGGGCGTTGTGGATTTGTTTGTTGAGCGCGTCCACTTCCTTGTCGCGCGGAATCAAGGCGCGGGCGGTGGCGGGATCATTGTTCACAAACGCGTCGAGTGCGGTCTTGAGCATGTCGAGGGCAAGACCGGCCATGCGCGGCAGGTCGAGGACGATTTTCACCGGGGGTTCCTGCGACAGGTCGCGGGCGCGCTTGGC
>DLMG01000196.1:3357-4648 GCA_002479245.1 Verrucomicrobia subdivision 3 bacterium UBA7542 | reverse complement strand
TCCACTTCAAACTGGTCAATGACGCGGTCGTCTTCCTTCACGCGCAGCGCGAGGTCGCGGTCGCGTTGGGTGAGCGCCTGGAGCGCCTGGTTCACCGCCGTTTCAGCGTGGCTCGCCATCGTCAGCAGTTTTTGCTTCAGCACGTCCAGCTCCATGTCGAAATGTTCCATAACTTTAATTTGGCTTCACCGTCAGGATTTCAATTTACTGTGCCACCACCATCATCAATTGCAAACGGGATTGAAATTTCAACCGAACCGGCCCGTCACATAATCTTCCGTCTGTTTCTTTGCCGGGCTGGCGAAAATCTTCTTGGTCACGTCGAATTCCACCAGTTCACCCAAATAAAGGAAGGCGGTGAAATCTGACATGCGCGCGGCCTGCTGCATGTTGTGCGTCACAATCACAATCGTGTAATCCTTTTTCAATTCCAGAATCAAGTCCTCGATTTTCGACGTGGCCAGCGGATCGAGCGCCGAGGCCGGTTCGTCCATGAGCAGCACCTCCGGCTGCACGGCGAGCGCGCGCGCGATGCACAGCCGCTGCTGCTGGCCGCCCGAAAGGCTGATGGCCGGGGCGTTCAGGCGATCTTTGACCTCGTCCCAAAGCGCAGCCATGCGCAGCGATTGCTCCGTGCGCTCGGCGAGCAGCTTGCGGTCGCGCAGGCCGTTCAAACGCAGGCCGACCGTGACGTTGTCGGTGATGGACATCGTCGGGAACGGATTCGATTTTTGGAACACCATGCCAACGCGGCGGCGGACGACGACCGGTTCAATGCCGGGCGCGTAAATGTCGTCGCCGAACAGTCGAATTTCGCCGGTCATCCGCGCCTCGGGCACGAGTTCGTGCATCCGGTTCAGGGCGCGGAGAAAAGTGGACTTGCCGCAGCCGCTGGGGCCAATGATGGCGGTGACGGCCCGGGCGGCGATGTCGAGCGAGACGTCCTTGAGCACATGATTTTCGCCGAAGAAAACCGAGAGATGGCGCACGGTGAGCGCCGAGACGGCGGAGGCTGTCGAGGGTCGAGCCGTCTCTGCTTCGCTTCGCTGCGCCAAGGGGTCGAGGGTCGGGCGCGGGGCGTTCGGAGTTGGCTCTCGACTCTCGTCTTTCGACTCTCGGCGAGTTTGTGGAATGGTTTTCTCTTCTCCGGGCGTCATGGTCGGGTTCATGATTACTTCTGGAACCGGTCGCGCGTGAGCACGCGCACCCCGGCGTTGATGAACAAAACGAGCAGGAGCAGCGCCAGCGCGCCGGCCCACGCCTGCCGGTGCCAGTCGTCGTAGGGCGAAAT
>DLMG01000196.1:0-3300 GCA_002479245.1 Verrucomicrobia subdivision 3 bacterium UBA7542 | reverse complement strand
GCGTAGGCGAAAATTTGCAGCGGCATGGCGGCGATGGGGTCGGTCAGCTTGTGCGTCCAAAAGTGGTTGCCGAACGCGGTGAACAGCAACGGCGCGGTTTCGCCGGCAACGCGCGCCAACGCGAGCAGGACGCCGGTGACGATGCCTTTGAGCGCGGTGCGCATGACGATTTGCACGATGGCGCGCCATTTGGCGATGCCCAGCGCGAGCGCGGCTTCGCGGTAACCGTTCGGCACCAGTTGCAAAACCTCCTCGGTCGTCCGCATCACGAGCGGAATCATCATCATGCCGAGCACGATGCCGCCAGCCAGCGCGGAAAATCCCTTCATCGGCACGACGACGAGGGCATAGACGACCATGCCCCAGGTGATGGATGGCACGCCATTGAGAACGTCCGCCGCGAAACGAACCCACCAGTTGAGGTGCGATGAGCCGTATTCGGAAAGGAACACGCCACCGAGCACGCCGATGGGCACGCCCAAGACGGCGGCTTGCCCCAGCAAAATGAACGTGCCGATGATGGCATTGGCCATGCCCCCGCCAGTTTCACCGACGGGTTTCGGCAATTGGGTGAAGAAAGCCCAGTTCATCGAACCGAAGCCTTCCTTCACCAGGTGATAAAAGACCAACACCAGCGGCGTGACGACCAGGATTGCGCACACGAGCGTGACCGCCTGCATCAAGGCATTCTTGAACTTGCGCCAGCGATGGTTGGGGACGGTCATCAAAAAGTGGGGTGATGGATTGATGGATTAATGGATTGATGGATTGGCACGGCGACAGTCGTCGTTCCAACAATCCAATAATCCACCAATCCAATAATCCGTTTTGTCTTCATTGTTGCGGTTTGACGCCCGGCCCGGCGAACGTTTTCAAAAGCAATTGCGCCAGCGCATTGACCAGCACGGTCACACCGAGCAGCACAAGGCCGATTTCAAACAGCGCGCTCAAATAGGTGTCGGTCGTGGCTTCGGTAAATTCGTTGGCGATGACGCTGGCCAGCGTGTAGCCGGGTGCGAAAAGTGATTTGGCAATTTCGGGACGGTTGCCGATGACCATGGTTACGGCCATCGTTTCGCCGAGGGCGCGGCCGAGTCCGAGGATGACCGCGCCGAACAGGCCTTTTTTCGCGTAGCTCAACACGGCGATGCGCGTGACTTCCCAGCGCGTGGCACCCAGCGCGTAGGCGGCCTCGCGTTGGAGGCCGGGCACGGAACGCAGGATTTCACGCGAGACCGAGGTGATGATGGGAATGATCATGATGGCGAGGATGATGCCGGCGGCCAGCATGCAGGGGCCGTAATCCGGGCCTTGAAAGAGCGGCAGAAAACCAAGCGTCAACCTCAACGCCGGAAACAGGTGACTGTGCAGCCATGGCACCATCACATAAAAGCCCCATAAACCGAGGATGACGCTCGGCACGGCGGCGAGGAGTTCGATGAACATGATCAACGGCTGGCGCAGCCAGAGCGGGGCGAGTTCGGTGAGATAAACGGCGGTGGCGATGCTGACGGGCACAGCGATGAACAACGCAATGACGGACGAAACGAGCGTGCCAAAGATGAACGGCAACGCGCCGTATTGTTCGTTGACCGGGTCCCAATTGCTGCTGACGAGGAAATGCCAGCCGAATTTTTGCAGCGCGAGTTGTGAGCCTTGCGCGAGTTCGTAGCCGATGAGCACGATTAGCACGAAAACGGACAGTGCCATCAACAGTGTGAGCCATTGGAAGGCGCGATCGCCGAAGCGGGTCCCAGTTTTGGCGGTTGTCGTTTCCATTTTTAACACTAAGGCGCAGCGCGGCGAAGCCGCGCTCCAATATGCTCGCGACGCGCGAGGGTTCTGACGGATAGCTTTGCAAAGGCGCAAAGGCACGGAACTTGAAGCGAAACAACATCCAACATCCAACATCCAACATCCAACATCGAATACTGCAGAGCGCGGATTCCAAACATTGGTTGTTCAATGTTCGATGTTGGATGTTCGATGTTCATAACTTTTAATGCAAAAGGACGAAGAGCGGGAGGAACTGCGCCCTTCGTCCGGCTCGCGCCCATAAAATGATAGGGCACGGGAGCGAAGTCAGTATTTTATTGTTTTAATCCGCTCCAGAACGCGCTGCTGGACGTTTTCCGGCAGAGACGCGTAATCCAGTGATGAGGCCATGCCTTCGCCTTTGGTCAAAGCCCAATTCAGGAATTCTACCAATTTTTTGCCCTTGACGGCGTTCTTTTGCTGTTCATAAACCAGCAGCCAGGTCGCGCCGGAAATCGGATAAGCATTGTCACCCAGCGCGTTGACCATCGAGAAGCGGAAGTCGTCGGGAATTTTCGCCGTCGCGAACGCCGTGGTGACCGAGTCGAGCGATGGCGTGATGAAGTTGCCCGCCGCATTCTTTACGTCTGCGTAAGGCATTTTGTTTTGTTTGGCATAAATCAATTCAACGTAGCCGACCGCTCCCGACAACTGCTTGACCTGGCCGGCGACGCCCTCATTGCCCTTGCCGCCGATCCCCACGGGCCATTTGACGGAAGTGCCTTTGCCAACCGAATCCGCCCATACGGGGCTGATGCTGCTCAGGTAATCAACGAAAATGTAGGTTGTGCCGCTGCCGTCGGAACGATGCACAACAATCACCGGCAGATCGGGCAGATCCACCCCCGGATTGAGCATGGCGATTTTGGGATCGTTCCATTTGGTGATGTTGCCCATGTAAATGTTGACGATGGTGTCGCCGTCCAATTTGAGCTTCGGGTTGCCCGGCAGGTTGTAAGTAATGACATCCGCGCCGGCCACCGTGGGGATGTGTAGGAGCTTTCCGGGCGCCTTGGCGAGATTTTCATCGCTCATCGGGCCGTCAGACGCGCCGAAGTCCACGGTCTGGGCCGTGATTTGTTTTTGCCCGCCGCCGGAGCCGATGGATTGGTAGTTGAAGCGAACCGACGGGTCCACCTTCGCGTATTCGTCGAACCACTTCGAATAGATTGGATACGGGAAGGTTGCGCCCGCGCCGTTGATGAGCAATTGCGCGTGCGCGCCGGTTTGCGCGGCGAACAAGCAGCCGGTGCCGAGAAGGAAAAGAATCAGTTTTTTCATGATGATTGAATTTAAATACAATGAAAGATTGGGACTTAATTGTTACGGCCACACGGCGGGATTGTTACGATTTGGTGACAAACCGTTTTGGACTGTAACATTTGAAAAATACGGTCAAAAGTTCCGCCATCCTAGCCGTTTGCGGATGGACTTCAATTCCTTGCGCCGCGCCTTGTTCGCCTCCGGATAATTCATCCTGAGTTG
>DLMG01000267.1 GCA_002479245.1 Verrucomicrobia subdivision 3 bacterium UBA7542 | reverse complement strand
AGGGAGTTCCGGCTAAACACCTATTCGGACTCAGTCGGGCCGCAGCCAGTCCTGGCCTTTGGCCCGAACCAGCAGCGGTCTTCCAGCCCCGTGATCCGCGTAAAAGGCTTCGCAACGTGGCGCAATGCGCTTTACGTTGCTTCGCCTCACGCGGCCACGGGGCGGTCCAGAAACTCACAGCAGTAAGGAGTGAGTTCAAACACGAAAAGTTTTGTAAACGATCTGGCCCGTTCAATCCGCTGCTGCCCGTTCTGTTCGGCGGCGGCCCATGTTTCATTTGAAGGGATCAGCCCAATGCGCTTTGGAGTCCGCTGCCGTTCTTGTGGAGCCAGCGTCCCGGTGCGCCATGCAAGTCAAGATGATGCGGTCAGGGCGTGGAACCAGAGACGCGGCCTCGCAACGGTCGGCGGCAAAGCCACTCGTGGCATCCGGTCACGCCGAAAGCTGGCGGCGGCACGACGTAACCTCAAAACGGCCCGCAAGTGGAAGCTGATCCGGCAAAGGGTGGAAGCCGCTTACACCGCGTTAAAACCTTACCGGCAGAAACAATTGGCCGAAATGGAAGCAGCGGTCGCAGCAGACCGTGCCTGGCTGAAGGAAAAGGAGCCGCTGATCTTGGCAGACCCGCTGCTCGCCAAATTTTACCGCGAATTTATTTTGAAGGAAAAACCAGCGCCCGGTGGCACTGAGGCCAACAGTTTCAATCCCCCTATCGTGTGAATGCGGTCGTTTGGACCTGTGGATCGGTGTGTAACGACCGCCACGATCAGGAGACCGGGTTTTGGCCATGGCTTTGGTCTCTGGCGCTGCGCTGGAGCCACTTTGTTTGGGCTTTGGGAGCCCGGACCACGGTCCTGATCTCGCTCATGCTCCAGTTTCTTATTGTGCAAGTTTGACTTGCGTGGCATTCCGCTCTTTTTTACGCCGCAAAACAAAATTGCTCCTGGACGATTTTAGAGCGTCATTAGAATTCAGGGATGCGGCTGTCCCCGGCGCGTCCTGGAGGCTGCCAGGCCGCGTAAACAGGCATAATCGAAAGGTGACGGGCCGAACCAGAGCCGCCTTCACCCCAAGCATCACGTCAATGCAGCCTGCCGAACTTTTTTTCCACTTGTTCCGGCTTTGGCGAATCGCTAGAAAAACGCGCATGAAATCCAAATTGTTTCTCGCGTTGCTGTTTTTGGCGTTTGGTTTGTACGCTTTGAAAATCATCGTCCCGGCCCGTGCGGAACCGGCTTCCGACGCGCAAATCAAACGCGGCCAGTATCTGGTCGAGCGCGTGGCGATGTGCGGTGAATGTCACACGCCGAAGACCGACCAAGGTGAGTATGACCGCACCGCGTGGCTGCAAGGGGACGTTCTCGACTACAAGCCGGTGCATCCGATGCCCTTTGTGGCGGTGGCTCCGGGGATTGCGGGGTTGCCGTCCTTTGCCACTGACGAGCAGGCGATGAAGTTTCTGGAGACGGGGACTAACTCGCTTGGCAAACGGGCGATGCCGCCCATGCCGCAGTTCCGTTTCAATCACGACGACGCGGTGGCGGTGGTGGCTTATCTGCGTTCATTGAAGCGCTGATTTTGTGGCGTCGGGCCTGCTTGCCGCGCTGAAGCATGGGCGCAGGCGGGTGGCTCAATTTCTTTCGGCGCACAGCGCCGACTCTATACCGGCGCGACGCGGGATTCTGATGGAAGCATCGGCGTGGAAGGCGGGGCGCTCAAACAGGCTTGCGCCAAGGCGTCCGATGAATTAGAAGTCGTCAAACACGGGACAAAATTATGGCGACCTACACCATCATTGGCGGCGATCATAAACAATACGGTTCGATCACGCCCGACGATGTGCGCCGGTGGATTGCCGATGGACGGCTCAACGCCCAATCCCTGATGCGGGAGGAGACTGCCACGGAATTTCGTCCACTTTCGACGTTTCCCGAATTCGCCGACGCGCTGGCCGCCAGTTCCACCCCACCACCGCCACTGGCTCCGGTCGCAGCCGTTGCAGACGGCAGACGTGAAGCGGCGCTGCAAGCTGTCAAAGGCCCGGCAATCGCCCTGATCGTAACGGCCAGCTTGGGGGTCGCCTATTATGGTTTGAGCGGTCTGTTCACCTTATCCACTGGCGGTGCGATGTTCCACCACGAAATGCCGCCTAACATCCCGCCCCAAATGCGGGCATTCATCGAAGGGATGCACGGGCCACTGGCAGGAGCGATCAACCTTGTGATCGCGGCGCTGAACGGGTTTGTGCTGTTCGGCGCGATAAAGCTGTTGCGGTTGCGAAACTACGGTGTGGCCATGGCCGCCTCCATTGTCGCGATGTTGCCTTGCCAGTGCTGCTGTCTATTTGGGCTTCCCTTCGGCATCTGGGCATTGGTGACTCTGATCAAGCCGGAAGTGAAGTCACAATTTAGTTAAGCGCTTTACCCTCGGTTGTTCGGAACCTTGGGTTTCTTCGCAAATTCCCCGGCTTCGGCTCTGCGCATAAATTCGGCCAGCCCCCTGTCGGTGACGTACTGCCTGCCGCAAATGTTCACCGTCACCAACCAGCCCCTCCGCCTCCAGCGCCATGCGGTTACATCAGAAATTCCAGATTCCTGGCAGAATTTTGCCAGACTCATGAGAGGTCTGGCGTCGTATGTAAACGTTGATGGCCTTGAATGTGTCGCCGTTCATCTTGGCTTCCAATCGTTGGGCCAGCGGACCGATGACCGTGTGGTCGCGCTTGGCAATCACCGCCGCTTCGCCGAAAACCCAGCGCAGATAACCGGGGCGAGCGCAGCGGTGGCGGAGTTCGGTCGCGTGGGTGCTTGGGGCGAGCAAGTCTTGGGAAAAATTGCATCTAAAAAGACGGTGATTATTATGCTTTTTTCCCAAGTCTTGCGCGGGGGTGGGGTGGTTTCAACGCGACGGAACGAGCACACAAGCGGAGTCGAGCCCAGGTGGTGTCCTAATTTGAATTTTATTCTTCAAATGATTCGTCGAATTTCTCATACAGAGGGTTCCCAAATTCACAAGTCATATGGGTCGGCAATTCAGATGCAGAAATAAAGCCTGCATCTAGTGCAGCCGCCTTATTCAAAACAAAATTGCGGATGTGTGATTGATCTATCATTTCCTTCTGTGAAGTTGTTGCCCAATTGATCTGTGCCTGCACCGCACTGGCAAGAATAAAGTGCCCGGCCTCCTTTGAGAATTGCATGGCCAATTCTGCCAGAACGTTGTGGAATTGAACTTGCTTGTCTTTCGGTTTGATTTTAGCCTCCCCCACATCGTAAGGCCCAAAATCTTTCACAAGTCGGGAGTATAGTTTTCTCCTCATTTCCTGCGTCCATTTCATTTTATTTCTTTCCTTTCACGTCTT
>DLMG01000081.1:9003-15085 GCA_002479245.1 Verrucomicrobia subdivision 3 bacterium UBA7542 | reverse complement strand
GACTGCCAGCGTTCCTGGCGCAACGTGGTGGCCATGGCGGCGAAGAAGGGCATTCCGATCCCGGCGTTCGGCACGGCGCTGGCGTTTTACGACAGCTACCGCAGCGAACGGTTGCCGGCGAACCTGTTGCAGGCGCAGCGCGATTATTTTGGCGCGCACACCTACGAACGCCTGGACCAGCCGCGCGGCCAGTTCTTCCACACCAACTGGACCGGCCACGGCGGCACCACGGCCAGCGGCACCTACACGGTGTAAGGCGGGTCGGCGCGTTGCGCCGATGGATTAGCCACAGGCTCGACCCCTGCAAAACAATTCACGGCGCGGGCTTCGGCCCGCGCCTTTGTTTTAAGTGGAGGCAAGGTCATGCGCGCCGTTGCATTTGTTGGCCGCAAAAGAACGCAAAACAGAGTGGCACAGCTTGTTGCGCCATAGCGCAGCGACGGCGAGCGCTTCCAGCCTGTCCGGGCGGAAGGGAAAAAACGGTGGGGCGAGGTTACCGGCGAGCCAAACTCAAATTCATTTAACGCAAAGCCGCCAAGGCGCAAAGCCGCGAGAGGGCGCAAAGTTCAACCGCGGATTCCGCAATGCGCGACGAAGACGGAAACTTTGTGAAAGCGGAGGCCAGACCCAGGGTGTCCCCTGCTACAACTGCTCCCAACTTTTGTCTCATATGGGACAAAAGTTGGTCATGCCTGATTAATGAACGAATACTTCGCAGGGACTTGGAGAGCGTGGATTGGCCCTGGAATAACAGCAAATTCGGGTGCAGTTGGGAAAACAGTTGTTGCCCGTCACATTTTCAAGGGCTTGCCTATGCTACAAACTTTTGTCTCATATGGGACACAAGTTTGTCATGTCGCCAAAATGAATTTGCCGCGGGAATCCAGCCACATTTCCAAGACGGACGTTTTCACAAGGCAACGCCTTTGGCAGGCCTGGAACAAAATTTGCAATAGCCGACTTGCCGCGTCGTAATTCAGCGAAGACGGGAGCCAGCAAAGGTGGAAACCGGCTGAAGCCGGGACACCAAACACAAACAGATTCTGCGGGCTGTCTTTTGCTTTTTAGCGAGAGTTCGACGCAGTGGAAAAAACAAAGCCCATTGAGATGTGTCCACCTCAACGGGCTTTTTGACTTTTAAGGCGAGGCGTTTACAAATCGGTGATCGGTTTGTGTCTGGGTACCAGCGCCTTCATAACGCCCCAGGCTATCAGATAGCTCAAGGCGCAAATGATGAACATAATGAGATAGGCGGTTTGCGGGGTTTGTTTGAAAACATCCGTAAGTCTGCCCGCCAGCATCTGGATGATTACGCCGCCGATGCCGCCCGCCATGGTGCCGATGCCTGTGACCGACGCCACGGTCTTCTTGGGAAACATGTCCGAAACCGTCGTAAAGAGGTTCGCGGACCAGGCCTGATGCGCCGCGGCCCCGATGCAGATCACGGCCACCGCCAGCACCGATGCCATACGCCCAAAATGTTCAACATTGCCAAAGTATTGCGTGGTCAACACGGCCAGCGGGAACACGGCGATGATAAACATGGCGGTCATGCGCGCCTTGTAAACCGGCATGCCTTTTTTAATGAGGGTCATGGGAATGCTGCCGCCGTAAATGCTGCCGATGATGGCCACGCCATAGACAATGAACGTCGGCATGATGACCTGGGTTTTGGCCATGTGGAATTGTTTGATCAAATAATCCGGCAGCCAGAACAGGTAGAACCACCAGACGCCGTCGGTCAAAAACTTGCCAAAAAAGAAAGACCACGTCTGCCGGTAGCCAAAAAGCCGGCCCCAGGAAACCTTCCCCTTGTCGCCGTTGGTTTCGCTGGCGGGCTCGTCGTCAATGCGGATGTAGTTGAGTTCAGCCTGGGAAACCCGTTTCTGTTTGGCCGGGGTCTCATAGAGCCAGAACCAGAAAAACAGCCAGATAAAACCCGAGGCGCCGGTGAGAATGAAAGCCATCTTCCAGCCCTTCTGGTCGCCGAAATAGACCATGCACCAGGGAACGAAGAGGGCGGCGAGCATGGCGCCAAAGTTCGAACCGCTGTTGAAGATACCCGTGGCCAGGGCCCGTTCCCGCTTGGGAAACCATTCGGCGACGGTTTTGATGGACGCGGGGAAATTGCCGGCTTCACCGAAGCCGAACGCGCTGCGCACCAAGACATGCATCATCACCAACCGTCCGACAAAGGCGTTGGCAATCCCGCAAACTGACCAGACAATGAGCGACAGGGCCAGTCCC
This sequence comes from Verrucomicrobia subdivision 3 bacterium UBA7542, assembly GCA_002479245.1. GTDB lineage: Bacteria > Verrucomicrobiota > Verrucomicrobiia > Limisphaerales > UBA11358 > UBA11358. Next base: position 12,838 of record DLMG01000081.1, on the reverse strand, counting down.
AGTTTGGTTCCAATTTTATCGATGATCCATCCGACCAGAACCGTCATGCCCGCGTAGATTCCCGTGAAAAAGGAAGTCAAATAGGCGAAGTCGGTGTTGGACCAGCCAAACCCTCCCTGCGCCGCCGGGGTGCAGAAGAACTCCTTCAAATAACTGATCACCTGCCGATCCATGTAGTTGAAGGTGGTGGAGAAAAACAGGAGCGCGCAGATGACCCAGCGATAATTACTCGTTGCCGGGCCGGTTTGCTTTGAGGAATTCATCAATGAGGGATTTTTATCTAAAAATACAACCTGCTTCAAGCGTTGAAATCCGGCTTTACAAGCCGGCGGCCTTGGTGTAATGCTCCCCCATTATGTGGAAAAAATTTCTGCCAGTTCTATCGGTATTGTTGCTGACCGGTTGCGCCGGGACGTTCACGCGCCTGACGCCGCTGCAACAATCGCGCAATGCAAGCAACCTTTATCCGGTTGAAGTCGCTTTTAATTCCCAGCAACAGTCGCTGCGTTGGGAAACCATTCAACCTTTCGTCGTGGCCAACGGCGAACTGTATCCTCTGCGTCCCGTGGCGATGGTGAAAAATCGTTGGGAGGGCTTCGTGCCGGTGCCGCCGGGGGTCAACTCCGTGGACTATCGCTTCAAGTTCCAATACAAGTACAACAACATCGGGACGCCACCCAAGCCCGGCAGCGCTATTTCGCCGCTTTATAAGCTGAACATCGTTGACCAATAGCCGGAGGGACAGGTTACACGGGGCCCCAAATGATTTGGAGCGCGGACAGTGGTGGATCCGCGCTTTTTTTTGAAAAGGGGAGAAATCGAGGGGTTCGCATCACCCGCCCCTTCGCCGGAGAACTGTTGTCAGTGTCTTGGCCGGAGCAGGATGGCTTTTTTATCCGTGCCGTCCACTTCAACACTGTGGGTTTCCACGTCGGGATCGTCTTTGAGCGCCTGATGCACCACCCGGCGGTCAAACGCACTCATCGGCTCCAGTTCCACCGTGTCGCCCCAGCGCCGGACTTTTTCGGCGGCGTCCTTGGCTTTTTTAACCAGCGCCTCGCGCGCCTGGGCGCGGTAGCCGCCCACGTCCACCATCACCTTGGGCGCGGTGGCGTCCTGCTGAAAGAGAAGCCGGTTGGTGATGTATTGCAGGTCGGAAAGCGTCTGACCCTGACGGCCGATGAGCCGGCCGGCATCGTCCGTCTTCACGTCGAGCAAAACACCCTCCTCCAGTTTATGTTCCTCGACCGTGGCGGGGAAGCCGAGGGACGTGAGAATTGTTTCGAGGGTTTCTTTCGGTTGCGCGGGCATGGGATGGTTGAGGGTTGAAGGTTGAGAGTTGAAAGCAAATGGTTTCGTCCAGCCTTATTTCTTCTTTTTTGACGCCGGCGTCAATACTGAAGCAACGACGGGTGAAACCGGAGCCTGATTCATTTTCGTGAGCTTCGTTTGCACAATGGTCAGCACGTTGTTGACCGTCCAATATAATGCCAGGCCGGAGGAGTAGCTGTAAAGAAACACCAGAAACATCAACGGCATGTAGCGCATGATTTTCGCCTGGGTGGGGTCCATGCCCGGGGATGGCGGGGTCAGATGCGATTGCCACAACATCGCGCCGCCCATCAGCAACGGAAGCAGGTTGAACGGAAAAGCAGTTCCTGGAATCATGAACAAGGTGTCCGGTTTCGACAAATCCGCGATCCACAGAAAACGCGCGCCGCGCAGTTCAATGGCGCTCCGGATCATCGTGAAAAAGCCGAAGAACACGGGCATTTGAATGGCCATCGGCAGGCAGCCGCTCATGGGGCTGACCTTGTGCTTGCGATAAAGCTCCCACTGCTTTTGCGTGAACTTCTGCATGTCGTCCTTGTATTTTTCCTTGAGCGCCTGCATTTCCGGCGCGAGCACCTGCATCCGCTTCATCGAACGCGTACTCGCCGCCGTCAACGGCCAGAACACCACCTTGATGAGCACGGTGATCAACACAATCGTCCCGCCGTACCCCAACCGGGTCACATCGTGCAGCCAATTCATCGCCAGCAACAGCGCCTTGGCAAAAAACCCCGAAAACCTCCCAAAATTCATCACCAGGTCGGCCTGGTTCTGAAACGCTTCCCCGATGCGCGCCAACAGGCGATATTCCTTTGGTCCGGCGAAGAGGACGATTTGCCGTTCGACTGCCTGATGCGCCGCGAGCGTTGCCGTCGGATAAGCGAGCGCAGTCTGAATACCTTGTGGCGCCGGGGCGCCCGGTATTGGCTCGACGTTCGGGAACAGCGGCAGGCTCACCGGGCGCGCGACGATTTGCGCCCCGGGTTCCTTCGGCATCGCCATCAGCGCAAAAAATTGGTTGTGCGCCGCCGCCCAAACCACGTTGTTCGAGCCGGCCAGATATTCCGAACGCGGCACGCCGCGGAAGCAGCCAAAGCCCGAGCCGGAAAACCATCCCAACGACTGGTCCTTAACGCCCGTGCCGTCAAACCACATCGCTCCCTCATTCAAGGTGTAGCTGGTGTCATCCGGACCCATGGGCGTGGCGGTGCCAATGACCCATTCCTGCGCGGGCAGCATGAGCGGCTGGGCCGAGGTGTTTTCCAGCCGCACGCTTGCATTCACAAGGTAATTTGAACTGAGATGGAATTCCTTCACGAGCCGCAGGCCGTTCGTCAGGGATTTTTCCGCGTGGACGCCATCGGCGGTATGGATCAAGGTAAAAATGCCGTCACCGACCAGGCTGGCATCGCCCAAAATCGCCAGCACCGGGACTGGCGCGCGCAGGTTCAGCGTGGCCACGCCGTCCTTCGCCACTTTCTTTTTCCAGCGCGGTGAGACGGTTTCGGGATAATCCAGCAATTCCACCGATTTCAACCCGCCGCCGCGCGGAGTGAACGTGTAACGGGCGCGGGCATTGGTGATGACCAGCAATTCTTCCGGCGTGTTGGTGTCGAAAACCGGAAGCGAAACCACGTTGGGCGGGGACGAAACGGCGTTTGAATTTGCGGGGACGGTCTGCGCAGCGGCAGTTGTGGTTGTGTTTGTGTTCGCCACCTGCTGCAGCGGCGGACGCAGGTAATTCTTCTGCTGCTCGACAAACCAGACACCGAGCAGGATGACGCAGAGTGTGACAACGATGATGCCGGTGCGGTCCATGAAATTCAGTGCAATTCAGTGCGTGTGTTCCAAAATAATTCCGCCTTCGACCTTCTCACTTGTTACTTCCGCCATTGGCACCGGATCATGCCCGCAGCGGCCCCATGGATGGCAACGGCAAATCCGCTTCACCGCCAGCCACCCCCCCGCCATCGCGCCCTGCGCGCGGATCGCGTCCATCGCATATTGCGAGCACGTCGGCGTGAAACGGCAGCCGCCGGTCGGTCCGAATAATAAAGTTTGCGTCGGCGAAATCGTCCAGCGATACGCGCGGATGGCGAAAATCAAAATCGTTGCGGCGGTCGGCAGACCGCCGGATTTCTTTTGAGAAATCAGAGGATGCAGCTTTCTGCCGAAAGCCGCTACGCCAGTTTGGCTGACCTCTCTCATTTTAGTTCTTTAGCAAGCTCGCGCGACGGAGCACGGCCAGGAAATCCTTTTCGACCCCGGCAAAATCGCGTCCGGCAATCGAATTGCGCGCGACCAGCACCAGTTCAACCGGTTGTGACAATTCATATTGATGCAGCCGGAAACTTTCGCGGAGCAACCGCCGGGCGCGGCTGCGGGCGACCGCGTTGCCGATGCGTTTGCTGGTAACGACGCCGAGTTGCGGCGACGTGCCGTCCGGCAGGCGGTGCCAGTTGGCGATGAGACAGCCGAGTGCCAGACGCTCGCCCTGCTGCCG
>DLMG01000081.1:0-8949 GCA_002479245.1 Verrucomicrobia subdivision 3 bacterium UBA7542 | reverse complement strand
GCTCGCCCTGCTGCCGCACGCGCATGAAATCCCGGTTTTGACCGAGTCGCGTGGCGCGGCCCAGTCGCAGACGTTTCGGGGTTGCGGCGGGCATGAGCGGCGGGTTAAACCGGTGTCAGGCGTTTGCGTCCCACGCGGCGGCGATTGGCAAGCGTGGCTTTGCCGCTCTTGCTCGAATTGCGGTTAAGAAATCCGTGCTGCCGTTTGCGGCGGATTTTCGATGGTTGATACTGGCGTTTCATAAATTAATTCGGCTTCCTTCCGGGTGAAAAACCGGAACGTGCGAGGATAGCCATGAAACCCCTCATGTCAAGGCGGGGTTAAGAGACATCAAAAACGAACGCGGCTGAATTATTTTTCCGCGGGGCGATATTCAAACCAGTTGAAATCCGCAGGCCCTGTGCATTTTTCACCGTTGCCGGTTGCATACATACCAAAATACACGCCGGTAAAGCACATCCCGTAGTCGAAACCTATCGCTTCAACGGACAAATCCTTGGTCGGGGCTGTGCCGAGGCTCACGGGTTTGCCGTCTTTCGATTGGCAGAAAAATTCATATGACAATGGTGCCGCCTTTACCGTCAAAACAACCGGCCCATCCTGAATTTCAGTATATTTAACAGGCTCAACTAATTTGCCCTTGAAAACTTTCCGGAATAAGACCTGCCGTTTGCCATCCTTGAGCGTAACTGCGATATCGTAATGATGCCGGTCATTTCCGCGGACGACCAGCCCGGCTTCCTCATTCTCGTTATTGGGTTTAAACTCAACCCGCGTCGAAGCAGCACAATCGAAATCCATTTGCCTCCGTCCAACAAAAGCAGGCGAATCCTGGCTGCTCATATTTGCTTCCGAACCATAAAGACGTAAAAAGCCGGGGCGTTCGGTCAGGGAATATTCACTTTCTACAGGATTTCTAAGATAGTTCCACTGTAAAGCAAGGGTTTTGCTTTTGAAGTCATCTTTTGCGGGCAGTTTCGGCCAGGTATCCTGCGGTAATTTCGGTGCCGGCATGGTCAATTCTATCGGCTTGTTTTCATTGACCACCGGCCAGCCTTCCTTGTTGAAAGCAACTGGCGCAAGGAAAGTCTCCCTGCCGATATGATGAAATCTGCCGCCCTGCGGCCGAACTCCCAGACAGACCAGCCACCACCCGTCAGGCGTATCAACCAAATCTGCGTGGCCGGTAACCTGAATGGGATGATTCGGAAGGAAACGATGAGTCAGGATGGGATTGTTCGGGTCGGATTCAAACGGCCCCCAGGGCGAATCGCTGCGGGCAACGGTCACCCTGTGGTCATAGCTGGTCCCGCCTTCTGAAACCATCAGATAATATTTGCCGTTGATTTTATACAAATGCGGTCCCTCGACCCATACACCGCCTGCGCCGCCCCATATTTTCTTCACTGGCTCTGTGAGTTTGCCTGTTTTGATATCAATCTCTGCCTGGGCAATGTATCCGTCGCCCTGGCCTTCGTGCCGGGTGTAATACACTTTGCCGCCGTCATCGAATAAAAGCGAAGGATCCATGCCGCTGCTATCCACCCAAACCGGTTCCGACCAGGAGCCGGCGGGATTGGTGGCGGTCACAAAAAAATTACCGCCTTTGTCCACGAGCGTCGTGATCATGTAAAACATGCCGTTGTGATAACGAAGGGTCGGCGCATAAATGCCGCCGGAAGCCCGGGCATGGTCGAGATTCAACTGGCTTTTGCGGGTCAGGCAGTATCCGATCTGCCGCCAATGCACCAGGTCCCGGCTGTGAAAAATCGGAACCCCGGGGAAAAATTCAAACGAGCTGTTGACCAGGTAATAATCGTCACCGACCCGGCAGATGCTCGGATCGGGATAAAAGCCGGGCAGGATGGGATTTTGAAAAGTTTTGGCGGGCCCGGTGGCAAGGCCGCCGGGCAGGAATCCAACCAGGGCGAATAACAGCGCGATGGTCCGTCTCGCGCGGCAAAAACGCGCCGGTTTAAATGAATTCATTGATGAGGTTCTCCAGGAATTCCTGGCGGCCGCTGACATTGGTGGTCACTTCGCCCTGCTTGAGCATGTAGGCTTCAAGTTCGGTAAAATCGCTCTTGCCAGATTCGATTTTCGCACCCAGACCCGAATCCCACGAGGCGTAACGTTGTTTCACGAATTCCGCGAGCCGTCCGTCCTTGCGAATGGCAGCGGCGATCTTCAACCCGCGCGCGAAGGCGTCCATGCCGCCGATGTGCGCGTGGAACAAATCAACCGGCTCAAAGCTCTCGCGCCGGACCTTGGCGTCGAAATTCAAGCCGCCGGTGGTGAACCCGCCGTATTTGAGGATGGTGAGCATCACCTGTGCGGTCAGATAAACGCTGGTGGGGAACTGGTCGGTGTCCCAGCCCAGCAGTTCGTCACCGGTGTTGGCGTCAACCGAACCCAGTGCGCCCGCCGAACCTGCCACTTCCAATTCATGCTGCATGGTATGACCGGCCAGCGTGGCGTGGTTGGTCTCGAGGTTGAGCTTCAAATCGTCGAGCAGATCGTATTCGCGCAGGAAATTCAGGCAGGCGGCGGCGTCGGAATCGTATTGATGCTTGGTCGGCTCCTTTGGTTTCGGCTCGATGTAAAACTGGCCTTTGAAGCCGATTTTCTTTTTGTAGTCCACGGCCAGGTGCAGGAATTTGGCGAGGTGTTCCAGCTCGCGTTTCATGTTGGTGTTCAGCAGCGTGGAATAACCTTCGCGCCCGCCCCAGAAAACGTAGCCGGCGCCGCCCAGTTCGTGGGTGACTTCCAGCGCCTTCTTCACCTGCGCGGCAGCGAAAGCGAACACGTCGGCATTGCAACTTGTGGCCGCGCCGTGAACGAACCGCGGTTGGGTAAAGAGATTGGCCGTGCCCCAGAGCAATTTGATGCCGGTGCGCTTTTGTTCTTCTTTGAGCACCTTCACGACGGCATCGAGATTTTTGTTCGTCTCGCGCAGCGTCCGGCCTTCCGGCGCAATGTCACGGTCATGAAAGGCATAGAACGGCGCGCCGAGTTTTTCAATGAACTCGAACGCGACCCGCGCGCGATTTTCGGCATTGGCCACCGAATTGGAGCCGTCGTCCCACGGCCGGATCGCCGTGCCCACCCCGAACTGATCGGAGAGAGCGTTGCGGAACGTGTGCCAATAGACGACCGAAAAGCGCAGATGCTCCCGCATGGTTTTGCCTTCGACGACTTCGGCGGGGTTGTAATGTTTGAAGGCCAGTGGATTCCTGGATTTCGGTCCTTCGTATTTGATTTTTGAGATGTTTTTAAAAACAGTTTCCATGGCAAAACAAGTCACTTTTAATTTTAACAAATCCTACAGTATCAAGAACGCATTGGCAATTGAAAGACGCTCTTCCCGGAGTTGAAATTTTCAATGATTTTCCGGCGGCGAATCCAATCGAGGTTTCCCGCGAATTGCCCATTTTTTACATTAAATATAATCAAACAATCTATATGATCTGCGATTTTGGGGAATGGATGAAATTATGTTTTGCATGGATGATTCTCTGTTGTCGGCGACAGACGATTGTTACAAAGGGTCATGGTCCGGGCTGGATGCGGTAAAAGCGGGCGGTGTAGGTAATGTGATTGGCTTAATTAGCGATGTTTTAAATTGCAACGGGTGAAGCGAATCAAGCCTTCGTGTTTATTCATACAATAATTTCAAATTAGCTCGAATTGTTTGGGTTGATAGATGTTCCGGTCCGAAACTTTTCTCGTCAATCGCCAACGCGCGCCGCAGCAATGGCCCGGCTTTGCGATTTTCCCCGGCCCGCTCCCGCTCTCTACTGGATGATGGGAAATGGGAGTTCGGAGATTGCAGATAGAAGTTTGAAGGACGGGGAAAACAGGGAAAGAAAGATATACTTATTTTAATATTTAGATTGACTTTTGCCCGAACTTTGTGTTTATTGGGAGCTGGTAGGAGGTCTGCTTGACTCTTTAGCACTGTATCAATCCGTATGGTGAAAAAAATATCTGGATCAAAATTATGAAAGCCAAAATAACATTGCTCGCAGCAGTTACGTTTTGCTGCTTCTTGACCACTTCCCCGTCCGTTTTCGCTCAAGGCACCCTCTTTACGTACCAAGGGCAACTGACCGCCAGCAACGGTCCGGCCCATGGCACGTATAATATGACCTTCAAGCTCTGGAACGCAAGCAGCGGCGGCACCCAGGCAGGCAGCACGATCACCACCAACGGCGTGGTAATCGTCACCAACGGTTTGTTCACCGTGTACCTCGATTTCGGAAATCAGTACACCACCGGCACGCCTTATTGGCTGGAGCTCGGCGTGGAAACCAACGGTGCCGGCTCGTTTACAACGTTGAGCCCGAGACAGGAACTTACGCCCACACCGTATGCCATTTTCGCCGAAGGCGCGAACGCGACGGGTTTAACCGGAACAATTCCGACCGGCGATCTTTCCGGCACTTATGGCAATCCGCTGACGCTGAACAACGCCGGCAACGTTTTCGACGGTAACGGCGCGGGGTTAACGGGGGTCAACGCTTTGACCCTCGACGGACTGGGAGCGGCCAATTTCTGGCAACTGACCGGCAATGCGGGCACGACGCCGGGCGTGAATTTCGTGGGCACCAAAGACGTGACGCCGCTCTATTTGGATGTCAATGGCTCACCGGTTCTGGAGCTGTCCACAAATAATTCAATCACCATGGGCAACGGCACGCTTGGGAATAGCCCATACTATAACTATGAAGTCGCTTTGGGAAATTTACCTAAAGCCACCGCCAATGGTTCTGTCGCCATCGGCTGGAATCCCACCTCCAGCGGGCCGGGCTCCGTTGCCATCGGTGAAAGCGTCATTTCCTCGGCCAATGACTCCTTTGCCTCGGGTGGACAGTCCCAGGCAACCGCTGCGGACGCAACCGCCATGGGATATTACACCGTTGCCAGCGGAACATATTCCATGGCGTTAGGTTATCTGGCCCAGGCGCTGAACCCCGGCTCGTTTGTTTGGGCGGATGAATCTGGCGGCGTCTTTACCGACCATGCTCCCAATCAGTTTATGATCCGCGCCGCTGGCGGCGTGGGCATCGGCACCCTTAACGGGCCGCAGCAATTCTTGAGCGTGCATGGCGGCATGAACATTGACCAAGCCAACTTAAATGCCGGCTTTCTTAATAATGGCAATACCAACGGCTACGGTCTTACCTTCGGCAGCGGCAGCGGCGAAGGCATTGCTTCCGAACGTGTGCCGGGCGGCAACCAGTACGGACTCGATTTTTACACGGGCTTCAATGACGAGATGTCCATTGCCCAAAATGGCACCGTCGAGTTCAATCACGACTTGTACCTGGAGGGTATCGGCAACGGCAACGTTGGCCTTGGGTATCGTACCTCCGTTGCCGGGGTAACCGTCGGCCCGGGCGGCGCCGGCCCTTTCCTCTGGGGTTGGGATGGCGGGGCCTTGGGAACCGTCGCGCCGGACGAGGTTAACCTGACATGGGATTACTCGGGAAATGTGTGGATCAGCAACAACTGCTCTGTGGCCTCTTTGACCATTCGCGGCGGTGCCGACCTTGCGGAGCCGTTTAACATCACCTCAGGCAACGGTGAAGTTCCGCAAGGCGCTGTCGTGGTGATTGACGAGCAAAACCCCGGCCATTTGAAATTGAGTGACAGTCCGTATGACACCCGGGTGGCCGGCGTCGTCAGCGGTGCCAACGGGGTTAATCCCGGCATCCAGATGCACCAGCAGGGGCTAATCGAGGGCGGCAAGAACGTGGCGCTCACCGGTCGCGTGTACGTGCAGGCGGATGCCTCGAACGGGGCCATCAGACCGGGAGACATGCTGACCACTTCGAGCACGCCCGGCCACGCGATGAAAGTCAGCGACCACGCCCGGGCTGCCGGCGCGATTCTCGGCAAAGCCATGACCGGCTTGAGCGAGGGCAAAGGCATGGTGCTGGTGCTCGTCACCCTGCAGTAAATCGAAGGTGATCTATGAAGAACAGACCACTTCCGATTCCCAGGCGTCTTGTCGAGCGAGGACGCATCGCGTGTTCACTGTTGCTTTTGATGCTCGCGGCTGAATCTGCGGCGGCAGATAACAAGGCGCTAACCGGCCATGTCCCAGCCGCCATCAGCGAACTCCACTTGCAGCCAGTGGGGCGGCCCCTGGCCACAAGTCGGTTGAACCTCGCCATCGGGTTGCCGCTCCATAACAAAGATTTGCTCACAGATCTGCGCAACCAAATCTACGACCCGACCAGCCCGAACTATCATCACTTTTTGACCCCGGACCAATTGACGCAAAAGTTTGGCCCGACGGAACAGGAATATCAGGCGGTCATCCAATTCGCTGAAACGAACGGGCTGGATGTATTTGCCAGGTATGACAACCGCCTGTTGGTTGATGTTTCGGGAAAGGTCTCAGACATTGAAAAAGCCTTTCATGTCACACTGCGCACTTATCAACATCCCACAGAGGCGCGACAGTTTTATGCGCCGGATGTTGAGCCGACGGTGGATTCCGGACTGCCGATACTGCATGTCGGCGGGCTTGACAACTATGCCTTGTCCCATCCCAACCTGCGCCTAGGGCCAGCCACGGGGAAAGGAGTTTCAGGCGCGTCATCCGGTTCCGGACCCGGCAACAATTATCAGGGTTATGATTTCAGGAATGCTTACGCTCCGGGCGTGTCACTCAATGGTGCGGGTCAAATTGTTGGGCTGTTTGAGATGGATGGGTATTATTTACAGGACATCACGAAATACGAGAATCAGGCCGGAATATCGCCGCCAGTGCCTCTTTCGAACGTTATGTTGGCGGGATCTTCAGGATATCCGGACAACGATACAAATGCGGTCGCCGAAGTGTCGCTGGATATTGAAATGGCGATCTCCATGGCTCCGGGTTTGAGTGAGGTGGTTGTATTTGAAGGGAACAACTGGGACACCATTCTGAACAGCATGGTGTCTTACAGTGCGATTAAACAATTCAGTTGTTCGTGGGGTTTTAGTGGTGCCGAGGATGCCACCATTGCAAACGACTTCCTGGTAATGGCCGTTCAAGGTCAGTCCTTTTTTCTGGCCTCCGGTGATGGCGATGCGTTTACGGGAGCACTCATGGGCCCGGACGATGACACCAATATCACCACCGTTGGCGGCACCTCGTTGACTATGAATGGTTCGGGCGTTTCCTATGCTTCGGAATCAGTCTGGAATTGGGGCTATAATCCGCCGGCGTGGTGGTACAGCGGCGGCGGCTATTGGGGAAGCAGTGGCGGCATCAGCACCCGGTCCGCAATTCCCACCTATCAGCAAGGCATTAGCATGGCGTCCAACGGCGGATCCACCACCATGCGCAATGTTCCGGATGTCGCTTTGACGGCCACCGGGATTTGGGTCACTTATTTTAATGGCCTGGCTGGCAGTTTCGGCGGGACCAGTTGCGCGGCACCGTTGTGGGCGGGCTTTACCGCGCTCGTCAACCAGCAGGCGACGGCCAGCGGCCAGCCGTCGGTCGGCTTCGTAAACCCCGCGCTTTATGCGATTGCCAAAGGACCGTCGTATACGTCCTGTTTCAACGACATAACAAATGGTAATGACTTCTGGCCCAGTAGCCCCAGTCAGTATAATTCCGTTCCCGGCTACGATCTGTGCACCGGTCTGGGGACCCCGAACGGAATCAACCTGATCAATGCCCTCATGCCTTACAGCGGAGCGGTCTGGGTTGATTATAACTATTCCGGCGCCACCCAGAATGGCAGTTACGATGCTCCTTACAAGACACTCGCTCAGGGAGTAACGGCGGTTTCGGCAAGTGGAAACATTTGGTTCAAGACCTCCGGCTCGAACCCGGAAACCATGACCATCACAAAACCCATGACAATCAACGCCCTCAACGGCCCAGCGACCGTCGGCCAATGATAGTCGCTTTTTCCATCAACGGCCCAGCCTGACATGAAAACCATCTTTAAAATATTGTTCCTCATCGCGGCCCTCCTGCTTCCAGCAGCAGCCAGCGCCCAGCAATATTCCAACAACTGGTATAAAGTCTCCGGCGGCGGGGGCACCAGCACCAACGGCCAATACGCCATCAGCGGCACCATCGGCCAGCACGACGCTGGCGGCCCCATGACCGGCGGCATTTATTCCGTCACCGGCGGCTTCTGGGCGATTTACGCGGTGCAAACGTTCGGCCTTCCCAACCTGACCATCAGGTTTGTTGGCCCGAACAGCGTGATTGTTTCATGGCCGAATTCCGGCAGCTACACCTTGCAAACCAACGGCAACCTGAGCATATCGAGTTGGATTGGTTATGGCGGCACGGTGACCACGGCCAACGGCACCAACAGCATCACCATCACGCCCCCCACGGGTAATCTGTTCTTCCGTTTGTCCAATCCCTGAAACTCAGAAAGCAACGTATCCGACACCGGAAACCAGACGTACTCCGTCAGACGCATACATTATTCCGTCAGTTTCAGGAAAGGGTCATAGCCCAGATACGCGATTATTCGAGCGCTATAGGGAATGGTTGGAAACAGCCTGTCACATCGGCGAATTCCTTACGGCAAATGCTCTACCGGCGACCCGCCTGTTGAATTTTGGGAATCCGGGTCGAACCCGAGGAACTTCACAATTCGAGAACGATAAGGTTCAGTTGGTCGGTTTTGGTTCTTCTCCCATTTTTCAATGGCGGTGGCGGTGAATCCAAGCTCAAGCAATTTAGCGAGTTGCGGCATGGATAAGGAGAAGTCAACCCGCCTTTTTCGAAGGTGTTCCCCCAAGGTTTTGGGGTGGATCGGATAGCGCCGTAACTGTCTGAAATGCAGGGAACCGGGGGTCTGGGGTGGCGGATTGTGCGTTGGTAAATTGTCAACAGGCAGAGTAGGCGCCGGGATTTTCCCCACGGGAGTTATCAAAAAACGGCCAATCCGTTGACTCGTTAGGGCGCGGTTTTCGACAGAG
>DLMG01000043.1:9443-9845 GCA_002479245.1 Verrucomicrobia subdivision 3 bacterium UBA7542 | reverse complement strand
TCCACTTCAACGGCACGCCCACCACGCAACGGCGTTCGCGCACGCCGGCGGCGTCGAGGTGGTTGCGAATTTCGCGTCCGACCAGTTCGGGCGCCGCCGTGAGCGGGTCGAGCGAGAGGGTCGCCGAGAACGACTGCTGGAGCTGGAGGGAGCCGTTGGTGCGGCGGAGCACGACGCCGTCGAGGCGGCTGCCATCGAGGTTGAGGCCGAGCAGGCTCGTCAACTTTTTGCGTCTCGAAAAATTGATTTTCAGAACCGGGTTCATGGCGTCTCCTTCGCGACCCAGGTGGCGCGGGCTTTTTCCCCGAGCGCCCAGCCGAGCCGGCTGAGGTCCTGGCGGTAAATGATTTTGGGCGTGCCTTCGGTAATGTCGAAAATGAATTTCACCCGCCGGTAGCCGCG
>DLMG01000043.1:0-9367 GCA_002479245.1 Verrucomicrobia subdivision 3 bacterium UBA7542 | reverse complement strand
CCGAACGGGCCGACCGCCGCGATGTCCGCCGTGAATTGAAAACTTTCCGTGGTGATGTAATCGCGGGGCGCGTTTGCCAGGGTCTGAACGACCGGGCTGGTGTTGCCAAGCGCATCCACGATCCAGGAAATGGCGTTGAGATTGTTGGGGTTTTGCTGGCGGTAGGTGACGAGCGATTGCGCCGCGCCTTGCGCCGTGCTCTGGTCAATGCCCAGGCCCATAAACAACGCCGTCATCACGGTGGCGCTGGCGGTATTGATGTTCAGCAAGCCGGGGGTGTAAAGATTGGTGGTGTCGGTGATGCCATAGGCGACTTGCGCGAACTCGGCGGAGGTCATTCCGCTGGCCAAATAGAGTTGCAACAAATTTTTGATATTGATTGTTCTTCCCGCCCCACTGCTAGTAATGCCAAGCCGGTTCGTGACTGCCGACATGATTTGATTGGCGCGCGACGCGCTGAAATCCGACTGAAGCAAGGCTCGCAACTCCGCATATTTGGTCACATTGGTGAGCATGGTGCCATCGGAATGAAAATTCGGCTGGCGGCTGTAAACCGTGACGTATTCAAACAGGCCCGGATCCAGCGTGCCGTTGCCGTTCACGTCTGTTTCATTGGCGTCGAGCACGCCGTTGCGATTGACGTCTTCACCGACCAGCAGGTCAATGGTTGCGCCGTACACCAGCCGCAATTCGTCCACCGTTTCGAACGGGGAGTTTTTGTCGGTGTACCCCAACGACGCGTAATCCAGCGCATAATTGCCGCTGCCGTTGGTGCTGCGCCAATCTACAATCGCGTCGGCAAAATCGAGCGTCATGTTGGGCAGATAGGAAAGCGCGTTGGTGCCGGCGCGGTTCAAATTTAATTTGGAGGCTTCGTCAACAAGGCCGAAATACGGTTCGGTGGAAGGCGTGCCGGACGGGTCGCGGCCGATGAGCCAGAAATGCGCGTCTCCCACCGGCACGGCTTCGCAGGAAAACTGGGTGTTGTTGGGCACCGCGCCATTCGTGGCAAAATTCGAGAGCACGTAACCGACGTAACACGCCGCACCTTCGATGGCCTGTTCCGCGGCGATGCCGGTGGCGCGGTTGTCCGAGGCGCGGAGTTCAAAGGTCATGGAATTTGCGAAATAAAGCGCGATGGCGACAAGCCCGATGGAAATCCAAAGCACGAGAATAAGCACCGAGGCAGCTTCGGAGCGCCGGCGTCCCGCCGGCTGCTGGCACTGCCGAAAATCAATACAACAGCTCGCGAGGCGCATTACGTCATTACTCCCGGACGAACGCACCATTTTGTTTGGAGTTCCGCCTTTAGGCGGCAAGTCGTGGTTGCCTGCCGGAACCGCCTGAAGGCGGAACTCCCAACGGGAAGCACGCCCAACTGCCCCAGCAGAGCAATCCTCAAATCCTGATTTTGAACAAAGCAGTTTCATTTCAGGTGTTCGTGCGTGATTGCGAATCTATCGGCACCAGGATTTGAATCGGCTGCGGGCGCGTGTTGTCGCTGTTGTTTCCCGCCATCTGGATGAGGACCCGGACGGCGACCGGCAGGTTGGTGTCGGTCGTGGTGGTGTCGGTGGTGTCCCAGGCATCGAGCCATTGCGTGCCGTCGAAACATGAAAACTTGATGCTTTCGACGCCGTTCAGCAGTGGCTGGTCCTCGACGTCCAGCGTGGTCGAGCTCAACAGATTGCGCGTGACGCTGCGGACGAGGTCCTTGCCGGCGGCGGTGCGGGTGGCGGGGTCTTTCAATTCGTAGGTGACCCGTTGGATGTCGCCCCACGGTTCATTTTCATGCAGCGCGCCGGTGGCGGTGAATATTTCGACGTCCACGGGCTGGCTGAGGCCGAGGCTGGTCACCTTGCCGGCCTTGAAATCGCCGGTCAAAACGCCGTTGGGCTCCGGCGGCACGGCGCATTGCAGGTCGCGGCGCAGGATGGTGAGCGCCTGGTCCATGGGCGTGGCTTCATCCACCGCAGCCTGGGTGACCTCGCGCAGGTGCAGGGCGCTGAAAAGCACGGCGTTGATGGCCACCAGCACGATGGCGGAGATGCCAACCGCCAGGATCATCTCGATGAGCGTGAACGCGCGCGCCGAAAGTCGGGGGTCGGGGGTCGAGCCGTCTCCGCTTCGCTTCGCCACGCCAAGGGGTCGAGGGCAAAAAAGCTCCCGCGCGAAGCGCGTTTGCCTTCGACTCTCGACTCTCGACTCTCGATCAGAGAGGCTGTTTGAATTGATTTTCATTGTTGCGAACCCATCGTCGTGGTCAGCGTTTGCGAATTGGCCAGCGTGCTCAGTTTCACGGAAAAATCACGGCCTTGGGCGGAATACTTCACTTCCGCGGTGAGCAGTTCCATGGCGTCCACCGGCCAGTTCTGGCTGGTCAACGTCCAGCGGAACTCCTGCGCGCCTTCGGTGACCGTTCCGTTTTGCGTGCCGGTGTTCCAGTTGGTCGTCACGATGCTTTCGTTTAAAATCCGGTCCGCTACGCGTGCTGCGGCGCCTTTGCGGGCGGCGACCACGCCGGCGAGGCTGGCCAAATGCAGCGCCTCCACCGCCGCCGGGATCACAATGGCCAGGAACAGCAGCGCTGCCAGCACCTCGGCCAGCGTGAACGCCGCAACGTGACACGTGACACGTGACATGTGACACGAGATGCCCCGTTGCACAGCGAGCGTTTTCATGTCACTTGTCACCTGCCACTTGTCACTTTTCTGTGTCCCGAATTTCATAACCCATGCGGTTGCGCGCTTCGACCAGCCAGAGGGCATTGCCTTTGGCGTCGGCCAGGCGCAACGTTTGCGGACTGTTTTCATCAATGGTGCCGTCCGCCAAAAAGCGGATGGCCGGCAGGTTCTGGAACGTCGTCAGGGCGGTGGCACCAACATTCAGGACCGCAATCTGGACATTTTCGTCAACCGGCAAATTTTCCGCCTTCGGGTCGCCGCCCGATGGGGGCGTTTCCGCGGTGAGCCCGTAGGCGCCCTGTTTTTCGTCCACCCAAAGCATCATCGGCAGGCCTTCCGAGACCGCCCGGCTCTGGCCGGCGTGCATCAGCGCGAAAAGCCGGCGTGCCTCGGAGTCCACCGCGCGGGCGCGGATGAAATTAGACATGGCCGGCGCCACGAGCGAGGTGATGACCACCAGCAACGCCAGGACGAGCAACAGTTCGACCAGCGTGAAAGCGTGGGTGGAAGGTCGAGGGTCGAGGGTCGAGGGTCGAGGGCAGGAAATTCCTTGCGCGCCGTGTTTCGGCGCTCGACTCTCGACTCTCGACTCTCGACCAATCAATTTCATTTATTTGGTTGTCCAGTTGCCAATGTTATCCTCCGATCCTTCCTTGCCGTCCGGCCCGACGGACAGCAGGTCATAGGAATTCTGGTTGTGTTTGCCGGGATAGTAATAAAGGTAGTTGTTGCCCCACGGGTCCTGCGGGACTTTGTCCAGGTAGGGGCCGTGCCAGTTTTTGGCGTTGTTGGGCTGCTGGAGCAAATCCTGCATGCTCTTGGGATAATAACCGTTGTCCACCTCGAACGCGTCGAGCGCGGTTTTGATGGATGAAAGGTCGGCGTGTACGGCCGTCACGCGCGCCTGTTCGCTGCGGCCCACCATTTTGGGGATCACCAGCGCCGCCAGGATGCCGATGATGGTGATGACCAGCAGCATTTCGACGAGGGTGAAGGCGGATGCGTGACAAGTGACACGTGACACGTGACATGACGCAAGCGGCGTATGAGTGATTTTCTTGTCACCTGTCACCTGGCACTTGTCACTGTTTCGAGATTTCGGATTTCGGATTTTGATTTTCATAAATTTTGCAATTTTATTTGATGTAATCCTGCAACGAGAACACTGGCAGCAACATGCCGATGAAGATGATGCCGATGAACCCGGCGATGAGAAACAGCATCAACGGTTCGGCGAAGGCCACCGCCGTTTTCAAATGCCGGTCCAGGTCCACTTCGGTGACACTCGCGATACGGACGAGTTCCGCGTCCAGCTTGCCGCTTTCCTCGGCCACGGAAACCATTTCGAGAACGGAGCCGGGGAAGAGATCCTTGCAATCCGCCAGGCTCTGGCCGAGCCGACCGCCCTGCTGGACGCGCTCGATGGATTGCGAGACGGCGTCCACGAGAATCTGGTTGCCGATGGATTTGCGGGCGACGTTCAGGCCCTGCACGAGCGGCACGCCCGCGCCGAGCAGGGTGCCCAGCATCCGGCAGAACCGCGCCATGGCAAATTGCGCGGTCAGCGGGCCGACGATGGGCGATTGCAAAACCAGTTTTTCCCAGGTCCGGCGCCCCTTTTCGGAGGCGAACCAGGTGCGCACGAGGAAGCCGGCGACCACCAGGCCCGTCGCGACAAAGAATCCGTAGGAACGGACGACGTGACTGACACCGATGATGAGCTGAGTGATCAAGGGCAGGGCGCCATGCACGCTGCTGAAGACCTTCTGGAATTTCGGGATGAAAAACACCAGCAACACCGTGAGCACGACCAGCGCCAGCACCAGCAGGATGCACGGATAAACCATCGCCGTCGTCACCTTCGACTTCAAATCCTTTTCCCGCGCCTGGAAATCGGCGATTTGCGCCAGCACCACGTCGAGGAACCCGCCCGCTTCGCCGGCTTCCACCATTGCGACATAAACACGCGGAAAGGTCTCTGGCGATTTTGCCATCGCGTTGGCCAGCGACATGCCGTCAATGACCAGGTCGTGGACTTCCTTCCACTTGGCCTGGGCGGCGGGTGAGGAGGCTTCCTTGTAAAGAATGACCAGCGCGCGGCTCAGGGGCACGCCCGCCGCGAGCAGGCTGGAGAGCAGGCGCGTGAAATTTTCCAGGTCCTTCGCGGAAACCTTTTTCGATTCGAACTTGAAGGAAAGGTTTCCGAATGACGCCGGCAACGGGGAGCCGTTTTTCGACGGCGCCGCGGCCTTTTCGGCCAGGCTGACCGGGCGCAGGCCGAGCGTCTCCACCTGCCGCAGCGCGTCGGGCCGGCCCGGGGCGTCAAGCAGGCCCTCGGCCATGGTGCCGTCGCTCTGCAATGCTCTGTAGGAAAAGGTGGGCATTTTAATTCGCAGATAACTTTGAACTTTGAACTTTGAACTTTGAACCTTGAACCAACGATAAAACGACGCAGGCGTTCGAGGTTCGAGGTTGATTCAGTTTTTTCATCGTGATACGGCAATGCTGGCCGGGGATGGCGCCGGCGCCACGGCGTCCTGGGTTTCATTTTTGGTCGTCCGCTCCACCTCCTTGGCGGTGGTTACGCTTAAAACTTCTTCGACCGTCGTGATGCCCATCCGGACCAGGCGCCAGCCATCTTCGGCCAGCGTTTTCATGCCGGCGCGCCGGGCGGCGTCGCGAATCTGGTCGCTCGATGCGTTTTTCAAAACCAACTGGCGGATTTCACTGTCGCTGTCCATCCACTCAAAAATCGCGTGGCGGCCATGGAAGCCGGTGTTGCGGCATTCGCGGCAGCCGATGGATTTGTAAAGGGTGACCTGGGCGGGAATGCCCAGCCGCGCCTTGAAGGCCTGGGCGGTCGGCGAGTCGTCAACCTGTTTGCAATGCGTGCAAAGCACGCGCACAAGACGTTGCGCCAGCACGGCTTCGAGCGACGATGCCACGAGATACGGCTCGACCCCCATGTCCACGAGGCGGGTGACAGCACCGGGGGCATCGTTGGTGTGCAGGGTGGAGAAAACCAGGTGGCCGGTGAGGGAGGCTTGGACGGCGATTTGCGCGGTTTCCTGGTCGCGGATTTCGCCGATGAGAATCACATCCGGGTCGTGACGCAGAATCGAGCGCAGTCCGCGCGCGAAGGTGAGGCCGGACTTTTCGTTGACCTGGATCTGGTTGACGCCCTTGAGCTGATATTCGACCGGGTCTTCCACGGTGATGATTTTGCGGACG
Organism: Verrucomicrobia subdivision 3 bacterium UBA7542; assembly: GCA_002479245.1. Taxonomy (GTDB): domain Bacteria; phylum Verrucomicrobiota; class Verrucomicrobiia; order Limisphaerales; family UBA11358; genus UBA11358. The sequence continues at coordinate 3,452 of DLMG01000043.1, read as the reverse complement.
GAATCGTTGATTTCGTTGAGGGCGGTGTAAAGGGTCGAGGTTTTGCCGCTGCCGGTGGGGCCGGTGACGAGAATGATGCCGTGCGGCAGTTGGAGGACGCGCCGGAAGCAGTCCAGTTCGCGATGGTCCATATCCAGTTCGCCCATGCCGCGCAACGTGGCGTTTTGCCGGAGCAAACGCATGACCACGGCTTCACCGTGCAGCATCGGAATCACCGAAACGCGGATGTCCACCTCGGCGTCATCGAGACGGATTCGGATACGCCCATCCTGCGGCAGGCGTTTTTCCGCGATGTTGAGGTGGCTCAAAATTTTGACGCGCGACACGATGGCCGGCTGGAAACGCTTGAGTTGCGCAGGCACGGAAACATCCTGCAACACGCCGTCAATGCGGTAGCGGATGCGAAACTCGTCCTCGAACGGTTCAAGATGAATGTCCGACGCGCGCAGCTCGATGGCGTCCTTCAAAACCTGGTTGACGAAGCGGATGATCGAGGCTTCGTCTTCCTCGGCCTCGTCGAGGTTGGTGTCCTCGGCATTTTCGTCAACGACCTGCAGTCCCTTTTCCTCATCAAGCGTGTCAATCGTGTCTGCGCCGACGCCGAGGCGTTTTTTGATTTCGCGCTGGATGGCTTCGCTGACGGCCAGCACCGGTTTGAGGTTCAAGCCGGTCATGGTTTTCAGCGCGTCGAGGCCCTGGGTGGCGAAGAGGCGGCTGGTGGCGACCTCGACGGTGCCGTTGAGGCGCTTGAGCGGCAGGAGTTCCTCCTTCAGCAGGATGCGGGCGGGAAAAAGGGAGAGAAGCTGACGGTCCGGTTCCACGTCGTCCAGCGTCGTGTAGGCGAGGCCGTATTCCTGGGCCAGCCAGCGCAGGATGTCTTCCTCGGTTTGGAGCGGAGACTTCGCGTGCAAGAGGGACTCCGCGTCGGTGGCAGACAGTTGCCGGCCCGCAACCATGCGGTCCAGCAACTGTTTCAACGAAGTGGCTTGAACGGGAGTTTCACTCATAGGGCGGACGTCAGCTTCTCTTTTGGATTGGTTATTCGAGCAGGGGGTGCCGTGCCGGAGGCCGGCGTTCCGGGTGCTCTTGGATTTGGTTATTCGAGCAATCCGAGCAGGGTGGCCTGGGCTTCCTGTTTTGGGGTAAGCACCTTGCGGAGGGTTTCCTGCGCCTGGACGAGCTTGGCCTGTTTGGCTTTTTGCGAGGCCTGGTATTTCGCCAGCGCAGCTTTTATTTGCGCCTTGGGCGCGTTGTCATCAATAGCCTTCTGCAGGGCGTCGGCTTCCGGGCTGGGCTCGCCGAAGAAACCACCGCGTCCGCCGCCGGCATTGGCATTGGCATTGGCGCCATTGCCGCCGCCGCGGTTGCCACGGAACAAGCGGCCCATGCCGCTGCCGCGCGCGTCCCGCTGGGCATCAAACACTTTTTGAACCAGTGGTTGAACGGCATTCCACTCGGTGTCGTTGGTGAAGCCGAGGTCATCATGCACGCGTTCCATGAAGCGCTGCTGCATTTGCGCCGGGTCGAAGTTGCCGCCGCCGCGGCGACCGCCGCCGCCGCCGCCATTTTCATTTTGAGCGGAAACGCTGCCCGCGCTCAAAAACAGGGCCGTGGCGATTCCGCATATCGTTAATAATTGATTCACTTTCATTGGACATTCTCCTCTTACAGTTGGGATGTTGTTTGCATTTTTTGCTTCGTTGCGGGGCGGCACACACATGCTGCCCGTCAGTTGCGAAACCATCTCCCTGCAATAACCATACCAGCGCCATAAACGTCCGTTTCATTGGGAAATGGACAAACGGGCTGCGCAATTACTGCTCAACTCCTTCCCGCGCCACGCAGATTTTGCGCGCCTCGTGCCATTGCGCAGCGTGGAAGGCGGGCAGACCTTGTTTTTGCCAACCACGAACTGGTCCACGAATTCGTTCACGTCCGCGCCGGGGTGGGTTTCCCGCCCGGCTGGACGCTGGCGACGGTGTTCGTCAACGGCATCCAAAGCACGTCCAGCGTCTTCAACATCAGTGTTACGCCAGCGGCCACAGCGGAGCCTGACCATGTAATTTAGGAACGTGTCGGGAAATATGAATGGCAAGCCTTGACATAGGCTGCCAATGCATTATTTTGACGCTATGAAAGCAGTGACGATAAACATTTCGTTGAACCCGGAGTTGGCGGATTTCGCGCGGTCAGATTCGGAAGCGCACGCGTTTGATTCCATGAGTGAATACATGCGCGACCTGATCCGCAACCGGCGGCGGGAACAAATCAAGCAGGACGTAGCCTATTTGGAAAAGGCCATCGAGGGCGCGCCGGTGGGCGATCCATCAGATGAGGAAATGGCCGAGATTGTGAAAGCCCAGCATCGCCTCCGGGCGGAGAGGAAGCGTGCGCGTCGTTCTTGATGCCAACGTCGTTTTTGCTGGCGTCGGCTGGCGTGGCGAAGCTCACAATTGCCTGCTGGCGATGGCAAAAAGGCGAATCACTGTTTTCGCCACGCTGGAAATTCTGGAAGAAGTCCGGGCATTAGTGGCAGAGCGGGGAAACAAATTCAAACACGCGCCGCACAATCTGCTGACGTGGTATTACGACCGGGTTAAACTGGTTGAACCTGCGCCTTTGGGAAAACAACGGAGCCGGGATGCGAAAGACGATCCCTATCTGGCATGTGCTCTGGCTGCCGGGGCGAAAGTCATTGTGTCACGCGATGATGATTTGCTGGCGCTGGAAAAGCCGTTTGGAATTCAAATTCTCACGCCGCGTGAACTGCTGACACGGTTGGCAAGGCCGCTTTAACTTCTGGCTGGAGCGATTGCCGCAACTGCTGGATTTGTCATTCTCCCTGGGAGCATTACCCGTGGCCGCCGTCATTTCTCCAGCGGCCACAGCGGAGCCTGACTATGCGATTTAGAAAGTACCTGGGAATAACAAACGGATGGACACTCTGGTCAATCTGTGGGAAAATAACCTTGTCAATATGAGCAACAAGGCCGCCAAAAATTTCGTTTATCCAGACAGCACGGCTGGATCGAAAGCTGCGAAGCGCCTGCGAACGGAAGCCAACAAACTTTCGGAGCGGGAACGGGAAAGCCTTTTCAAGCGCGGGATGCAAATCATTTATGGCGGCACTGGGAAAAAAGAAGCTGTTGGCGCTCGACACTAACCTGCTGTTCGACCTCGCCGCCGACAAAGATTTTGCGCATACCTTCCGGGAAGTTTACCAGGAACGCGGTTATTCCCTGGTCGTGCCGCCGACCGCCATTCAAGAACTGGCCTATTGCGCACTTGAAAAGCAATGCGCGGAAACGCCGCTGGCCCTGAAAGCTCTGCAACAAATGCGTTCCTGGAACGGTCGGAATATCCACGCCGGCCTCAATGCAACGGGTGGCGAATAAATGTCGCAAGTCGTGGTGCGTGATGCGGGGGATGGGCAGAGCAGCCCCGAAAGCTTT
>DLMG01000164.1 GCA_002479245.1 Verrucomicrobia subdivision 3 bacterium UBA7542 | reverse complement strand
ACCACGAATTCAATCAGGTTTTTGGACAGGATGGCGTCGCGGGAGCGGCCCAGTATTTGTTCGCCGGTTTTATTGATGGACGTGAGGTTTCCAGACAGGTCGTGGGTAAAAACCATGTCGTTGGCGTTTTCAACCAGGTCTTCATAACGTTCTTTCAAGGCCGCCTCGGTCTGAAGTTGCTGGCGGATGATCTTGGTTTGTTTCTGGACGCGCCGGCGCAGCACGCCAGCCCACATCAGCACGACCAGCACGACTACGCACAAGATGCCGACCATCCACAGCAATTTCTGCAAATTCCACCAGGGCGGCTCTTGTAACACAAAAATGTCGCCCGCCGAGCGCAACAAGATGCGGAAGGATTTGGCACGCCAGTCGGCTCCGACATGCCAGTCATTGCCCGGTTCAATCAGGCAGACGCCGGTGACGGCGACTTTGCAGCCGTTTTGCAAATAGGCAAAGTTCACGCCCACGTTCTTTCGCTCCAGATAGGCGTTGAAAATAAAGCCGCCGGATTGCAGCACCAGAAATTGTTCGCGGCTGTCCCGCGTCCGATCCAGCACGGTGGCTTCAATCCGCACGAGGCGGCAATCGTGCGTCCCTTTCAACACCTCATCGGCCGTGACGGGGTCCGGCGCCAGCAACGGGCCGGAGCCGCTTTTCCGGAAGATGGCATCCTGCAACATGGGGGTGTATTCGCCTTTGGCGGGAAAACCCAAAACCTCCACCTTGTCACCGGGAAGCAGAGAATTCGTTTGTCGCGTCTCCACATACAGTCCTTCCGTTTTATCTCCGATATACAGGGCATTGTCGCGCCGGTAGATGACCATGCCGCTGACTTTAACGCAGTGCCCGTAAGGACCGCGCGGGGTAAATTGCAACAGTTGCTCGATGGGGCGCGTGGGCGCGTCGAACGGATGGCTCGGCGCGGGCATTTCAATCACCATGTCCGTGGGACGCGGCACCAGCAGCCGAAGATCGAACAACTGCCGTTGCAGGTTAAAACGGCTGACGCACACACCGCGGATTTTGACGGTGCTGTCCTCCAAATCTTCCTCCCGCCGGACGGGCAGTTGAGTCGCCAGCGCCGTCAAACGGCCGCCGCCCGTCGCGATCTCAATCGAATAGTATTTGGTTTGCGCGTCAAAGCTGACGGCGCGGACAATGCCGTGAATTTCCACGAACTGGCTGTCTTCCCCGCCGCTGGCCAAGGCTTCATAAGAAACCGGTTTGGCGGGAGGGAAGGTTCCCGCGCCCAAAATTTTAGTCTGCTGTGGTGTGACCGTCGGCGCGTATTCGCCGGGGCTGGTCTGGCCTTCGATCTCCACCAATTCTCCCGTGGCCAGGGCCGCATTGGTCAACGCGTCACTCGGAAAAAGATAGATGCCGGCCGTGTCGTCCTGGAAAAACCGGTAAAACTGGACTTGGTCAAAAAACGTCAGCACCCCGCGCAACCGCACCGGATAATGACGCGCGGCCTGCTCCGGAGTCAATTGCCGGACTTGCTCGGCCGTTTGCAATTCCGACAGCGGAGCCTCCTGGCCGGCCAGGCGCGGGACGGTGAGGAAAAACAAAAGGCCCGTCAGCAGCGTCACGGCGCCCGTGACCGCGCCTGGAATCCTCAACCCCGCCAGGTGGATGGTTGGTTTCATAACCGGGCCTTCAGAAAATTGAATCCGATCATTTCCAAACCGGATTATGCACGTTCAACCGGAATCCGCCAAGCTTTGTCCGAAAGCCTGCGGGATGTAAAAGACAATTTCATTGCGCGCGAAGGCCAATCTCAGGGGTTCTGTGTTAGGCGGTAGAATTGCACGCCCGCGCCAATGGGAACGGTCACGTTGTTTAGCGAGTTGGTGAGAAACGGCGAGTTCGTTACGGTGGTCCAAAGGTTGGTGGGGCCCAGCACCGGAGTTTCTTGCAGCAACCAACTGGTCACCGACGCTGGCCATGAAATCACCGCATTGGTCCCGGCTTGGGCAATGGCTGGTGTTGGTGGGAGGGCGGGATAAACTTCAAATTCGTAGAGCGAATAGCCGTAGCCCGTCCCGTGTATTGTACCGTACATCTGCACGTAGCGCCCGCTCCCCAAGGCGGCCAAATCGTTGATGCTGCCCGGGCCATTGGTCGTCGTGTAAACGATGGTCCAGGTGGTATTGTGTTTCGCCAAAAAATGGATGTCGCCAACGAGAACCAGCATTGGATTTCTCAGCACCTGCTGAAGAGATTCAAAGACGATGGTGCTCCACTTCAGAGTTACCAAGTGAAGACCGGTGAATGGGTGCCAAAAAGTCTCGAGCGTGCATGCGCAGCGCCGGGCTACAACCAATTGTTGGTCTCTGGAGATGCGGACAACACTCTTGAAGCGGCATTTTCCAAAATCGAATCCGGTTTGCCGAATACGCTCAGCGCGCTTGAGGATGCCGTGAAGAGGTCGCAGACTGAATTTCCTCAAGCCGTCTACGGCTTTGTCATTGGTCGGATCGCCGCGCAGAAAACTCGTCTCCAAGGCGATGCGGTTCCATTCGGCCCGCATCCACTCAACGCAGGCATTGGATAGATGTGGAGCAACTTCTTCACGTTCTGGATTCTCAACGATCCAGAGCTGCCGGCCCCGTGTAGCTCGGCAAGATCGGAGATGGTGCGGACTGTCGTCCGGGTATTTGGAGGAAACATCTGGCATCCAATCCGACCAACAACCAAGACGCCAGCCACTATTTTCCGGTCAATCCGGTTTCATGGCTGGCGTGCCAAAGCCCTCAGATGGTCATGGCCCCAAAACGGTACGGTAGAAACGAACCGGATAGGCCGGGGAATTGGTATCCACCCAAAAGAATGGCAACAACGGCAAATTGGTTGTGAATATTGGAATCCAGGAAGTCAAGTTGGTGGAAGCCATGAGCGTGTAGTTCGTCCCTGTATTATTGGTGTTGATCAAAAATCCAAACTGGCCGTTGGTGATGGAAGCGCCATAGAGGGCAGGCACGATTCGCTGATTGGGCGTGGCACTGACCTGGATGGAGTTGGTGCTATCACAGCCGTTATTGACCGCCAAAACCACATAGTAATATGTCGTCCCATTCGTCACCACGGAATCAGTGTAGTTGGTAACTGTCAGTCCGCTGGACAACAGGGTGTACGGCCCACCGCTGACCACCGAGCGTTTCACGTTGTAGCTGGTGGCTCCGCTTACTGTGTTCCAACTCAAGGCCACCAGCGAGTTGCTTGCGGTCGCCGTCAAACCCACCGGCGCGACCGGCGGCGGGAGGAGGATTTCGATGCCGCTGGATTTGGCGTTGTCCTTGATGGTGACGTACTGGATGACAATCGCATTCGTGGTGTTAGGAGCCACCATAAACTGTTGGATGTTCGCCTTGTCCTCGGCGCCGGACACGGCGAAAACGTCGAAGTTCGTCAGGACTTCATTGCCGTTAATGAAAACGTTGAATATCCGATCGTTTGTGGCAGTCCAATAAATTTCTGCAAAGTGGAGGCGCACCAAGTAGTTCACGCCCTGCGTCAAGCTGGTGAAAGTGTAGGTGAAGTTGCCGTAGCGTTCGGTTTGATAAACCGCCTGGGGCGCGGGAGAGGTCACGGCGCTGGTGTCGATTGCCGCCGTTGTCGAGGCGGCGGTGCCGCCCGAATAATATGCGTCCGCGATGAACTGGTTAGCCGCGCTGCCACCCGAGTTCACGGCCAATTCGAAGGCGCCCAGTGTCACGGCTGACTCACTCGAGTTGGGGCTTTCGCCAAGAGAGTTCGTGGCTGAAACCACATAGTAGTAACTGGAGCAAGTGGAAACGGCGGTGTCAACGTAGCTGTTCGCGGTGGGACTGGCGATGGTAGTGTACGGTCCACCGCTGACCAGCGAGCGTTTCACATTGTAAGCGGTTGCACCGGTGGAGGCGTTCCAACTCAGATAAACTGCCGCGTTGCCCGCGCCCGCTGTCAATCCCGTTGGGGCGGCCGGAACCGTAGGCATCGGCGTACTCAAGCCAATCCAGTTGATACTAAATCCATTAGTGATCACTTCCAACCGCAGCGCCTGACTCCCGATGCCACCCGCCAGGGAAACCGTCGGCAAGGTGACCGTCTGCCAGGTCTGCCAGCCGCCGATGTTGGGAATGGCGACTGTGCCCAGCACGGCGCCGTTGAGCCGCACCCGCAGTTGACCGCCGGCCGCAGGTGCAGCCACACGGAGGCTGATGGTGTAGTTGGCCGTGGGATACGGCAGGTTGACCGTGTATTCCAGCCATTCACCGGTGTTGAGCGAGTTCACGTCGTAGCCGCCGCCAGTGTCCGACGTGGGTTCAATCCCCACGTCATCCGACCGGTAAACCCCGCCCGGATTGCCTACCGTGGTGTTGTAGTAGGCCACACTCTCGCCGCCCGTATCGTAGTTCTCCGCTTGGATGATGTTCGTGCCTCCCGACATGGTGGGAACGGTCCCCCCAAAAGGCTCTTGCGGCTGCGAATAAACTTCCAGCTCCGACAGCGAATAACCCGCGCCCGGCAAACCTTGCTGTGTCCCGTTAACCTGCACGTAGCGGCCACGGCCGGAAACCAGAATGTCCTCGGTGCCCCCATTGTCATTGTTGGTGCTGAACAGCGCCGTCCAATTGGTTCCGTCGGGCGAAATTTGGATCGTGTAGCTGCTGGCATAATTGGTGTTCCAATGCAGCCGGATCCGGGAAAGGTCTTTTATTAAACCGAGGTCCACCGCCAGCCATTGCGGGTCGCTGCCCAGCGAGGTCCAGGCTGAGGTGGTATCTCCGTCCACGGCGGCGGAGCCGGGCGTGTTGGTGGAAAGCACAGAGGAAACGGTCACGGGTTGATGAAGCGCCGCGTTGGCCAGATCGCTGGAAGGCACCGACGCAACCGTGAATGCCCCGGTCAAACGGATGTCCCGCGAGGAAGCGCCGACCATAACTTGAAAACTGCCCGGCGTCACAATCCAGCCACGAGCGGTGGCGTCCCAATTGGCCAGGTCTTCCCAATCCAGATTGAACGTGACGTGCTGTGTCTGACCCGGCGAGAGGATGATTTTTTGGAATCCTTTGAGCAGCTTCGGCGGCTCGCTGGCGGCGGCGGGGAAGCCCAGATAGATTTGGGGCACTTCAGCGCCCGTGAGCGTGCCCGTGTTCGTCAGGTCGAAGCCGATTTGCACCTGCCCCGAAGGACTCACCGCACTCACGGTCAGATTGCTGTAGCCGAAAGTGGTGTAGGACAATCCGAAGCCAAACGGGAACAGCGGAGTCACGTTGTTTGTGTCATACCAGCGATAACCGATTTCCAACCCTTCGGAGTAGGTCGCCTGGCCGCTGATCCCGGGCCATTGGGCGGTGGTGCTCGTGGGCACCTGGCTCGCCGAGGGAGGTATGCTAACCGGTAGTTTTCCTGAAGGATTCACGTCCCCGAACAGGACTTGAGCCAGCGCGTTGCCATTTTCCTGTCCCGGATACCACGCCATCACAATTCCCGCGACTTGATTGGCCCACGGCATCAGCGTGGCGGAAGACTCGTACATAACGACAATCGTGTTGGTGTTCACGGCGGCCACGGCGCTGATGAGGGCGTCCTGGCCACTGGGCAGCGAAAGGTTGGCGCGATCGGAACCTTCGCTGGTCTGCTGGCCTACACACACGATCGCGACGGCGGAATTGCTGGCTTGTTGCACCGCGGCGGCGACGCTCGCGCCGTCACCCTGGGCGTAATTGATGGTGACGCCGCCTCCCGCGCGGCTGGTGATTCCCGCCAGCGGCGTGATGTTGTAAGGCAGGTTTACGCTCGCAGAACCGCCGCCCACTGAAAACGCATTCGCGCTCGCCACAGAACCAATCACGGCAATTGAATGCACCGACGAGCTCAGCGGGAGCACGCCGCCGTTGTTTTGCAACAAGACCATTCCCTCCGCGGCGGCGTTGCGCGCAAATAGAACATTGGCCGAGTTCGTTACCGTTGAACCTAGATTCCCGGTGGGCGGATTGTCAAAGAGACCGAATTGAAACATGGCCGTGAGAATCCGCAGCACCATGCCGTCCAGTTCTGAAGCCGGGACATTGCCTGATTGAATGGCGGCAGTGATGTTATTGGCTGTAAATGTGCTACTATACATGTCCATATCGAGTCCATCATTCATGCCGCCCACGGTGGTGAAAGTCGCCCCCCAATCGCTCATGATCCAGCCATTGAATCCATACGCCTTTTTCAAGGTGGCATTGAGCGCCGGCAACTCGCACGCATGAACGCTGTTCACCAGATTGTAAGAAGCCATGACCGCGCCAACCCCGGCCCGCACGGAGGCGCGAAACGGCGCCTCATAGATTTCCTGCAGGGTGCGTGGGTCCACGTCGGCGCTGATCGTTGTGCGGTTGATCTCCTGATCGTTGCACACAAAATGTTTGGCAGTGGCGATGACGCCCTGGCTTTGGATGCCGGGAATTTCCGCCGCGGCCATCGCTCCCGCAAGGTACGGATCTTCACCGTATCCTTCAAAAGCCCGCCCGTCCTCATACACCCGCGCCATGTTCATCATCGGCCCCAACAGAACTTCAACGCCTTTGCCGCGGCATTGGGCACCTATTTGGGTGCCGTATTGCCGCGCCAGCGCCGTGTCCCAACTCGCCGCGATGTCAATTGGCGCTGGAAAGGCTGTGGTGCTGGTGTCTGAAAGACGAAGTCCGGCAGGTCCGTCGTTCAAAAACAACCAGGGAATGCCGAGCCGCGTGTTGTTGGCAATGTTGCCCACATAGTTGCTGCCAGTCGGGCCAGCCACGCCGTAGACCATGGCCGCTTTCTCACTGAAGGTCATTTGGGCAAGCAAAAGGCTGGCGCGCTGGCTTGCTGAAAGAGTTGTGTTCGTCCAGGGCTGCTGCGCGGGGAGCTGGACTGGCATCGCGCAACAAAACCCGATGCAACATACCGCACGAATGACGTTCAGCGGAATCCAAGGGCGAAAAAGACGCATAAAATAACCCCGCCGGCGTTCTGCCGGGCAGCCGCTGACCCGTGTCTTTTTCAGCAAATCAGTTTCTGCCGGGAGCAAGCCCGGCACCAGGATAATAATCAATTGGCGTATCATAATTAATTGCGGTTTTCAAAAAACACGGTTCTTCAATCGTGCAGGCTGTTTCATCATCCTGCGAGTGACTTGCGGGCAAAGCCCCGCACATCGTCTTATGGCGACTCCAACCGATAAAAGACGCTGGTTTCATTGGGATCAGGCGATACCACAAACGGACTGGTCGTGACACTCGTGTCAAACCAATTTGTGCCGGTCAAACTGTTCGTTTGTATTTGCACGTGGCAAACAATATTGGTCGGCCAGCTCAATATGAAACTTCCATTCGACTGTGGCCCCACGGAAAGAGCGAGTGGAGCGGTTGGCTCATAAACGCGCACGTAATCCACCAGCATCGTGGCGGGAAACACAGTGCCAGAATTGATGTCGTTGGTGGCACTATTGCCAGTTTCGTTGACATAGTTGCCGCCCACCGCCACGTTCATGATGAAGAAGAACGGCGCGTTGAAAGGCGCCCCAATGCTCTGGGTTTCATACACGTAACCGTCCACCAACCACTGGATTGAGGTGGCGTTCCAATCCAACTCGTAAATGTGAAAATTGGTTGTCGAACCTCCGTTGGGTAAATTGTAAACGAGCGTTGGGCCGCCTGCGTTGGAATGGAGACTCCCTTGCACCCAGGTCGGAGTTGCGCCATTGTTTTCCACGACATCAATCTCTCCACAGGCAGGCCAGCCGGGCGAGGGGTAACACGACCCCATCATCCACAGAGCCGGCCACATGCCGACTCCCGCAGGCAGGGCGGCGCGCCATACAAAACGTCCATAGGTTGGTGTGTTGTAAAGGCCTTGGGTCTTCATGCGGGCGGAAGTATAGCTGGTGCCCCCCATGGATTGCAGCGCCGCGATGTGCAGCAGCCCGTTGCTCACGTAAGCGTTCTGCGGACTGCTGGTATAGTACTCCAGTTCGCTGTTACCCCAGCCGCCGCCGCCGAGGTCGTATGTCCAAATGTTTGTATTGATGTTAGTGCCGTTGAACTCGTCGCTCCAGACAATGTTCCATTGCGGGGGCACCACCACCGTTCCGCCGGTTTGATTGAGCGTGAGGTCATCAAAATACATCGAGCCGTGTGCCTTGTCCGGTCCCTGCACAAAAACGATTTGGTATCGCACGTAAACCGCGCCCGCCGGAGCCACCAGACTGGTCACGGTGTTGATCACCGTTCCGGGAAGCAGGGGCAGCGCCGACGCGTTCGTAAAGGAGCACTGGTTGGTTATCTGCAAATCAAACCATTTGCTTAACCCGCCGAGGCTGGCGATATTGTTGCTGGTGACGACCGGCGACCGGTAAAGCGCCAAGGCGTTGTAGGACGAATCCCGAAAGCTCACCTCAATCCAAGCCTGGTCCTGCCCGTTCATGGCATCGCTGGACAGCGAGTAACCCCAGCCGTCGGCCGAGTAGATGGCGCCCGGCGCCGTGAAATTGTCCTGGTAAATGCCCGTGTAGTTGTACGCGCCGTTGAACGCGCCATACACTTTGTAATAGCAGGTCCCGCTATGGGCCTGGCTCGCACCGGACAGGACGTAATTATTCGGCCCGAAGGTGGTCCAGTTGGTGAAGTTTCCGGTTTCAAAGCCCGGATTGCCAAGAATATTTGCGGCCAACCCTGGTTTCGCTGAAATCAAGCCGGCAATAAGAATCAAACTTGCCACTACTCTGGCCAATTTTATTTCGAGGCTTCCACTTCGGACGAAATTACAAACCACCGCCATAAACTTGGAAGTTTGACCACCATTGACTGTCCGTGTAAAAAAATGTTTAGTTATGAATTGTGGTCACTGAAAAAAACCAGCCCAAATCCGACGACTTGGGATCAGCTGGAACATTGCATCCCGGCGGATTTTGGGGATTCCTATCGTTGATCATATTACCGTCCGACCATTTGTGGACTAGCACATGTCCGTCAGCATACGCAATCATACTCGAAAAACCATGCAAAACGGACGGACTATTATACCACATGGTCGGTACACCAGGGTCCAAGGC
>DLMG01000230.1:23679-23828 GCA_002479245.1 Verrucomicrobia subdivision 3 bacterium UBA7542 | reverse complement strand
CGCCAGAATCACGCCTTCGATTTTGAAATTGTTTTTCGCTGTTTGGTGGAGCGAGGTTCCTGACGAGCCGGCTTCGCTTTGCAGCGCCAAGGCCGGCTCGCGAGAATCCGTCTTCGCGGACTGTTTCGCCGGGACAGGCGCTCGCCCCA
>DLMG01000230.1:0-23656 GCA_002479245.1 Verrucomicrobia subdivision 3 bacterium UBA7542 | reverse complement strand
TTCACGAAACCGCCCGCCAGAATCACGCCCTGCGCCGGAAACTTCCCGCGCGCGACCATCGCCCACAAAACCTGCGAGCCATACGATTCGCCGAGCAGCCAGCCGCGGGTGATTCCATTGTGCGCCAGCGCGGCTTCGATGGTCGCCGCGTAATCGTCCAGCGACCACGTGAGCGTGCGTGGGTAGGTGATTTCGACGAAGCGCACCCGGCCGCCAATAACCTTGCGAAAGCTGCCAATGAGCGTCCAATCGCCGTGCAAGCCGGGCAGATAAATCAGCGTGGGCAGCGTAGCTTCGCCGTGGATGCGCAGTTGAAGTTCCTCTGACATCGTTTCAGTGATTATCCATGCGCCAGAGCCAATGGTTCAATGAAGAAACGGTGAGGAAACTTCGGAATAATTTCGCTGGATAATACGGGGCTGGGTGGGTCTTAAAATGGAAATTGGTTTTTACACTCGCCCTCACCTATTTCCTCTCCCCCGGGGAGAGGACATGCCAGCGGACGATTTCAAACCTTTTATGTGCTGATCGTGCAAATACCGTTGACGGTGAATTGAAAGTAGAGTGGACATTGATTCTCCTTCTCCTGGGGGAGCACTGCCCTGTTGGCTTTTGCACAACGGCAAATTCGCGTATCCCGCGCCCACATTCCGCCGAATCGCCACCGCCGAAAGCACATCCCGACTGTCATAAAAACGCTTGGTGATTACATTCAGGCCAAGCGCTATGAAAAGGGGCTTCATCCCTATCAAATAGCGGGTAAAATGGGAATTGAGACGGCGTTGATTTTGGCCTGGGAAAGCGGTTCCCTCACACCCGATGAGAAACAATGGCAGATGTTGAGCGCCTTGTTGTCGTTCGATTCCGGAGTTGATTTCCCAAAACCTCACAGGGGTCGTTTGTTGGGTTTTACACAGTCAAAAACTTAGTGTTTAAGAAAAAATGAGGATTGTTGCGCCAAATAAAACCGAGAATTCTTCAGCGGCGCCTCACTGGGTTGGCTGCCCCACCCGTGAAAGGATTAGTAGGATAAGAATTGTTCGCATCTGTGGCAGCTACTCCAAAGGCGTTTGTAGCGCAGTTATGTCCCCTTGTTGAACCTTGTGTGCTGACAGCCAATTGCCCACGTTCCGTGTCTATGTGGAGAAAACGCCCAGTCTCCGATGCTGGTGACGCTGGTGAAGATCGTGACGCTGGTCAGGCTGTAGCACCAATGGAACGCACCATACCAATAGCCCCCGTAGTCGTAGCCTCCGATTGTGGTGACCGGCAGGCCATTGATCGTGCTGGGGATGGTCACCGCACCGCCTGGACCGGTGTATTCCGTGATGGTGATCGTGCCATTGATGGTTATGTAATTGAATTGGGCTTGCATCACAGTGGGCAGCAGCGCCGCACATAGCAGCCAGATTTGAATCAGGTTTCGTCTTGTTTTCATAAAATCTCCTTTTCAAACCAGCAAACCGCACAAGTCAATTCCCAACGCCCACGCGATAGAAGTACGGGCCGGCGTTCGTGGCGGTGGTGTCCGTGTAACTCGTCGTGCCGGCCTGGCCGACGATGTTGCTTTGGATGGTGATGAAGGCCGGTTGCTCCGCCAGATTGGTGCTGCGTTGGAGATAATACGTTCGCGTATTCACGCTTTGCCAAGTCACAACCAACCCCGCCGGATTATTGGTTTTAACGGGCGCCAGCATTTTCAACACCGACAGGGCGTTGGTGGGATTTAAGCCGGCAACCCAATCCTGATAAACGTTCATGCCGGTGCCGTCCAGGTCGGCGTGGTCCGCTGAGCCGTCCGTGGGCAGGCCATATTGCTGGAGCCAGGCATAGGAAATGATTGAAGTCGGTGTTTGATATTCGTAAGCCCCGATGTCCACCGTGCCGCCGACGATGCGGGGGTTGCCGTCCAAGTCGGTGCTGCCGACCACATAGGTATTGTTGCCGGAGTTGATGCAAGGGGAGTTGGATTGCAGGCGCAGGTTGCCGCCAGCGTAATTCGCGAACAGCGGCGCGTTTGTGATGTTGCCGACACCGTTGGTGGGCATAGGCGTCGTGCAACAGTAAATGAGACCTCCACCGTATTGGTCTTGATAGTAGTTGGCGCCGTTCGCGGCGGTGTTGAAATAGACGATGCAGTTGTTGAGCGTGCTGCCATAGCCGCCTGTGCTCGAGGCGGCCCCGCCGCCGTAGCTTGCCGAGTTGCCGGTCAACGTGCAGTTGTTCAGCGTGCTCGCAGCCGCTCCGCCGCCGCTGTCACCGGCGAAATTGTCGCTCAACGTGCAGTTGCGCAGCGTGCTAAGCCAAGCCCCGCCACCTCTGAATGCCGAGTTGCCGGTCAACGTGCAGTTGTTGAGCGTGCAGCTAGAGGCTCCGCCGCCAAAGACGCCTGAGTTGCCAGTCAAGGAGCAATTGTTGAGCGTGCCGCCGGTGGCCCCGCTGCCTGAGTTGCCGCTCAACACGCAATTGGACAGCACGGAGCTGCTGGATTCGCAACCCGCCCCTCCGAGACCATTGGTCAAGGTGAAGCCCACCATTAAAGCATCGTTGGTGAGGTAAAGGCACTGCACCGTACCACCGCCATTGATGATGGTGACGCCCGGCCCGTTGACGCTTTGCAACGTCAGCGGTGTGTTCACTGTGACGGGGGCGTAGGTGCCGTTAGTCACCAGTACCAGCGACCTCCCGCCCCAAAGAACATCCACCGCGTCCTGAATGTTGGTGGCCGCCGTCGCCCAGGACAGGTAGGGCGCGACCGGGTTCGTGCTGCCCAAGGCCACATATTGCACCGGGTGGTCGAGAACTCGCACCGTCACCATCGCGCTCACGCCTTCCGGATAGCTGTCATTGAAGGCCCACAACGCCACGAGGTACTCCCCTGGTGCCGTCCAAGTGTGTGATGTATAAGGCTCGTTGACCTCCACGAAACCATCGCCGAATTCCCACACGCTCAGGTCGGTCCGGCCCTCGATGAGCGCCGTCAAATCCACGGGGAAGCCTGTGGCCACGTTCGTATAGGTCGCCGTCAGGCTCACCGTCAAGGGTCCCGTCACCGCCCCGGCGTGGTATTCATCACAGCCGATGGACGGCGGGTTGTTCCAGGCGTCGCCGTCAATGTCGGTGCCGCTGGCGTAGGTCGCGCAACCCGCCCCGATGCAGGGGGATGCGGCACTCAGATGCGACGCGCTGGCCAGTTGCGGGTCGGCACTGATGTTGCCGACACCGCTGGGGGGCAGCGGCGTCGTGCAACAGTAGTTGAGCGTGCTGGAAGGGTCATAGTTGCCCCCATTGGGGTCCGAGTTGAAATAGACAATGCAGTTGTTCAGGGTGGCAGACGATGTTCCCCAGCCTGAATTACCGGTGATGGTGCAGTTGTTCAGCGTGCAGGACGGGGAGAAGGAGAGTAAATCGCCAGACGCTCCGCCGCCGCTGTTTCCAGCCACCACACAATTGTTCAGCGTGCCGCCACAGGCCCCGCCGCCTGAGTTGCCGGTCAGCCTGCAGTTGTTGAGCGTGGAATCGGCAGCCCCGCCGCCGCCGCCGAAAGAGTTGGCCGAGTTGCCGGTCAGCGTGCAGTTGTTCAGCGTGCCGCCAAAGGCACCGCCACCCAAATCGTCCGTCGAATTGCCGGTCAACGTACAGTTGTTCAGCGTGGAACCAGAAGCCCCGCCGCCGTAGCCGCCATTGAACCCCCCAAAGGGGTCACGAATTGGGAAAACCGAGTTGCCGCTGAGCTTGCAGTTGTTGAGCGTGCCGCCATAGGCCCCGCCGCCAGCGAAGGCCGAGTTGCCGCTTAGCACACAATTGGTCAACACGGCGTTGGTGGATTCGCAGTATGCCCCTCCCCCGTAGTAGTGGGCGTAACCATTGGTCAAGGTGAAGCCCAGCAGCACCGCATTGTTGGTGAGGTAAACGCATCGCGCCGCGCCACCGCCATCAATCACGGTGACATCCGGGCCGTTGACGCTGCTCAAGAGCAGCGGCTTGTCCACCAGCACACAGTTGAGATTACCATATGGGTCCACCCGACTGCCGCCGGTGTAGGTGCCGTTGGTCACCACAATCTCGTCACCCGCCGCAGCCGCATCCACCGCATCCTGAATGTTCGTGGCGGCGGTGACCCAGTTGGTGTAGGGCGGTGTGGGGTTGGCGTTGTTGACGTTCACGTAGCGCACGGTGGCCAAGGCGCTACTCGTGGCTGCCAGGAATATCCCGGCCGCCACGAGGCTGAGTTTGGTCAACGAGACACTCGCAAACCATTTGGAATTGGTCGTTTTCATAGATGTTTTCATTTCGTGAGTTACGGAGCCAACAGCAATCGGTAAAACATCTGGCTGCCGGTGATTGGATTTATCACGACGTTCTGTCCACCAATGAGGACCGGTGCCGGAAAATTGGTGGTCCAGATCGCCGATGAACCAAGGTTCATGCTGGATTGCAAAGTGAAAACGAAGGCATTGGTCGGCCACGTTAGAATAACATTTTCCCCGTAAGGAATTATCGTCAGTTGTGGCTCTGGCACAATGGTCAGCCGGAAAATAGTGCCAGCGCCGTTCGGGCCGCCATCGGAAGTCGTGCCATAGAAATTGCCGTCGCTGCCTTGCACTAAAGCGGCAGCGGGATTTGCGCCATCCAGCGGCTCGCCATTCGCATTAGTAATCGAGCCGAAAGCATGAACGGTCGTCAGCCCGCCATTGGCGCTGATTTGGAACACGGTGCCAGGGCCGTATGAGTTATCGCCTGGTTCAAAGACGTTGCATTCAGTCGTGCCGTAGAAATTGCCGTCGTTTCCTTGCACCAGAGCGGCAACGGGATTTGCGCCATCATTGCCGCCGCTGAATGCGCTGAATGAGTGCAAAGTGGTCAGCACGCCATTGGTGGTGAGTTTGAACACGGTGCCAGGGCTGAACGGCCAACCAAATCCCTCACGGCCCATGCCTCCGGTTGTGCCATAGAAAATCCCGTCGCTGCCTTGCACCAGCCCATTGGGATTTCCGCCATCAAGTGAAGATAAGGGGTCATTAGTAGCCCGAACCGAACCGAATGAATACAAGGTGTTCAGCGCCCCATTGGTGCTGACCTTGAACACGGTCCCATAGTAGCCGTTCGTGCCGCCCCAAGTAGTCGTGCCATAGAAAAAACCGTCGCTACCCTGCACCAACGCGCCCCGTGGATTCCCGCCATCATTACCGCTGGTGAAGGAATGCAAAGTGGTCAACATTCCATTGTTGTTGATTTTGAATAAGGTGCCATAGACGTTCGTGCCGCCCCAAATAGTCGTGCCATAGAAATTGCCGTCACTGCCCTGCACCAGTCCGGCATTAGGATAATAGCCATCAAGTAGATTGCCATTTGTATCCTGAACCGAACCGAATGAATACAAGGTGGTCAGCGCCCCATTGGGGCTGATTTTGAACACGGTCCCAGCGTAGTAGTTCGTGCCGCCGCTGAAAGTTGTGCCATAGAAATAGCCGTCATTGCCTTGCAACAGAGCGGCAACGGGATTTGCGCCATCAAGTGGATCGCCATCAGTATCCTGAAGCGAACCGAATGAATACAAAGTAGTCAGCGCCCCATTGGTGCTGATTTTGAACACGGTGCCCAAACCGTTCGTGCCGCCTTCGTAAGTTGTGCCATAGAAATTGCCGTCATTTCCTTGCACCAACCCATTGGGGTTTGCTCCGTCATTGGTGTCGGCGAATGAATTCAAAGTGGTTAAGACCACACCGGCCTGTGCTCCAAAAATGGGCAGCACGAGCACGAAGGCCAAGAGCAGTCGCATAACTAGAGCGAAAACCGGCTTGATGCCAGGAACCGGCCCAATCTTAGCGCAGTTTCTACTTCCATTACGGAGTTTCGTGAGTTGAGTTTTCATATTTACATTCTTTCTTATCGGTCCACCCCCACGCGATAGAAGTACGGGCCGGCGTTCGTGGCGGTGGTGTCCGTGCAGCTCGTCGTGCCGGCTTGGCCGACAATGTTGTTCTGGATGGTGGAGAAGGCCGGTTGCGCCCCCAGATTGGTGCCCCTTTGGAGATAATACGTTCGCGTGTTCACGCTTTCCCAAGTCACAACCAACCCCGCCGGATTATTGGTTTTAACGGGCGCCAGCATTTTCAACACCGACAGGGCGTTGGTGGGATTTAAGCCGGCGACCCAATCCTGGTAAACATTCATTCCGGTGCCGTCCAGGTCGGCGTGATCCGCCGAGCCGTCGGTGGGCAGGCCATATTGCTGGAGCCAGGCATAGGAAATGATGGAAGTCGGTGTCTGATATTCGTAAGCACCGATGTCCACCGTGCCGCCGACGATGCGGGGATTGCCGTCCAGGTCGGTGCTCCCGACGACATAGGCGTTGTCGCCCGAGTTGATGCAGGGGGAGTTCGATTGCAGGCGCAGGTTGCCGCCAGCGTAATTCACGAACAGCGGCGCGTTGGTGATGTTGCCGACACCGTTGGTGGGCATGGGAGTGGTGCAACAATAGTTGAGCGTGTTGTAAAGGCCATAATTGCCCCCATTGGGGTCCGAGTTGAAATAGACGATGCAGTTGTTCAGCGTGCAGTTAAAGGCCCCACCACCAGAATTAGTTGCCCAGTTGCCGGTGAGGGTGCAGTTGTTGAGCGTGCCGCCATCAGCCCCGCCGCCAAAGGTGGCTGAGTTGCCCGTCAACGTGCAGTTGTTGAGTGTGCAGCCAAGGGCCCCGCCGCCCCAAATTCTCGCCAAGTTGCCGCTCAGGGTGCAGTTGTTGAGCGTGCCGCCATCAGCCCCGCCGCCCCAAGCTGCCGAGTTGCCTGTCAAGGTACAGTTGTTGAGCGTGCAAACCCAGCCCCCCCCGCCGTAGCCGTTTGCCGAGTTGGCGCTCAACGTGCAGTGGTTGAGCGTGCCGCCATAGGCCCCACCGCCGTCGTAGGGCGTCGAGTTGCCGGTCAGCACGCAATTGGTCAGCACAGCGCTGCTGGATTCGCAGTACGCCCCTCCCCCTCGGAAGCCCATACCATTTGTCAACGTGAAGCCGACCATCACCACGTCGTTGGTCAGGTAAAGGCACCGCACCGCGCCACCGCCATCGATTACGGTGACGCCCGGGCCGTTGACGCTCCGCACCGTCAGCGGTTTGTCCACCGCCGCCCGGTTCGCCATGTTGTCCCCTGGTATTGTCCGCCCGCCGGCTGCATAAGTCCCATTAGTCACGAAAACTGTGCCGCCCGGTGGCGCCACATCCACCGCGTCCTGGATGTTGGTGGCCGCCGTCGCCCAGGACAGGTAGGGCGCGACCGGATTACCACTGGTGGCCGCGACGTAATGCACACCTTCTTCGACGTGAACCGTCACCGTCGCGCTCACCCCTTGCGGATAGCTGTCGTTGAAGGCCCACAACGCCACAAGGTAATCCCCCGGCACGGTCCAGGCGTGTGAAGTATAAGGCTCGTTGACCGCCACGTAACCATCGCCGAAATCCCACACGCTCAGGTCGGTGCGGCCAGCGATGAACGCCGTTAAACCCGCTGGAAAGCCTGTGGCCACGTTCATAAAGGTTGCCGTCAGGCTCACCGTCAAGGGTCCCGTCACCGCCCCGGCGTGGTATTCATCACAGCCGATGGACGGCGGGTTGTTCCAGGCTTCGCCGTCAATGTCGGAGCCGCTGGCGTAGGTCGCGCTACCCGCCCCGATGCAGGGGGATTCGGCACTCAGATGCGACGCGCTGGCCAGTTGCGGGTCGGCACTGATGTTGCCGACACCGTTGGTGGGCATGGGCGTTGTGCAACAGAAGTTAAGCGTGCTGGAAGGGTCATAGTTGCCTCCATTAGGGTCCGAGTTGAAATAGACGATGCAGTTGTTGAGCGTGGCAGACGACGCTCCCCAGCCTGAATTACCGGTGACCGTGCAGTTGTTGAGCGTGCTGTAATCGGCCCCGCCGCCGGTATTGCCAGACACCACACAATTGTTCAGCGTGCTGGAGTAGGCCCCACCTGAATTGCCGGTGACCGTGCAGTTGTTGAGTGTGCTGTAAGCGGCCCCGTCGCCGGAGTTGCCAGTGACCGTGCAGTTATTGAGCGTGCTGTAACTGGCAACCCCACCGCTAAAGGCTGCCGAGTTGCCGCTCAGCGTGCAGTTGTTGAGCGTGCTGTAACCGGCAACCCCACCGCCAAAGACCGCCGAGTTGCCGCTCAGCGTGCAGTTGTTAAGCGTGCTGCCATAAGCTCCACCGCCATAGCCACCTATGGGATGGAACAAAGTAATTTCATATTCGTATGCCGTGTTGCCGGTGAGCGTGCAGTTGTTGAGCGTGCCGCCATAGGCCCCGCCGCCGTAGTTGGCCGAGTTGCCGGTCAACACGCAATTGGTCAGCACGGCGTTGGATTCGCAATAGACCCCTCCGCCGTTGCCATATTCGGTGTAGTAGGTCGAACCATTGGTCAGGGTGAAGCCCACCATCACCGCGTTGTTGGTGAGGTAAAGGCACGTGGCCCCGCCACCGCCATCGATTATGGTGACGTCAGGGCCGTTAACACTGCTCAAGACCAGCGGCTTGGCTACCACCACACAGGTGGGGTCACCATATGGGTCCACCCGACTGCCACCGGCGTAGATGCCGTTGGTCACCACAATCTGGTCACCCGCCCCTGCCGCATCTACCGCGTTCTGAATGTTCGTGGCCGCGGTGGCCCAGTTGGTGTAGGGCGGCGTGGGGTTGGCGTTGTTGACGTTCACGTAGCGCACGGTGGCCAAAGCGCTGCTCGTGGTTGCCAAGAACAACCCAACTGCCAAGAGGATGAGTTTGGTCAATGAATCGTTCAGAAACCATTTGATATTGGTTGTTTTCATAGACGTTTTTATTTCGTCGGTTATTGAGCCAACAGCAATCGGAAAAACATTTGGGTGCCGGTGAGCGGATTAATAATCACGTTCTGCCCACCGATGACGACAGGAGATGGAGAATTGGTGTTCCAGTTTGCCGCAGAACCAAGACCAGTGCTGGATTGCAAAGTGAAAACGAAGGCATTGGTCGGCCACGTCAAAATGACATTTTCTCCGTAAGGAATGATGGTCAGTTGCGGTGATGGCACGATGGTCAGCCGGAAAACGGTGCCGTAGCCTTGGCCGAATTGATTCGCGAATTGATTCGTGAATGCGCCGCCGCTGGAAGTTGTGCCATAGAAATTGCCGTCCCTGCCCTGCACCAGAGCGGCAGCGGGACTTACACCATCTAGCAGCTCGCCACTCGTATTAGTAATCGAGCCGAAAGCATGAACGGTCGTTAGCCCGCCATTAGTGCTGATTCTGAACACGGTGCCAGGGCCGACGAATGCAATATAATCCATTCCGGATTCCACGGTGGTGGATTCAGTCGTGCCATAAAAAGTGCCGTCGCTGCCTTGCACCAGCCCGGCTTGGGGATTTAAGCCATCATTCTCGCCGAAGAATGTGCCGAATGTGTGCAAAGCGGTCAGCGCTCCATTGGCGGTGATTTTGAACACGCTGCCAGGACTGCCCGGCTTGCTTCCAATATTTCCCCTACTGAGAATGCCTGCGGTAGTGCCATAGAAATCGCCGTCGCTGCCTTGCACCAGACAGGCGGCAGGCCCCCCGCCATCATTGCCGCCGGTGAAGGAATATAAACAGGTCAGCACCCCATTGGTGCTGATTCTGAACACGGTGCCATAGTCATCTGTGCCGCCACCAGAAGTCGTGCCATATAAATACCCGTCGCTACCCTGCACCAGGCTGGCAAAGGGAGCCACGCCATCAAGTGGATTACCATTCGTATCCTGAACTGAACCGAATGAATACAAGGTGGCCAGCGCCCCATTGGTGGTGATTCTGAACACGGTGCCATAGCCGATGCTATTATATTGGTCAGTGAAAGCGCCGCCCCATTGGGTCGTGCCATAGAATAAGCCGTCGCTGCCTTGCACCAGCCCATTTGGTCCCGAGCCATCAAGTAAAAGGCCATTGCTATCCAGAACCGAACCGAAGGAATACAAACTGGTGAACACTCCATTGGTGCTGATTTTGAACACGGTGCCATAACCGTTCGTGCCGCCATAGTAAGTTGTGCCGTATAAATTTCCGTCGCTGCCCTGCACCAGCCCGGCAGAGGGATTTGCGCCATCATTATCGCCGGTGAAGGAATACAAAGTGGTCAGCGTTCCATTAGTGCTCATTTTGAACACCGTGCCCCAAGAATTCCAACCATAAGGTGTCAATCCGATGTTGGTGCCACCCCAGAAAGTCGTGCCATAGAAATTGCCGTCGCTGCCCTGCAACAGCCCGGCCTGAGGATTTGCACCATCAAGCGCAACACCATTGGTATCCTGAACCGAACCAAATGAATACAAAGTGGTGAAGACCACTCCGGCTTGAGCATCAAAAACCGGCAGCACGAGTGCACCGTAAGGCAGGACAGCCAGCCACAGCAGGACGCCCGGCAAAGTCCCAGCCAGCCGCCGGAAAAGACTCTTGGAATTCATCATGTTTCCTGGGCCGAACCAGCGTCCGGCCCGACTTGAAAAAGCAATGTTCGTTTTCATAAGTTTTGATATTGTGGTTTGAACGAATTTCTCTGTCCTAATTACCTAAGCGCCATTTCTTCCCGGATTGCTTCAGGAAAAATCGAAAATTCTTCAGTCGCGCCGCATTGGGTTGCCTCCTTTCACGGCGGTCCCGACCGGTCCGGCTTGCGAGCGAGCGATATCCCTTTTGGCGGCAACACGTTGCCGGACGGGACAAAGGTAGCCCCAGTCTTCCCGGATTTGGGGTTGTACTCGGCGGTTCGGCCGGGAATCGGCGGAATATGGATAAGGTGCTGGCAGTTGGGGCATTGAATCTCGCGGCCCGATGCCTGTTCGTCGCATTGCAGGTGTTGTTCGCAGTGCGGACAGGTGAATTTGAATTGACTCATGGTTTTCAGGGGCTTGGCTTTGTTTTGTTGCTAGGGACCTGGAGCTTCGCGGTTTTGGCTATGGGGAAAACGCTCCAGCTTATTTCTTGTCAGCCTCCCGTTCGGCCAGTTTCTTTCTCCACTCCGCGGCCTGCTCGGCCCGGCCCGTTGCTTCGTAGAGTTGCACCAGGCGCTGAAGGGCTTCTTGCAGACGAAGCTCCCTGGCTGCGGGTCGAATCTTGTCTTCGCGTTGTTTCAGACCTTCGTAACCGGAGAGCAGTAACGGTTCAGCTTCGGCATATTTCATTTGCCCAAGCAGACAACCGCCCAGTAGAGATCGGGCATTGAAAGTCCGCCAATCGTCTGGAATCATTTTTTCGCGCAGCGCCAGACACTCGCGTGCCAGAGGTTCGGCTTGCGCAAACTTTCCCTGGCTAATCAGCGTGAGTGTGTTGGCCGCCAGCGCATTATGATCCCGATAATGAGTGTTCGATTGGTCATGATCCCGGTAAGGAATGTTCGATTGGTATAGCTTCAGCCGGGAAGCGTAATCCGTCTTCTGATACTCGTCTCGCAGCAGGGCGATCGCTTCGTTCTGCGTGTTGACCGCCTTGCCAAACTGATGCGTCTCGGCATAAGCGGCTGCCAAAGTATCGAGAAAACTGGCGTTTGTCCGGCTGGTCGCCGCAACAGCTTCTTCCGCCAAACGGACCGCGTTGGTCCCATTGCGAATCTCCGGCGCATCGCTTGCAGCCAACGTCCTGGCCAGGCCATTGAGAAGATTGAGCGTGTCCGGGTGTTCAGGGCCGTTCACCTTGCGGCGAAGTGGCAGCAACTCTTCCCTGAGCTTGAGGGCCTCGGCCTGCCTGCCAGCCTCGTCATAAGAAGTTGCCAGGTCGTACATCGCCAGGAGCGTGTTGGGGTGTTCCGGGCCGCTCACCTTGCGCAGGAGCGGCAGCGCTTCCTCGCGCAGCTTGAGAGCCTCGTCGCAGCGGCCGGCCGCGTCGTAGTAATAGGCGAGGTCGTGCATCACCCAGAGCGTGTCGGCGTTCTCCTTGCCCCTCGCTTTGAGGTAAATCGTCAACACCTCCTCCCGCAGCTTCATCGCCTCGTCGCGGCGGCCGGCCTCGTCGTAGGAGCCCGCCAGTTGATACATCGCCGACGCGAGCACGGGGGGTGAGTCCGCGCTTACCTTGCGGCGAAGCGCCAGCATCTCCTCCCGCATCTTAAGAGCCTCGTTGCGGCGGCCACTATAGTCGTAGGAATACGCCAGGGTGTGCATCGCCCAGAGCGTGTCGGAGTGTTCCGGGCCGCTCACCTTGCGGCGGAGCGCCAGCACCTCCTCCTGCAATTTGATGGCCTCATCCCAGCGCCCGGCCTCTCCGTAGGAATAGGCGAGCCAATGCATCGCCCAGAGCGTGGCGGGGTGTTCCGGACCGTTCACCTTTCGGCTGAGTGGCACTAGCTGTTCCCGCAGCTTGAGCGCCTCGTCCTGGCGACCGACGTCGCCAAAGGAAAGTCCAAGTTCGTTCATCGCCGAGATTGTTTCGGGGTCTTCGGGGCCGCTCACCTTGCGACGAAGCGCCAAGACCTCCTCCCGCAGCTTGAGGGACTCGTCGGAGCGACCGGCGTTTTCGTACAACCACGCCAGATTGCTCATCTCCTTGAGCGTGTCGGGGTGTTCCGGGCCGTTCACCTTGCGGCTGAGCGCCAGCACCTTCTCCGACATCTTGAGGGACTCGACCTCGCGGCCGACCGCAGCATAGTAAACCGCCAGGTCGCTGATCGCCGCGAGCGTGTCAGGATGCTCCGGGCCCGAGACGGCCAAGTGGTAATCTCGAACCTTCTCCTCCAGCGCGACGGCCTCGCGGCGGAGACCCAGCGCCCAGTAAGTTTTAGCCAGCGTGGCCTGGAGGCTGGCACGGCGGGCGGGCTGGTTGGTCAATTCCGCGTCCAGCTTCCTGGCTGCGGTGCCGAGAGTTTCGGCGACGGTGATGGTGCGACCGTCGCGCGCTGGGTCCGGGCTCTGGAACGCTTCGGTCATGAATTTGGAGATGGCCTCGGACTCCGCGAGGCGCTGTTTGGCCAGGGTCTCCGACTGGGTGGCACGGACGGCCTGCCAGACGCTCACCGCCACGCCCAGCAGGAGCGCAAAAGCAACAGCGGCGCTGGCGGTGAAAACCAGCTTGTTTCGTCGCACCAGCTTCCGAAACCGATAAATCCGGCTTGGCGGCCGGGCCACCACCGGCTCGTCCTGCATATGTCGCACCACATCGTCGGCCAGCCCGTTGGCCGTCTCGTAACGGCGGGTGCGGTCCTTGTCGAGACACTTCATCACGATCCAGTCCAAATCCCCGCGCACCATATGAATCAGTTGCGGCGGCTCGGAATGACGTCGCCTGGCTACTGCGGTTTGGTCGGCTGCTTCCAACGTGCTAATCCGCGTCGAAGGCCGAAGCGGCTCCTGTTCCCGGATGATCCGCCGCATCTCGTTCAGGCCCGCCGCCACCAGTTCCTGCGCGTCAAACGGCGTCTGACCGGTCAACAGTTCGTAGAGCAACACCCCCAACGCGTAGATGTCGCTGCGCGTGTCGATGTCCAGCGTGCTCATTTCCGCCTGCTCCGGACTCATATAAGCCGGCGTGCCGATAAACTGCTCGAACGCTGTGAACAGCGTCTTGTCCGTTAACAGTTGGCCCGAGGTGGCCTTGGCGATGCCAAAATCAATGATCTTCGGCAGTGGTTTCCCATCATGCACGGTCACCAGGATGTTCGAGGGCTTGATGTCGCGGTGAATCACGCCCTTCTGGTGCGCGTGCTGGATGGCATGGCAGATCTGGATAAACAGGTCCAACCGTTGCTCGGTCGAAAGGTTGTTCTGGTCGCAGTAGTCCGTGATCTTGATCCCCCGCACCAGTTCCATGACGAAGTAGGGCCGGCCGGTGTCGGTCGCGCCGGCATCGAGCACCTTGGCGATATTCGGATGGTCCATCAGCGCCAGGGCTTGGCGCTCGGCTTCGAACCGGGCGATGACCGCCTTGGTGTCCATCCCCAGCTTGATCACCTTGAGAGCAACTCGCCGCCGGATGGGTTGCTCCTGTTCGGCCATATAGACCACCCCGCAGCCACCTTCGCCGATTTGCTGCAACAACTTGTAGCGCCCGATGCGGTCGCCGGGCTTCTCGGTGAGTGGTGCGGGAAGGACGATCGTGGAATGCTGTGGTGGAGCAACCGGGTCTTCAAGAAACGCGCCGGCTTGATCGTGGGCCAGCAGGAGTTTCTCGACTTCCGCGCGCAACCGTTCGTCGCCGCGACAGGCGCCGTCCAGATAAGCTGCTCGTTCGGCTGGTGAGTTGCGGGCCGCCGCCTCGGCCAGAACCTGTTTGATTCGTTCCCAGTCTGTGCTCATAGAGTTGATTCCGATCAGCAATCGTTTCACCGATACATGCGACGTGGCCGGCCGGTTTGCTTCAAGAAATCGGCAGACGCTTGGTGATTCTATTTGTCCGGCTCGTCCGGCAGGCGAACGCGCCGGAAGAGCCAGGCGCGGGCGAAAACCCAGGCCCGGTCGGCGGTGCTGCGGGAAATGCCCAGTTGCGCGGCGGCTTCCGCCTGCGTCAGGCCGGTGAAAAAGCGCAGGTTGACGAGTTCTGCCGCGGCGGAGTCCACCTTCGCCAGTTGGGTCAGCGCTTCATCGAGAGCCAGCAAATCGTCGTCGGGCAACGGGCAGGCCAATTCCACCGCGTCCCCCTCGACCCGTTGGCACCCGCCGCCGTGCTTGAGCCGCTGCTTGCGGCGTGCGTTCTCGACCAGGATCCGCCTCATCGCCTCCGCCGCGGCCGCGAAAAAGTGCTTCTGCCCTTCCCACTTCTGGCTTTCCGCGCCCACCAGGCGCAGCCAGGCCTCGTGGACCAGCGAGGTGGCCTGGAGGGTTTGGCCGGGGCGTTCCTGGGAGAGCTTGTGCGCGGCCAGGCGGCGCAATTCGTCATAAACCAGCGGCAGCAGTTCCGCGCTCGTGTGCGCTTCGCCGCGCTCGATTGCCTGCAACATGTCAGTCACGTCAGCCATAGCACGGGAGAGAATGCCTGCGAAAGGGAGTAAGCTCAGACGGACGCTTGCTGCTTTCTTCTCCCCTAGGCACGAAGCGGCGCACAAAAATAAGAAGCTGTCAAGATATGTCTGCTATTTATACATTATCGTTAATTATTAAATGTATGAGGAAGCCTGGTAAATGTGCTATAGGGCATATGACGTGAACACTCCTTCGCGCATATGAAATCCTAAAAGCAACTCCCCGGAAGCTGGGCGGCGAGCCAATCTGGAGCGCAGCCGAATGAGGTGAGCAAGCGATTGACGCGGCGACCGGCGACACACAATCACGCCTCTGATTATTCCATTCTGCTGCTGATGGGAATGAGTCGCCAACCGAATCTTTCACGCCAACGGTAATGCGGTCGCAAACTTGATGAGCATAAATACTATTCGCCATCACAAGAGTTAAGGCCGGGATGAGGGCGAGCGTTGGCTAACTTGCAGCCAGCTTTGTCTGCCTCGATTTCATCAATCGTAATCGGCGAGGATTTTCAACCCCTCAAGCTCGGTGATGTCCTGGCCTTGAAGGATGACAACGTGCCGATATCCGAGATTCCGCAAGCTGACGAGCCAGTATGTGCCGCGGTCGTGAAACTGGTCGCCAATTTGTGATTCAGTGTAATTCTCAAGAATGACCACGGCGGTTTGGCTTTTGGGCAATGTCGCGGCCCTCGCCAAAAACCGGTTGTTGTCTTCGCTGACAGAAGCGTCCGGTCGGAGCATCCGGCAGGTCTGGTTGTCCCAGGATTCAATGACCAGTGCGGTATTATCATAGTTATGAAACGTCCGCGGCGGAGTCGCGCAGGAGGTCGAGATGATGGCCAAAGCCACAAGAGCCAATGAGGTGCTGATGTTTAATGATTTCATATGTGCCTGCTGGTTGATGCGTCAATTTGATTTGCTCTCTTCTTATCACCATCCAATACCAATTTCCAGTGGGAATCGGCACATGGGTAGGCGCGACACTCCGTGCGCGCCGTTGTTGGCATACGGACGAGCGGCGGGCAGAGGACTGCCCGCCCTACCGAGGTTTGTTCCGGTTGGGCGTGCCTATTTTAACTTCGGGAAAAATCCCGCCGCCGTTTTGCATGTCGCCGCGCTCAATTCTTCGAGCGAACAGCCCTTCACCTGGGCGACGGTTTCGGAAATTTCCTTCACATAAGCCGGTTCGCAGCGTTTGCCGCGATACGGCATGGGCGCGAGATACGGACAATCGGTTTCCAGCATGAATTTGTCCAGCGGCGTCGCGGCGACGGTGTCGCGAACGTTTTGTCCGTTCTTGAACGTGACGATGCCGGTGAAGCTGACGAGCGAGCCGATTTCCAAAACGCGATGCAATCGCTCCACCGTTTCGCCGAAGCAATGAAACACGCCGCGGACCTTGCCAGCGAATGGTTTGAGTTGGGCGAAAGTGTCGTCAAATGAGTCGCGCTGGTGAATGACGCAGTTCAACCCGGCGTCGATGGCGACTTCCAACTGTTGCCGAAAAATATCGGCCTGTTTTTGTTTGTAGCGCGCGTCGTCGTCGGCAGTGCCGCCGGTTTTTCCGCCCGGCAAACGGTGGTAATCGAGGCCGATTTCACCGATGGCGACGACTTTCGGATGCTTCACCAGTTTGCGCAGCGGTTCGCGAATATCGTCCGGTGCTTCGTGGGCGTTTGACGGATGCCAGCCGACGGCGGCAAAGACGCACGCGAAACGCTCGGCCAGCCTGATCGCGCGCGCGCTGCTTTCAAGGTCGGTGCCGATGGAAATGATCCTGGTGATGCCGGCGGCCTGGGCGCGGGCAATGACTTCCGTCATATCCTTTGCGTAGTCCGGGTAATCAAGATGCGCGTGGGTGTCGTAGAAAATGGCCATGGGAATAATTAACCACGAAATACACGAAATACACGAAAAATTGGTGATGGCCTAATTTATCACGGAGCGCGGATTGTCCTCAATCCGCAGCGGCGGGATTGGTTGGGCATGCTGCGAGTTGGGACAACTCGCGCTCCGGTTGGCAGCCTAAAATTCAAGTACTCCGTGGTTTCATTCAATTGGCCGGTTTGGGGCTGGCCGGAGCGTTGGTCCCGACCGGAGCATTGGTTCCGGCCGGAGCGTTGGTCCCGGCGGGTTTTGGTTCGAGCGCGGCCAGTTTTGCCTCGACGGATGGCCGGCCGGGGTAATCGGGTGATTCCTTGAGAAGCTGTTTGTAATTTTCAATGGCGTCGGCTTCGCGATTTTGCGCCAGAAGTTTTTCGCCCAGCGTGAGCCGGATGCGAATGCGCTGTTCCGGCGACGTGTTGAGCGTCAGGGCGCGCTGGAAGGTTTCGATGGCCGAGGACGGTTTGCCCTGCATTTCATAAAGGTCGGCGAGTTTTTCGGTGAGCACGGCGCTATTGGTGGTTGCGGGAACGGTTTCGAGGAAAGCGGCGAGTTTGGTAACAGGCGCACCATGAACAAGACTCAAATCCACGATGCGCAGATAAGACCATTCGATAAGTGGGTTGTGGGTGCGGGCGAATTCCGCATGCAACACGGACGGTTCCCGGCCAAAGGGCCGGTAAAGCGGGTCACCGACGACGGTGGTCTGCCAGGACAAGGCGGGTTGTGCGGCCCAGGCGGCCTCGCCAAACGTGAATCTGCCGACAGTCAGCCGCGCGAGAAAGGCGGCGACATTCGGTGTGCCCGAGAGATACGGTTCATACACGCAGCCCATGGTGCAGGTGGCGCCTTTAGCGAGCAGCGGCCCGACCCAAAACTGGTTCGTGCTCCGCAACGTGGCCGCGCTGCTGGAATGCAAATGATACGCAAACGCGCCGGGCATGAATTCAACTTTGGGCAGCGTGAACGGGCCGCTGACGTTTTCATCATACCAGCCGCAATAAATCGCGATCTGACTCATTGGAAAATCGGCGGGGAAGGTGGCGGGATTTTTGTCCACGGTCGTTTCAAAACCCAGTTGGCGGCAGATTTCTCCCGCACCCAGGATCCATTCGTCGCCCAAAATATAATTGGTATAATTGGTGTCGGTTTGGGACAGTCCGCGGGCGTCGAAGTAGGCGCGGCCCCACAAGCCGTCGCGTTCGGCGGCGAGTGCCTTGTCCACCAGCGCGCGCGCAATCTCCACACTGGGGCCGTCGAGCCGGGCGACCAGCAAAATGCCGTTGGTGGGATGGAGCAGCGCCAGGTTCGTGGTCCCATAAACCCAGTTGGGCAGCGGTCCGGAAAGCGGAACGTTCATTTTCAGCAGCGGCAGCCAGGCCAGCTCGGAATCCACCGCCGCTTCGTTGCGCAACAGTTCCGGACGGACGTTTTCCCGGCCCGGTTCGCGCAAATTCGGGTCGGCGGCAATTTTCAGCGGAACACCCCAGCACAGGACAGCGTAGCGGATTTTGGATTCAACGACCGGGTGGTCCACGCGTTGCGGCTGGCCGTTGGTCGCGGCGTTGGTCACGGAACCAAACCGCCAGAGATTGTCCACGACCAGCCGGCTGGCCAGCGGAAATTGCAGCGCGTCGCGAAACTCGGCGCGCGTCATCTCCTCGGTGATGGGCAAGTCGAGTCCGTAAATTTGAGTCTCCGGCACCTGCCGCATTTGGGCGTAATGTTCCGCCACCACTTTCGATCCCGCCAGGCGCGTGTTGTAAATCACGACCACCTCGTCGCCGCCGGCGTAGGCGAATAGCGGCGCGAGCGCGAAGACAAAAACCGTGAATCTGACCCCAAAAAAACTCATATATTGGTCATTTGACCTCGCACCCGGTGTCCGGTTCAATTCAATTTGCCGAAGAGCGCTTCGTGCATTCCGGGCATGGGTTTGCCGGCTTTTTTATCCCAATAACGAAAGTTTGCGCTCCAGTCCCAGGTCGCCCAGCCCAAACCCTGCTGCTCCGCCGCCCGCCGGAACGCCGAGTAGAAACGGGCACGTGACGCCGGGTCAGCCTTGATGTAGCAGCCAAATTCACCGATGTGAATCGGGTATCCGTAATAATCCGACCACGTGCGGAGGAATTTTAATTTGTCCGCGAAGGCCAGCGCGCTGCTCGGATTTTTATCCGTCGGCAGGGTGTTGTAGGCTTGAATCCAGGCTAAAACGTTGGAATTCAAATTCAGCCCCGGGTCGGCCTTGAGCGGTTGTGCGGGCGGGCCGGGAAACTGGATGCCGGTTTGTTGCGTGTCCGGTCCGGCCCAATCCGCGCCTTGATGTGTGAAGTGAAACGGGTCGTAACAATGGACGGAAACAATCACGTTGTCGTCGGGCGGCAGCACCAGATTTTTCAACTCGTCAATGCCGCCCCAGTTTCCCGGCTCAACGAAAATCGTCCGGTTTGGATTGCTCCGGCGAATCTCCGCAATGGCGCGGGCGTAAATCGGATTCATCAATGCGGTCCTGGCGTTTTCATGCGGTTCATTATCAAGTTCGAACGCGAGCCGGTTGTTGAAATCCTTGTAATGCGCCGCGATTTGACGCCACAACGCGAGAAATTTTTCCGTCTGCCCTGCCGGGTCCTTGTCCAATTCGTTGAAGTGATGGATGTTGATCATCACGCCCAGTCCGCTGTTCAGCGCATTGGTGACGACAAAATCAACCCGGGCAAAAATCTCCGGCGTGAGCGTGAAATCCGGCGCGGCCCCGGCGTAATGATGCCAGCCAACGGGCACGCGCACATGATCAAAACCCTCACGCTTCATCTGTGCAAATTCGTCCGCTGAAACGGTCACCCCCCAGCCTTGGTTCGGCGGCACTTCAAGATAGTCACCCAGATTGACGCCGTGCTTGAACCACTGGGCCGCGCGGTATGCCGGGGAATCGTGTCCGGTCAGCGGCTTCATTTCCGGTGGATTCGAAGGCGTGAAAGTGTTGTCGCCGGCAGCCCGCGCTGCGTTAAGCCCGCCGCACTGAAACAATGTCGCGATTAAAATGGTCCAAATAATTTTCATACCGGGAATTTCCTTTCAATGTTTAATTGCCTGTTATCTTCAGCCCGTCCCACGCGAACATCACTCCGGATGGCAATTCCGCCTGTGCCCGGTCGTGGTCGTAATCGTGCGTGAGGTGTGTGAAATAGGTCCGCGCCGCGCCGATGCGCCGTGCCGCCGTCAGCGCTTCGTCGAGGCACATGTGGGTTGGATGCGGCGTGTAACGCAACGCATCGAGCACGGCGACTTCAACGCCTTGGACCTTTCCCAGCGCGGCGGCGGGGATTTCCTTGCAGTCGGTTAAATACGCGAGCCGTTTCTTGCCATTTTGCACGAAGAGATAGCCGTTGGTGTCGATCGCGCCATGCGGCAAGGGCAGGGGAATGATTTCCAAATCACCCAAAGTGAATGTTCCGTCAATGACGTGGGGTTCGGGCCGAAAATAGCCTTTCGGAATCGCCCGCCCGTCAAACGCGTAGATAAAAATACGCCGAAGCGTCGCCATTGTTTCCTCGTTCGCATAAATCGGCAACGCCCCTTTGCGCAAATCGCAAAAACGGCGGCAATCGTCCAGACCCATGATATGATCGGCGTGGGAATGGGTGAAAATAACCGCATCAAGCCAGCGGATGTTTTCGCGGAGCATCTGGATGCGAAATTCCGGCGTCGTGTCCACGGTCAACTTGACCTTGTCCGTGGCGATGTAAAGGGAAGGCCGGGTACGATGGTTTTTGGGATTGGCCAGGAATTCCGGCGGATATTCCTTGCCGATGATGGGCACGCCCTGCGACGTGCCGCTGCCGAGAAAAATGAATAAGAACGCCATGATTAAAATTTTCTTTTGCCGAAGGCGCCCGTCGCCTTCACATTGGCAGTGCGAATGTAACCATGTTGACGACGCTGCGCATCAAAAACCTCGCTCTTGTGAGCGATCTGACACTGGAGCTCCAGCCCGGCTGCAATGTCATCACCGGCGAGACCGGCGCGGGCAAATCCATCATCATCGGCGCGCTCAATCTCGTCCTGGGCGAACGCGCCGACCGCACGCTCATCCGCAATGGCAGCGACAGTTGTTCCGTCGAAGCCCTGTTCGACGTCACGGAATTGCATGTCAATAAACGCGGAACGCCGGCCTCCGGCCCGGCTCGTCGCGGCAATGGATTGAAACAAGCCGGGCCGGAGGCCGGCGCTCCGTCGCCGCTGGGGAAATTTCTCGAAGAAAACGGCCTGGAGCCGTGCGAGGAAAATCAACTCGTCCTCAAACGCACTTTCACCACCGGTGGAACGAACCGCCAGTTCGTCAACGGTTCGGCCACCACACTGAATGTTCTGGCGGCGATTGGCGAATGGCTCGTGGACATGCACGGCCCGCACGACCACCAGTCGCTTTTGCATCCGGCGAAGCAACTCGCCATTCTCGACGCTTTCGGCGATCTGGAAAAGGAGCGGGCGGCGTTCGGCGAACTGGTTCAACGCCGCTCCGCGCTCGAAAGCGAAAAAACCGCGCTCATCGTGGATGAGAAAACCTACGCGCAGCAACTGGACCTGCTGCGTTTTCAAGTGAACGAAATTTCCGGTGCCCGGCTTCAGCCCGGTGAAGATGAGGGGGTTGAGGAAAAATTCCAGCGCGCGAGCAACGCGGCGAAGCTGCTGCAATTAAGCCAGGCGGCGCTGGATCTGCTGGACGGGAACGAAAATTCATTGCTCGGGCAGGCTGGCGCGGTGGGCCGCACCTTGCAGGAATTGCAGCGCGTGGACACGGGCGCGGGCGCACTGGTTGAATTGCACGGACAGGCGGCGTCCGCGTTGCGCGAATTGCAGTCCGGGCTTTCGCGTTACACGGAAAAAGTGGACGTTGACCCCGCGCAACTTCAGGTGCTCGAAGAACGGCTGGACCTCCTCCACTCGCTCAAGCGCAAATACGGCGCGACGCTCGCCGAGATCATCGGGTTCGGCGACGATGCGAAGCGCAAACTCGAAAGCTTGGAACAGCGCGACGGCGAACTGGCGCGACTCAACGGTGAATTGCAAAAATTGGATGCCGAACTGTTGCGCCAGGGCAGGGACCTTTCTGCCAAGCGCTGCAAGGTGATTCCGCAACTCGCGAAA
Source organism: Verrucomicrobia subdivision 3 bacterium UBA7542 (assembly GCA_002479245.1). Lineage (GTDB taxonomy): Bacteria > Verrucomicrobiota > Verrucomicrobiia > Limisphaerales > UBA11358 > UBA11358. Next base: position 1,668 of record DLMG01000230.1, on the reverse strand, counting down.
GCCGTGGGCAAACAGCTCGACGATTTGGGTTTCAAGCAAAGCAAATTTGACGTGGCAATCAGAGCCGATTCCGTAGGAGACGAGGTAACGAGTCTCAAATCAAAAGAAAGTCAGAGCCTCCTCACGTCGGCTCCTACGCTGCGACAAACGGGTTTCGACGAAATCGAATTCCAATTCGCTCCCAATCCGGGCGAGCCTGCCAAGCCTCTCCGCGCCATCGCGTCGTCCGGTGAAATGGCCCGCGTCATGTTGGCGCTCAAGACCGTGCTGGCGGCGGAAGACGAAATTCCCGTGCTGATTTTCGATGAGGTGGATGCCAATATCGGCGGCGAGACGGCCAACGCCGTGGGCGAAAAGATGAAGCAAATTGCTCTTCGGCGACAGGTGCTGTGCATCACGCATCTGCCACAGGTCGCCGCGCCCGCCGATGCGCATTACGTCGTGACCAAGCAGGTAAAGGATGGCCGCACGATTTCGGAAATCAGGCTGCTCGACAAAAAATCCCGCATTACGGAACTGGCCCGAATGCTCGGCGGCCAGAGTGACGCCGCGAGGAAACATGCGGAAGCGTTACTGAACGGATAAGCGGATGATTGCCACCCCGCCGCCGCCCACTTCAAAAAAGGCCAAACAGCAAAGCCGCCGCCGTAAAAAACAGCGTTTTCAACCGCTGGTTTGTTGGAAAACCCAATAAAGCTGCCTCTGTTAAGTAATATAGTCCCGGGTGACCCTTGTAACCAGAACTGGTGACTGGCAGGTGACAGGGCATGAGGTATGATTTCATTGTTGTTGCCGTTGTAATTTAGTTCTCAATTCTGTTTTAAGAGGCCGGACCTGTTGTCCGGCCTTTTTTTTACCAGCCGGTTCAATCTCCTGATTGCCGGTCACCCGGGACGGAAGTTCATTGCCCTACCATTGCATCTTTAACCTGCTATCTCATACTTGTTTCAATGCGAACGTGCGAAGCACCTGTAGCGCAGGCTTCCAAGCCTGCTGTGTCGCCGACTTCCAAGTCGGCAGAGTGTCGGATGCGGCGTGGCATCAGCGGGTTGAGAAACCCGCGATACAGCAGACTTGGAAGTCTGCGCTACGCAGCAGGCTGATGCAGAGTGTGAAATATGCGAGTTAAATGCCGACTTTGGCACGGAGTTGTTCCACCTGCTTCTCCAGTTCGCGCAGGCGGTGGATCATGTCCGGCAACTGCTGCACCGCGATCATCTGCCGCTTGGCCTGTTTGTCCGGCGAGGCGGGATAGCCGAGCACTGTCCCTCCGTCGGGAATATCGCGCATCACACCAGACTTCGCGCCGACCATCGCCTGGTTGCCGAGCTTCAAATGTCCCGCAATCCCCGACTGCGAAGCAATCACGCAGTAATCTCCAAGGCGCGTGCTGCCAGCAAAACCCGACTGGCCCATGACCAGACAGTGCCGGCCAATGACGACGTTGTGCGCGACGTGCACGAGATTATCAATCTTGGTGCCCTGGCCGATGACGGTGGAACCAAGCGTGGCGCGGTCAACGGCCGAGTTGGCGCCGATCTCCACGTCGTCGTGGATGATCACATTGCCAACCTGCAGCACTTTGCGGTGGCGGCCCTCGTCGAACACGTAGCCGTAGCCGTCCGAGCCGATGACCGTGCCGGCGTGGATGCTGACCCGATGACCGAT
>DLMG01000082.1 GCA_002479245.1 Verrucomicrobia subdivision 3 bacterium UBA7542 | reverse complement strand
CCCGGCGTCGCCGAACTCGGCGGACTGCACGTCATGGGCACGGAACGCCACGAAGCGCGCCGCATTGACCGCCAGTTGCGCGGACGCTGCGCGCGCCAGGGCGATCCCGGTTCGTCGCACTTTTTCATCTCGCTCGAAGACGATTTGATGCGGCTGTTCGGCTCCGACCGCATTGTAAAAATGATGGAGCGCATGGGCTTGGAAGAGGGCCAGGAACTGACGCATCCATGGCTGAATCGTTCCATTCAGCAGGCGCAAAAGCGCGTCGAGCAGCACAATTTCCAAATCCGCAAACGCACGCTCGAATTTGACGACGTGATGAACAAACAGCGCGAGGTCATTTACGGCTTCCGCAACGAAATCATCCATGGTGAGGATGTGCGCGACCGGCTCATGGACATCATGGAGGAGGTCGTCGTGGACAAGGTCGCGCAATTCACGAACGCCGAATCCGAGTTCAGCGAATGGAAACCGCGGCCATTGGCCGACTGGGTGAACCTGAATTTTCCCATTGGCCTGCCGGAAGCGGAAATCCTCAAGGCCGCTGATTCCGGCAAGGAACACCCCGTGCCCGGCTCGCTTTTCGACGGACTTAGCCCGGCGCAATTCGCCGTTTGCAATTTCATCTCCGACAGCGTCCGCAAGGCTTACGACATCAAAATCAGCTTTGAAAATCCTGAGGCGCTGAAGGAAGTCGAACGCTTCACCATCCTCAGTGCGATTGATCGTTTGTGGCAGGAACACCTCTACGAAATGGACAGCCTGCGCTACAGCATTGGCCTGCGCGGTTACGGCCAGCGCGACCCGCTCATTGAATACAAAGCCGAAGCGTTCAAGATTTTCGACGAGCTGATGATCAACGTGAAGACCGAGATTTGCCACAACATCTTCCGCAGCGCGTCAAGCATGCTGGCGTTTGAAAATTTCCTGAAGAATGTTCCGCAGCAAACCCTGCACCAGACTGCCAGCGCCTTCGGCGGCACGAGCACGGCAAGTTCAGGCGGCGCGCAAGCCAGGCCCAGTGACGTCGTCAGCGAAGCCGCGGCAGCAGTGGCGGAAAAAGCCAAGCCTGTCCGCACCGGCCCGAAAGTCGGCCGCAACGACCCCTGCCCTTGCGGCAGCGGCAAGAAATACAAGCACTGCTGCGGCCGGTGATTGATTCGGCACTGCCACGTAGCGATGGGCATGCGGCCTGCTATGGCGCCGGGGCGTCCCGTCCCCGCGGCGGACTCTGCGACGGCAAATGAAATCATCGTATGCTTTCACGCAGAGCACCTCTTTGGCAATTATGAAGTCAGCAACCTTCGGCAAAGTTGGAGGCTTGAGAGAGCGTGAACCGCTCAAAGCGGCTGTTGTTTATCATGAGGCGCTTAAAGCGCCATCCACTCCAGTTATTCGAGGCGTTTGCCTTCTTCTCCTGGTGGTTTCCATGATTTTCAAGTTTTGCATCGCCTCTTGTTCACAAGCGCATTAAGTTGGTTTTGGCATGGTGACACAGATCAAACGACTTGAAACATGGTCAAAGCCGTCGGTGCTGGCGTTGTGCGTTGCCATTGTGGCGGTGGTTGGCTTCGCGGATTATCTGACCGGTTACGAAATCTTTATTTTTATTTTCTACCTGTTTGCAGTGTTTCTGGCCGTGTGGTTTGTCGGTGGTTTCTTTGGGGGGTTGATCTCGGCGTTGAGCGTTATGGCTTGGATTTTCACCAACATCGCCGCCGGAAAAAATTACTCCAGTTACTTTATTCCAGTTTGGAACGGGATGATCATGTTCATATTCTACCTCGTCGTGGTGGCGCTTCTGGCCAGACTCCGAACCATGAACAAGGAACTGGAGGAGCGGGTGCGTCAGCGGACCGCCATGTTGACAAATGAAATCCAGGAGCGAACGCGATTGCAAAAAGAACTTCTGGAAACCAGCGAGCGGGTGCAGCGCCGGATTGGCAACGACCTGCACGACGGTTTAGGCCAGCATCTGACCGGCACGGCGTTGGCCGGCCAGGTCCTTGGCCAAAAATTGGCGGGCCGGTCGCTGCCGGAAGCGGCGGAAGCTGATCGTTTGGTCGAACTGATCCAGGAGGCCATTGAACTTACCCGCACATTGGCGCGGAACCTGCACCCCATTGAAATGCAGCCCGGTCGGCTGGTGGATAATTTTCAAGACCTCGCGGTCGGTGCCAGCGACCGATTCAAGGTGTCCTGCCAGTTTGAATGTCACCCGGTCGCGCCGTTGCCTGCCGTGAATGATGTGAATGCAGCCACCCATTTGTATCGGATCGCACAGGAGGCCATTACCAATGCGGTCCGGCACGGCAAGGCCAGACACATCAACATCCGCCTTGATTCCACGGCTGATGAAATTATTTTGACCATCATTGACGACGGCATTGGACTGCCTGAAAATGCCCGAAATGGCGATGGGTTGGGATTGCGCATCATGGCCTACCGCGCCAGCATGATTGGTGCAACCTTTAACATCGAACGCCAGTCTTCTTTAGGGGGCACGCGTGTTACTTGCACACTGGCGTCCAACGGCGTGCCGGAAGAAAAAAATCATGTCACAAACAATCAAAGTGCTGCTCGTGGATGATCACCCGCTGGTGCGCGAGGGACTGGTGGATTTGATCAGCCAGCAAGCCGATCTCCAAATCTGCGGCGAGGCGGCCAACGAACCACAAGCATTGGAACTCATCCGGACGGTCCAACCTCATGTCGCAATTGTGGACATATCGCTCGAAAATGGGTCAGGCATCGAATTGATCAAAAGCATCAAGGCCATGTTCCCGGCCGTTACGGTGCTGGTGCTTTCCATGCATGACGAATCGCTTTATGCCGAACGCGCCCTGCGGGCCGGTGCCCGCGGCTATGTCATGAAGCGCGAGGCGGCCAAAAAAGTTATTGAAGCCATTCACTGCGTGCTGGCCGGACAACTTTACGTCAGCGACAAAATCGCCGCCCTGATGGCCGAAAAATTTGTCGAAGGCCGGACGGACGCAACCGCTTCGCCCATTGAACAATTAAGCAATCGCGAACTGGAAGTGTTTCAATTGCTGGGCCTCGGTCACAACACGCGGCAGATCGCCGACCACTTGCACATTGGTTTCAAGACCGTCCAGGCTTACTCCGCCCGCATCAAGGAAAAGCTCAAGCTGGCCAACGCCACCGAACTTTTGCGCGAAGCCATCCGCTGGCAGGAAAGCCAGCAGGCAAAATAATTCGTCAGCGTGTAGGGTTTCGCCCTACAAAAAGTACAGACCCCGCTCTACAGACTTTTCTTCGCCAAGCGACTAGCATGGCAATTGGACTGCTCTTTTTAGGGCAGTTGCGGTTGCAACAGGCAATCTTGTGGGCAAAAACGTACTTATTGTAACCCGTCTGTTGTATTGTTCACGCCGCAACAAACGGAAAGAAAAATGAAAATGAAAAATACTAAAACCC
>DLMG01000271.1:1032-3662 GCA_002479245.1 Verrucomicrobia subdivision 3 bacterium UBA7542 | reverse complement strand
CGTAATTTTCGCCAATGCGCCGGAAATTTTCCCGGGCGAGCGCGCGGATTTCCTCCGGCGATTTTTCTCCGCCAAAACACATCGTCAGGTTTTTCAGCGCCACGCGCCGGTGCCGCACGTCGAGCCAGAAGGCCAGTCCGCCGCCCGCCCGCCCGAGGCGCGCGACGAAGGGGAGCGGCAGCGCTTGAATCAACGCAACGAGCGCGCGGGCAGGCCAGTAAATCAGCGTGTCCATTTTTGGGGGATGAGTGGCTGCAATTCGGTTTGGAGTTCCGCCTTTAGGCGGTTCGGGTGGAAACGGCAGTCCATCATTGGCAATCGCCGCCTGAAGGCGGAACTCCGAACTCGCCTTCGACATTCGTATTCATTCGTGTTCATTCGTGGTTTAACGGAAGCAGATTTTGCGGACGCAGTCCTGAAAGTCGTTTGCGCCGCTGACGATTTGGATTTCGACGCGCATGAAATAAATCGGCAGGTCCCGCCGGTCGATTTTGGGAAAACGCACGGCGTCCTTTTGGGTGGTGATGATGGTGGTGGCCTGGCGTTTTTTGGCGCGGTTGATGACGTTGAGAATTTCCTGCTGGGTGAAGCGGTGATGATCGGCAAAGCGTTTGGAATAAACCAGTTCCGCGCCGAGTTTTACGAGGCTTTGCTCAAAACTTTCCGGTTGCGCGATGCCGCTCAGCGACGCGACTTTGTGCCCTTGCAGTAAATCCAATTTACGCCGCTGGCCGGTGAACACATCTTCGAGGAAAAGCGGATGATGTACACATTCGATGATGGCGGCGGCGGAATTGAATTCGGCAATGCGCCGGCGGAGTTCGGCGGTCTGGCCGTCGCTTTTGGTGATGAAAATCGTCTGGGCCCGCGCGAGGTGCGACGGCGGCTCGCGCAACGTGCCGCGCGGGAGCAAATGTTCGTTGCCGAACGGCTGCTGGCGGTCAACCAGCACCACGTCGTGCCGGCGCCCGCGCAAATCCCAATACTGAAAACCGTCGTCGAGCAACAGCGTGTCGCAGCCGAATTTTTCTATCGCATAACGTCCGCTCTTCACGCGGTTCTTGTCCACGAGCACGACGACGTCCCGGAGATTGGACGCCAGCATGTAAGGTTCGTCACCGGCCATTTCCGAATCGAGCAACAGCGATTTGCCGTCGGACACGACGCGCGGCGGGGTCTGGTCTTCGCGCAGCAGGATTTTGTTGAGCAGCCATTGATGAAACGGCGGTGGTTTGGAACGGTAGCCGCGCGAGAGAATCGCGACGGTGCGCCCGGCGTCGCGCAATTCGCGGGCGAATTTTTCCACGACCGGCGTTTTGCCCGTGCCGCCGACGGTCAGGTTGCCGATGGCGATGACCTGGACGCCCAGCGTTTTGTCGCGGAGGATGCGCACGTTGTAGAGCCAGCGGCGCATTTTGACGCCGACCTCGAACACTTTCGAGCTGCCGAACAAAAGACCGCGCGTGAACTTCGCCTTGAAATCGTGGCGTTCACCGTAAATGACTTCGAGGCCAAAGGTGTAAAGACTTTCAATCCAGACCCGGAATTTTTCGCGCATGCTGCGTCAGTGTGCCAAGTCACCAGGCGTGCGGCAAGAATTGGCGGCTTGAATTAATCGAACGCAACTATCGAAGTTGTTTGGACTGCGCTGGCAGAGCGCAGCGGCGACAGCGCTTTTTAGGGGAGAACTATACCATCGTCACTCTGTGCCAAAGCGGCGTCGCGCTTCGCTTGCCGCCGCAGTCCAAGATTCCCCATTTTGAATACACGACCTGATTATTCATTTGGCGAGTTGAGCCAGGGAGATTCGCTGAAACCCGGTTTGCGGGGATGCTCGTTTCGCCAGTCAAGCCAACCATCAGAATCCCATCCGCGCTATTTCGCTTTGCAACGCCGCTTGAAATTGCTGCACGTCGGCGGCGGACGGTTTGTAGCCCTGTTGCTTCGTCACGACGCCCAGCCGCCCCGTTTGATCCAAATACCAGTCGGCCTGCTGACCGTCGCTGAACGTGACTTTGCCGCTGACAATCGCGCCGGGTTGCGCCAATTGATCCACCGTCACGGACACACCGCCAGTCGCGCCAGCCGGCCCGGCGGGTGGCGGAGGGCTTTTCTTGTCGGCGGGTTTTGTCGCCTCGGCAACCGGCGCGGCAACTTTGGGCGGGTCCGGATCTTTTGGCGTCAATTTCAAATCGTCCACCAGGAAACGCACTTCCATGTAAGTGAGCTTGAGGCCGAACTCCGACATGAGCCGGGTTTGAATTTCGGAAAGTTTCGCGCCGTCCGCAATCCAAGCGGCGACTTTTTCGCGTTGGGCTTCGTCCAAATTCATAAGTTTCCCGTGGTTACGCGGCCTTCGTGATCCAATCGTAGCCCTTCGCCTCCAGTTCGAGCGCGAGTTGCTTGTCGCCGGATTTTACGATGCGGCCATCGTAGAGCACGTGGACAAAATCGGGAATGATGAAATTCAACAACCGCTGATAATGCGTGATGACCAGTTGTGCGCTGTCGGGCCGCTTCAGCTTGTTGACACCGCCGGCGACGATGCGCAACGCGTCAATGTCGAGGCCGGAATCCGTTTCGTCGAGGATGGCGAGCCGGGGTTCGAGCACGGCCATCTGGAAGATTTC
>DLMG01000271.1:0-964 GCA_002479245.1 Verrucomicrobia subdivision 3 bacterium UBA7542 | reverse complement strand
TGCGCTTCTTTTCGCCGCCGGAAAAGCCCTCGTTCACCGAGCGCCGCAGCAAATCCTCGTTTAACTCCAGCAATTTGATCTTGTCCTTGACGAGATTCAGAAATTCCATCGCGTCCAATTCCGACTGGCCCTTGGATTTGCGAACTTCATTGAGCGCAGCCTTGAGAAAATAGGTGCTGTTCACACCGGGAATTTCGACCGGATACTGGAACGCAAGAAAAACGCCTTCGCGGGCGCGTTCTTCCGGATCCAGTTCGAGCAGGTCCTTGCCGTTGTAAATGACCTCGCCCCCGGTCACGTCATAACCGGCGCGGCCGGCCAGCACGGCAGCCAGCGTGCTCTTGCCGCTGCCGTTGGGCCCCATGATGGCGTGGACTTCGCCGGGAGAAATCGTCAGGCTGATGCCTTTGAGGATTTGCTTGTCCTCAACACCCGCGCTGAGGTTTTTGATTTCGAGAATCGGTTGTTTGCTCATCGTTTGTTTGGTTAAATCATCACCATTCAGTTTTTCGTCCTCGTCCTCGTTCTCGTCCTCGTAATCGAAACCTTACAAATCGAGGACGAGGACGAGAACGACGACGAGGAGAAAATATTACCCCACACTGCCTTCCAAACTCACGCCCAAAAGTTTCTGCGCTTCCACGGCGAATTCCATCGGCAGTTCCTTGAAGACCTCCTTGCAGAACCCGTTCACGATCAGGTTCACGGCGTCCTGCGTTGCCAGCCCGCGCTGATTGCAATAAAAAATCTGGTCCTCGCCGATCTTCGAGGTCGAAGCCTCGTGCTCGACACTCGCCGACGAGTTCTTCACCTCGATATAAGGGAACGTGTGCGCACCGCACTTCGATCCGATCAACATCGAGTCGCATTGTGAGAAATTGCGGGCGTTCGTGGCGCTTTTCTGGACTTTCACCAGTCCGCGATAGCTGTTCTGTCCGTGACCGGCGGAAATGCCCTTCGACAC
>DLMG01000094.1 GCA_002479245.1 Verrucomicrobia subdivision 3 bacterium UBA7542 | reverse complement strand
GAGGGGAAAAAGTCCGTCGGATTGGAAATTTTGCAGCAGAACAAATTCAAAACGCCTGATGTCATCCTGGTGCCAACTGGCGACGGCGTAATTCTCAGCGGAGTTTTTAAAGCGTTCTATGATGCCAAAGCGGCGGGGTTGATTAACAAACTCCCACGTCTGGTCTGTGTGCAGGCCGAAACCTCGGCGGCCATTCACCATTACATCACCAGTGGAAATTACCGCAACGCCGACCGGCCGCATACTATCGCGGATTCGATTTCGGTGTCCATTCCTTCCAATGCTCACATGGCCCGCGCGGCCGTTCGCGAAAGCGGCGGGCTTTCGGTGACCGTGACGGATGAAGAGATTTTGGACGGACAACGGCTTCTGGCGGCGAAGGCCGGCGTGTTTGCGGAACCCGCTGCGTCGGCGACCGTCGCGGCGTTGAAAAAACTTCGGAACTCGCGGTTGCTTGGGCGGAAGGAGCAAATCGTTCTGCTGATCACGGGGCATGGCCTGAAGGACGTGGATGCCGCCCTGAAAGGTGTCCCGCTGCCGGTCTCGGTGGAGCCAACGATGGAAGGAATCGATTCACTTGCGGCCCGGACATGAAGGTGCTGATTCGCAACGGAAAGGTCTGCTTCGAAAACGCAATCGCAGCGGCAGACCTTCTCGTCGAAAACGGGAAGGTCGCGGCCTTGGGCCCTTTTAACGACGCAATCCGCTCCGCCAGGATAATCGACGCGAAGGGATTGTTTGTCCTCCCGGGCTTCATTGACATCCACACCCACCTCGATGATCAGATTGGCAGGTTTTATCTCGCCGACACTTATCAGACGGGCACACAGGTTGCCGTGCAAAACGGGGTCACGACGATTTACACGTTCATTACTCAAGGCCGGCACGAACGGCTGCCGGAAGCCATCGCGAACGCAAAAGCGAAAGCCAGAGGCCATTGTTACTGCGATTATATGTGGCATCTCACCCCCACCGTCTTTGACGAGGACGGCTACCACGAGATTGAAAAGGCCATCCAATCCGGCTTCCGATCCATCAAGCTTTATACGACGTACAAAAAGGCGGGAATTTTCAGCGATTACAAACAGATTGAAGAAGTCGTGAAGAAACTTGCACCGCGCGACGCCCAGTTCCTGGTGCATTGCGAAGATGAGGATGTGCTCAACCGGGTTGACGCGGGCCGGCTGGATTTAAGCCAGCCCTTCACGCATTCCCTGATGCGGCCGAAGGAGGCCGAAATAAAAGCCATCGCCGAGGTTTTGAAGATCGCGACAAAATATCAGGCGCGCGTCCATATCGTCCACGTCTCCACACCGGAAGGGGTGGAACTGGTTCAACGCGCCCGGCGCGAGGCCCCGGTCACCTGTGAAACCGCACCGCACTATTTGTGGCTGAACAATTCCTGGTTGCAGAAACCGGACGGGCATCGCTGGCTTTGCACGCCGCCGTTGCGAAGCGAACCGGACCAACAGCAGTTGCGCGCGCAGGCGGGCCAGGGCGCAATCGATCTTTTCGCCACCGACCATTGCGCGTTCAAGAAGGCCGACAAAGACGACTGGCATTCGGATATTCGAGACGTTCCCAGTGGCATTGCGGGAATTGGCGCGTTGCCTCACCTGGCTTATGCGCTCTTGCGACCGCATGCTTCCAACGCGCTCATCGAGCTGGCGCAACGCATCGCCACCGCTCCAGCGAAGGCCTTCCGGATTTATCCACAAAAGGGGACCATCAAAGTGGGTTCCGACGCGGACCTGTCGATCGTCGATATTCATGGCCAGGCAAGACCCATCCAATCGAGCCTCGCGGGTTCCTACGAAACCTATCCCGGCCAGAGCCGCACGCTGGATTTTAAATATGTTCTTGTTCACGGTGAAGTGGTAGTCTCCAACAACCAATTGCTCGAGGGCAGCCTGCCCGGCGGAGCGTGCCTATGCCGGAACTAGACAAAAAAAGCTGGCGCAACGATGCGTATGCCAAGGTGACCGGTCGGGCGAAGTTCACCGACGACTTGAAATTCGCCAACCTGCTTCATGCGGCACCGGTCTATTCCGATTACGTCCACGCGAAGCTCATCGCCATCGCCACCGAGCAGGCGGAAAACTTCCCCGGTGTGATCAAAGTGCTGACCGCCAAGGATGTTCCGGGAACAAATCGGTTCGGCCAGATCATCCGGGACTTCCGCATCTTTGCCGACGACAAAATTCGTTATCACGGCGACGTCGTTGCCGTCGTCGTGGCGGAAACGCGAGAGATCGCGATTCGCGCGGCACAGTTGGTGAAGGTGAACGCCGAGCCGCTGCCCGCGGTGCTCGATCCGGAGGCAGCGATGCTGCCGGGCGCCCCGCTCGTCCACGAAAGCCATGGCACGAACATCGTCAACACGCACGTCGTCCGGCGCGGCGATGTCGAGGTGGGCTTCCGCCAGGCCGATTTCGTCATCGAGGAAAAATTCCAGACCCAGACCGCCGAGCACGCCTATATGGAAACCGAGGCGGCGGTTTGCGTGCCGCGTTCCACGGACGGCGTAATCGAGGTTTACGGCAGCATGCAGCATCCGTTCAGCACGCGCCGGTTTGTGGCGGCGTGCCTGGGCACGGCGCTTTCGGAAGTTGAGGTCATCGGCACGCCGATGGGTGGCGGCTTCGGCGGGAAGGACGACACGGCGGCCATCGTTTGTGCACGGACAGCGCTTGCCGCGAAGCTGCTGAATCGCCCGGTGAAGATGGTTTATCGCCGCGACTGGTCCATGCGCGAGAGTTACAAGCGCCATCCGTATCGGGTGTACTACAAGATGGGCGTGACGAAGGCGGGCCGCATCACGGCGGTGCAATGCCGCATCGTCGCGGACGGTGGTGCGTATTGCTCGGTCACACCGTGGGTCACGTGGCGATCGACCGTGCAATGCTGTGGTCCTTATGTCGTCGAGAATGTCCACTGCGACACGTTTGGCGTTTACACGAACAACGTTATCGCCGGCGCGATGCGCGGGTTTGGTTCGCCGCAAATGAATTTCGTCATCGAGCAGATGGTCGAGATTGCGGCGCAGCGGGTTGGAATTTCGGGAATCGAATTCCGCCGCCGCAACATGGTGCGCCAGGGCAGCGTGACGATTACGGGTCAAAAACTCGACGGCCACAAGGTCGCGATGGAACAGGCGCTCGACACCGTGCTGCGCGAAATGGATTACGAAAAGAAACTCGCGCGCTGCTCGCGTGGTAAACGTGCTTCCGGCATCTTGCCGGAAGAACAAACTGAAAATGGCTCTGCCGGCGGGACGCGCGGCAGCACGCTACAGGGCGACGAGCTTTACGGCATCGGCCTGGCGATGAGTTATCGCGGCGTGAGCCTCGGCGCGGAAGGCGTGGATTTTTGCGCGGCCATCATCAACGCACAAGCCGACGGCTCAATCTTCGTCGAGGTCGGCGTTCACGAAAACGGGCAAGGCGCGGAGTCGGCGATGTCGCTGTTGCTCGCGGAGGAACTGGGCGTGGACCTGAATCGGATCCGCTACCGGCGTTCTTCGACCTCGAACATTCCCGACAGCGGCACGACGGTCGCCTCCCGCGGCACAATCATGGGTGGCGGCGCGGTGACGCTCGCGGCGCGCGAGTTGAAAAAGAAAATTGCCGGGGCGTTTTGCGGGAAACTGGGCTGCACGGCGGAGGAAGTGCGGTTCAAAAAGAATTTCATTTGCGGCAAGACGGATCACGAGCGCATTGCCTTCGACGATGCAATGCGGCAGATGTGGCAGATGCAGCAGTTTCCGTTTGCGTTCGGCGTGTTCAAGGCACCGCGCGTGACCTGGGACGAGCATACCGGCCAGGGCGACGCGTATTTCACGTGGGTCTATGGCTGTCAGGCGGT
>DLMG01000027.1 GCA_002479245.1 Verrucomicrobia subdivision 3 bacterium UBA7542 | reverse complement strand
GGCATCAACCAGGTGCCGACCAAAAAGGAAATCGGCCTCACTTTTGCCAACGCCCTGCGTTCCATTCTGCGCCAGGACCCGGACATCATCATGATCGGTGAAATTCGCGACACCGAAACCGCCGAAATCGCCATCGAAGCCGCGCTCACCGGACACCAGGTCTTAAGCACCATGCACTGCAACGACGCGCCCGGCGCCATCGCGCGACTCGATGACATGGGCATTGCGCCGTTTTTGATTTCCTCGTCCGTCATTCTTTCCTGCGCGCAACGCCTCATGCGCCGCATTTGTTCGCATTGCCGCGAGCCGGTGACTTATCCGCCCAAAATGTTTGAAGACCTCGGTATTGACCCCGCCATTTTCAGCGGGGTGCAACTTTACCGCGGTCGCGGTTGCGACCGTTGCAAAAATTCCGGTTACGCTGGCCGTATGGCCATCATTGAAGCCATGACCATTACCGACCAAATCCGCAAACTCATCATTGCCCGCGCCAACACGCGCGAGCTGGGCAAGGTGGCCATCAGCCAGGGAATGCGCACGCTCCGCATGGTCGGACTCGACCGCGCGCGCGAGGGCGTCTCAACACTGGAACAAGTGCTCCTGATCACCTCGGCGCATTGACCCGTCGTCCGCTCAAAATTTCCGTTGCGGAAAAGCGAATGACTGCGGTGTGGGCGACAACCAAGGCGGCGGCTGCGGCGCCCAGGCGGCGGCCGATGGAGGCGACGTTAAACTTAGACTCCAGATACTGGGTAACTTCGGCAGCTCGGCGGGTTTGCCAATCCCGCTGTTCAATGGAGTGAATGACGCGCCGACCGGAGTCAGTGCCGACTGGCCAAGGCCGGAACTCAGCGCCGTTTGCGGCAGGGAGATTTTTATGCCGCTCAATAAAGGGGTTGCTGCCGCGGCGGTGGATGACGGGCTTGGCTGAAGCAATTGTCTGAACCGGTCCATGTCCGTCTGTTGCGCCAGGGTGACAACCGGTGACGGCGACGGTGAGCTCAACAATTTTGACCAGTTGTTGTTTCCATTTTGCCCGGCAAATATTTGATTGTCCGGTGCGGGATTGAACAGCGAGCCGGCCAGGTTGTTCGGACTTCCCAATCCGCCGGGGATGGAGTTCGACGTATCGGGCTGTTGATCGGAAAAATTCCAGGTTGGAAACGCATTGGCATTGGTGTTGACCGGCGGCGTTTGATTCTGCCTTTCAGTGTAGCGTTCCAGCGCCGTTAAATTTTTTGGCCGGCCGGCCGCGTCACGTTCCTGGATTCCCATGATCTTTTCCGGCGTGGTCGCGCCGATGATTTCCGCGGGCGTCAACAGCATCCAATTCTTGCGCCGGTCCAGCAGTTCCTGCATCCGCAACGCCTCGGCGGGTGAAAACACCGGCACGCCCACCGGCAACGGTGTGTCAACGGACGGACCGCTGAAGTTGAAGGATGGCGGAGCCTGCAAAGTGTTGCCAAAATCCGGCGATTCCGGCGGTTTGGGCGAAAGCGACGGCAGGTTGGAGAAAACAGTGTCGCTCTCCGGCGAGGAAAACAAAATGGATTGTCCCGGGCGAAAGGCTGCGTGCTGGGCCTGGACGGAAAATACCGCAACCAATGCGGCGGCCAAAGGCAACCCGCGCTTCAAATATGCAAGGCTGAAACCCATCTCAAACTATCAGGCTAGTGGATTAGACACCCGGCGTCAAAAATGAATTCAAAACCCGTGAATTCTTTTGAATTGAATGACGATTCAGGCAGCAAAACCGCCTTGCGGTGATTCAAACCCTCAACTCTCAACCTTCAGCCCTCAACCAGCTTCACTGCCGCTCGTATTCGCCCTTGCTGATTTTTTTGAGCACGGTGAATCCGGCCTTTTTCGCGTCGGAGATGGACAACGGCTTGAGCTTGTGCGGCGAATTGAAGGTGGAAATGATTTTGCGCACCGGCTTTTTGCACGCCGGACAATGCGTCAGCGGCTTGGCCGATAGCGGCCGGCGCAACGTGAATTTCCCGCCGCAAACCTTGCAGTCGCCTTCGCACAGCTCGTATTCGTAAAGGGGCATGATTAAATGTCGAATTCCAATTGCAGAATGTCGAATTGGAAACCCGCTTCGTCAATCAAACAAATTGTCCAACCGGGGTGGGGTTTAATTGCGAAGCGGCCGGGCTTTCCGCCATTCTCCGAGTTTGATTTTTGCATGCTGAATTTGTTCCGGATTGAAGCCGGGGTGGGCTTCAATCTTTTGCACGATTTTCACGGCTTGATGAATGTTGCCGCAATGCAAGGCGTGGACCTCGGCCAGTTTGATTCTTAAATCAAAATCCCCGGGTTGTTCCTTGATTTTTTGTTCCAGGATTTCAATGATCGTGCCGAGATACCCTTGAGCCAGGAGTTCATCAATGGAATCCGGCGGGGCATCAACCTTTTCCGGCTTGGGTTTCGCGCGGCTCCATTCGCCGATCGAACGGCGGGCAAATTCGACGTGGGCGGGTGAAACATGAGGTTGCTTTTCAAGCGCCTGAAGGATTTTCACGGCTTGGTGCGGGTGGTGCAGATCCTGTGCGTAAACCCGCATTAGCATCAAGGCCGCATCCACATTGCGCGAATCTTCGGCCAGCAACAGCTTTAAAATGGATTCCGCTTCCTGGAACCGTCCCTGCATGCGCAGGTGATAGGCTTCGGTCAAAGGTTTGGGTTTCTGGACACCTTCTTGTTTGATGCCAAGGTGTTCCAGCATGGTTTCCAAGACCAGCACGCTGACATCTCCGGATTCTCTGAGCTTCTGGCTCAATTGAACGGCCTCCTCCCGCCGGCCGTTTTTAACCAGGCTGGCAATCATGTCCAGATCGCGCAGACCCTTGTTGGGATCAAACTCCTGCTCATCCGCGGGATCAACCAGATGATGAAACCACCGCGCGAACAATTCAGCAATACAACTTGCCCATATCAGGGCAAGCATCCCCCCTATCAGGAGCAACATCGGTATGATCTGTAGTGCCCCGGGCAACCCAAATAACATTCCCACCAGAAGCAAGGTTATGCCGCAGCGCATGGCTCGGCGGATGAAGTCCTGCCTTTTATTCCCGCCCGTTACTTTTGCGTCATACCCGCTCAACCACCAGCAGGCCAGACCGGCGACCGCCAATGCGGCAAGATGGGTAATCATGACGGAACCGGTTGAAAAATTAAATTTACTACGCCCATAACTAACTTTCAAAAACATCAAACCGTATTGGCTTGCATATAAATGGTGCTGCGTGCTAACCGCCACAACAGGCTCACAACCGGCGCTCTGGATCTTCTGGATCAAAGGTTGTAGGCGGCTCGCCAGGCGGGAGATATGTGGTTTTGTCGTTAGGGACTGAAATACGGTGATTGTTCAATCCATATTTTACTGCCAAGTCTTCAGGGGAGAGAATGGAATGGTAGAGTTGTAATAATAAATCTACCACCAAAACATGAAAAGTGGATCCAACGACTTCAGATCGCGAAAATACCGGGATTAAAGGTTCAGCGTAATCCGAGTGAAATATAGCGGAATCTGCTTGTTTTCCCGCCGTTTCTGAATTCGTGAC
>DLMG01000394.1:1090-4188 GCA_002479245.1 Verrucomicrobia subdivision 3 bacterium UBA7542 | reverse complement strand
TGTCCGCGCTCCTGTCCGATTTGAGCAACACGCCCTCAAGCGAAGGCGGGAGAATTTAGCATTTGCCCATTGCGCTCCCCGTTTTTCCAAATCCCGTCACCCGTCACCTGTCACTTGTCACCCCAGCGCAACGCGTCTTGACGCGTGCGCTGGATAGGCGCAAAATTCCCCCATGCCAGCCGGGTTCCGCCTTCATCCGATTTCGGCGCGACAAGTCCGCCTTCGCTCCGCTTCCGTCTTCGCAAAGCTTCGCCGTGACAGGTCGGCGCGACAGGTCCCCACGACGGCTGCTACGTTTTTTTCTTTTCTTCGCGCAAAGCCATTGGCGAATGGAGTTCTGCTTCCGCTGCCGCACCGGTCATGGCCTGATGCATCGTGTCCGGGCAAAGGTCAACGCCACCGGGCCATTCCACGCAGCCGAAATTGGGATTGACGGTCACGGCGTTAAAAACGCGGGCGTCCAGCAATTTCAGAAACACGCCGCCGCGCCGTTCGGGTTCAACGGGAAAAATCCCGCTGACACCGTCGTTGAAGGCGACTTTCAACCGGCATTGCGGCAGCGGTTCGGCGGAAATGATCCGAATCATGGCTTTATATTACTCCAACGGCGCGATTTTGGAAGGCTCTTGATTGCGACTGGCCATCTTCAGCGCCGTTAGAGCGGTTACAACTTTGATGTAGCGCAGACATTCTTGTCTGCGGGTTTGCGGGACATTCTTGTCCCGTGATTGATCAGCACGAAAGAGGCGACTGGAAAGTCGCCTGAACCCGCAGGCTGGAAAGCCTGCGCTACGTAATAACTGGAAGTGCTCTAGCCACGCGACAAAGCTTTTATCAGCTGGCCGGATGGCTGTCGATTCGAGAGTGGCTGTCCCAAGCACGCGACGTGGCCGGCGAACCGGGCGGCATGGTGGCGACGTAAAATCGAGGACAACAAAACCCGCGACCGGGTGGTGAACCGCGCCTTGCGGCGGGCGGGCTGGGGCGTGTTGCGGATTTGGGAGCACGAGCTGAATTTCCCAGAATCCTGTATCCGGAGGATTCTGGAAAAGTTGAAGGTTGATTGTTAAGGGCCGCGTAAAAGACTTTCAGCCTCACGCGGTGGGGAAACCGAGCAGACTCGTGCAGCGGATTCGCCAGAGGTGTGCAGCTGCCGCGACAATATAATCTACGATCGTGGTTTATATTGTCGCGACAGTTTTGAGTTTGAGCTTTGCGAGGCTCCGCCCTCCGAATGCTGAGTGTCTAGCTCGACAGCGCGCCTTCAGCGGCGGCCGTTTGATTGAAGACGAGTTTCTCCTTGTCGGAAGTGACAATGATTGGCTCGCCGGCATGCAAATTGCCCTTGAGAATTTCCTCGGCCAGCGGGTCTTCGAGAAAACGTTCCACCGAGCGGCGCATGGGACGCGCGCCGTATTGCGGGTCATAGCCTTTCTCAACGAGAAAGTCCTTCGCCTTTTCATCGAGTTCGAGCCGGATGTTTTTATGGCGGAGCCGTTCCAAAACCTTCCCGACTTCCAGGTCGAGGATCTGGATGAGGTCGGCCTTGGTGAACGAACGGAACACAATCAGGTCGTCCAGCCGGTTCAGGAATTCGGGGCGGAACGTCTTCTTGGCCTCATCCATGATCCGTTCGCGCATTTTTTCGTAGCTGGCCTCGTCGCTGATGGGCGAGAAACCGAGCGTGGACTGGCGTTTAATGACGTCCGAGCCAACGTTCGAGGTCATCAGGATGATACAATTGCGGAAATTGACGATGCGCCCGACGTTGTCCGTCAGTTTGCCCTCTTCCAGGATCTGCAACAGGATGTTCCACACGTCCGGGTGTGCCTTGTCAATCTCGTCGAAGAGCACGACGGAGTAGGGATTGCGGCGCACCCTTTCGGTGAGCTGGCCGCCTTCCTCGTAACCGACGTAGCCCGGCGGCGAGCCGATGAGGCGCGACACGTTGAATTTCTCCATGTATTCACTCATGTCGAGGGAAACAAGCGCTTTCGTGTCGCCGAACATCTGCTCGGCCATCGTCTTGGCCAAAAGGGTTTTGCCGACGCCGGTGGGGCCGAGCAGCAAAAACGTGCCGATGGGCCGGCGCGGGTCTTTCAAATCCGCACGCGAACGGCGCAGCGCCTTGCAAATCGCCGAAACGGCCTCGCGCTGGCCAATGACAACCTTTTCCATTTCGGTTTCGATGGTGAGCAATCGTTGCGTTTCGTCCTGGCCCATGCGCTTGATCGGAATGCCGGTCCATTTGGCAACGATGTGAAAAATGTCGTCCTCGTCCACCACCACGCGCTTTTCCTCGCGGCTGACGCGCCACGCAGCGAGCATGGACTCCAGTTTTTCCTTCGCCTGCTTTTCCTTGTCGCGCATCGAGGCCGCGCCTTCAAAATCCTGGTTCTTGATGGCGCGTTCCTTTTGGGTTTTGATTTCCTCAATCTCAACCTCAAGCGCCTTGGTCTCCGGCGGCCGCGTCATCGTGCCGATGCGCGCGCGTGAGCCGGATTCATCCATCACGTCAATCGCCTTGTCCGGCAAAAACCGGTCGGTGATGTAACGGTCGGATAATTTGACGGCGGTTTCGACGGCTTTGTCCGTGAATTCAACCTTGTGGTGATCTTCGTATTTGCGCCGCAGGCCCTTCAAAATCAAAATCGCCTCGTCCACCGAAGGGGCTTCAACCTTGATGGCTTGAAAACGGCGTTCGAGCGCGGCGTCTTTCTCAATATATTTGCGGTATTCGTTCAGCGTGGTCGCGCCGACACATTGCATCTCGCCGCGGCTGAGCGCGGGCTTGATGATGTTCGAGGCGTCCATCGTGCCTTCCGCCGAACCGGCGCCGACGATGGTGTGCAGTTCGTCAATGAACAAAATGACGTTCTTCGCGCGGCGAATCTCATCCATGACGGCCTTGATGCGCTCTTCAAACTGGCCGCGATACTTCGTGCCCGCAACCATGAGCGCGAGGTCGAGGGTGACGACACGTTTGTCGCGCAAAATATCCGGCACGTTGCCGGTCGCAATTTCCTGCGCCAAGCCCTCGACGATGGCCGTCTTGCCCACGCCCGCTTCGCCGAGCAGCACCGGATTGTTCTTGGTGC
>DLMG01000394.1:0-1000 GCA_002479245.1 Verrucomicrobia subdivision 3 bacterium UBA7542 | reverse complement strand
TTGGTGCGGCGGCAGAGAATCTGGATGACGCGCTCGATTTCGTTTTTGCGGCCGATGACGGGGTCCAGGTCGCCCTTGCGCGCCAGTTCCGTGAGGTCGCGGCCAAAGGCCTTGAGTGCGGGCGTTTTGACTTCGCCCTTTTTCTCCGTCCCCGCACCCGGCGCTTTTTCTCCGGCTTCGGGAATGGATGACTCCTCGCCGGTGAAATTCGGATCGAGCTCCCTCAAAATTTCCTGCCGCGTTTGCTCAATGTCCACGTCGAGATTTTTGAGCACCTTGGCGGCAACCCCGTCACCCTCGCGGAGCAGGCCGAGCAAAATGTGTTCCGTGCCGACGTAAGTGTGATTGAGCGCCTTGGCTTCCTTGGAGGCGAGCGCGAGGACCTTTTTCACGCGCGGGGTGTAAGGAATGTTCCCGATCATTTTCTGGTCCGGACCGGTGCCGACCTGTTTCTCGACCTCCATGCGGACGGTTTCGAGGTCGAGGCCCATTTTTTGAAGCACGTTGACAGCGACGCCCTGTCCCAATTTTATCAGGCCGAGCAACAGATGCTCCGTGCCGAGGAAATTGTGATTGAACCGGTCGGCTTCCTTGCGCGCCAGCGCCAGCACCTGCTGGGCGCGCGGCGTGAAATTGCTCATGGCTTCGTCACTCATACTCGCTTTATTCTGCTGCTAATTGGCCGATTTGTCCAATCCCATCCCCGGCGCGCCGAAATGTTTTGCCACCGGACGGCCCACGTTTTTCAAACGTTCGCGCAGCATGTCGGCGCGAATCAAATCGCGTTCCTCGGCGGA
Source organism: Verrucomicrobia subdivision 3 bacterium UBA7542 (assembly GCA_002479245.1). Lineage (GTDB taxonomy): Bacteria > Verrucomicrobiota > Verrucomicrobiia > Limisphaerales > UBA11358 > UBA11358. Next base: position 203 of record DLMG01000394.1, on the reverse strand, counting down.
CAATTTGTCCGAAAGCTGTTTCTGCAAATGCGCCGGCTGCGTCAGGATGAACAACTCATCCACCAACGCACGTTCCATGCCAGGAAACAAGCCCATGTCCACGCCCAACCGCATGAGCGAAAGCAGGTTCATCGTTTCCTTCGACGAAATGCTGTGCGCGTTGGCCAAAATGCCGTAGGCGCGGCCAATGTGGTTGTAAACGA
>DLMG01000396.1 GCA_002479245.1 Verrucomicrobia subdivision 3 bacterium UBA7542 | reverse complement strand
GGGCGATCGCCGCGTCGAAATCCGGCGGCAGTTTCACCACGGCGCGGACCCGTTTCTCCACAATCTGATTCGTGAAGTCTGCGGTCGCCGGGACGATCTGGAGGCTCTTGGCCGCGCGCAGTGCCGAAAGCACTTTCGGCGAGTTTTCGCCGCCGATGATCATCACGTGCGGAATCTCCTGCCGCGCTTTCGTCACGGTTTTGAACACCAGCGTGCCGACCCCAAACATCAACAACGGTATGGCCAGCACGGGCACCACGATCATGGAAATAATCGTGCGCCGGTCGCGCAGTGAATCGCGCAATTCCTTGCCATAAACAATCCGGATGGCGCGCCAGTTCATGGCCGGCCCTCCACGGCCCGCACAAAAATGTCCTCCAGATCGGGCGCGCCGAATTGCGTCCGCAGTTCCGCCAGCGTGCCTTCGACCAACAGCCGCCCGCGGTCAATGATGCCGATCCGGTCGCAAAGCTTCTCGGCCTCGCTCATCACGTGCGTGGAAACAATCACGGTCTTGCCCTTCTGCCGGCAATCGCGAATGAACTGAACGATGGTGCGCGCCGTCATCACGTCCAGCCCCAGCGTTGGCTCGTCAAAGATCATTACCGGCGGATCGTGGACCAGCGTCCGGGCAATCGACACTTTCTGTTTCATCCCGCTGGAAAGCTTGTCGCAACGGCGGTCTTCGAATTCGCCCATCCCCAGCGTGGAAAACACTTCACGAATGCGTCCCTGCAACAAATCCTCGGCGACGCCGTGCAGCCGCCCGAAATACTCGACCGTTTCCCGCGCCGTCAGCCGTCCGTACAACGCCGTGGCGGTGGAGAGAAACCCGATCCGGGCGCGAACTTTTTCCGGCTCGCGGACGGCGTCACAGCCCGCGACCCAAATCGTCCCCGAGCTGGGTTTGAGCAGAGTGGCCAGCAGCCGCAACGTGGTGGTTTTGCCGGCCCCGTTGGCGCCCAGCAACCCGTAAATCCGCCCGGGTTCGCAGCGGAAATTGATGCCATCCACCGCGCGCACCTCCCCGCGCTTCCGGTCGCGGAACAGTTTGGTCAGTTGGTGCGTTTCGATCACAAAGATTGGACCAGGCTCGCCGCGAACCATCACGGTCTGCACTTATTGAACGGAACAACCATCACCAAGGCAAGCCCGCCTTTGCGAACCAGGGTGGGGCGAGGCTCCTGATTCCCCCTCTGACAATTCGATGTTGGATGTTGAATGTCGGATGCCTGCTCGCGATTCATCGGAGTTCGATGTTTCCCACCGCGTGAGACGAAGCCCTTTACGCGGCCCTTCAGCCTTCAGCATTCCTTGCCGCGCCGAAATCCGATGAAGGCGGGAGTCTTTAGCCTTCGTTTCCCGCCTTTGTTCCGCCTTTAGCCTTTAATTCCCCGCCGCTTCTGCCATCCTCCCTCCCATGATCTCCCCTGCTCCACTTTGCTCTCTTCGCCGGATCGGCGCCTGCCTTGGCCTGCTCTGGCTCGGCCTCACGCTCACCGCCCTGCCCGCCCGCGCCGCCGAAACGCAACCCGCCAAACCCGCACCCGTCCCCGTCATCCTCGACACGGACATCGGCGATGACATCGACGACACCTGGGCGCTGGCCCTGCTGCTCAAATCGCCGGAGCTGGACCTGAAACTGGTGGTGGGCGATTACGGCGAGGCGCAGTACCGCGCGCGGCTGCTCGCGAAACTGCTCGAACGCGCCGGGCGAACCAACGTGCCCGTGGGCGTTGGCCTCGACATCGCACCGCACGGCGACGGCCGCCAGGCCGCGTGGGTCAAGGACTACGATCTCAAATCCTATCCGGGCAAAGTCCGCGCCGACGGCGTGCAGGCCATCATTGACACGATAATGAACTCGCCGCAACCCGTGACGTTGATTTGCATCGGCCCCATGCCGAACATCGCCGAGGCGCTGAAACGCGAGCCGCGCATTGCGCAACATGCCCGGTTCGTGGGCATGCAGGGCAGCGTGCGCGTGGGTTACGGCGGAGCGAAGCAACCCCAGGCGGAATGGAACGTGAAGGCCGATCCCAAGGCCTGCCAGCAGGTTTTTGCCGCCCCGTGGGACATCACCATCACGCCGCTCGACACCTGCGGCCTCGTGACCTTGACCGGCGACAGATACCGGCGCGTCCGCGATACAACTGACCGCAACGTCGCCGACCTCATCGCCAACTATCGCATCTGGCTGGCCAACCAGCCCACCTTGCCGGCGGACATGGCTGACAAGCGCAGCAGCACGTTGTTCGACCCTGTGGCCGTCTATCTGGCCATCGGGCCGGACCAGTGCGTGATGGAGAAGCTCAATCTTCGCGTCACCGACGACGGTTTTACGGTCATCGACCCGCAAGCGCGGCAGGTCAACGTGGCCACGCAGTGGAAAGACCTCGGCGCCTACGAAGATTTCCTGGTGGACCGGCTGACCGGCAAACATTGAACCGGATGATTTGAACAACCAAGGCACAAAGACGCAAAGAAGTTTAACCGCCTTTTGCCGCTCATCAGCGCTGACCTGTCCTCCATAGCTTCTTGGCGAAGGATGGATTAGTGCATATTAGCGATTCTCCCGGTCCGTTTCATGCCACCTGCCACTTGCCACGTGTCACTTGCTTGTGGTGGTGGGGCGAGGCGCCTGACGAGCCGTTCCATCAGCCCTCAACTCCTGCCGTGTCACCCGTCACTCGCCACTCGTCACTTGCCGCCCTCCCGCTCAATGCTTTTGAATCAAGGCGGCGGCCTGGAGTTTTCGGGCCTCGATGGCTTTGGTTAATTCCGCATTGAGCGCAGCCAATTGGTCGGGGGTGAGAAAACTGCCGGCTTGTTGCAGGATGCGCTGATTGCTCTGGGCCACCTGTTGCAGGAAATTATCAATGTCCGCCTGGGACCCCAGAAACGCCTTGTCCGGCGCGCCGGTGATGCCGCGCGTCAAATCCGTCGGCTCGGCCTCGACCACCTGAAGCAGTTGGGCACTCTGCTCAGGGGTGAGCGGATTGTCACCCAGTTGGCCATTCAGCAACGTGACGGTGGTCCGGGCGGGAATTTCGTCGCTGTACTCCTTGAACCGCGCCATCCCCTGATCGCCCAGCAATGTGTATAACTGACTCCCCAGACCGGCGAGCGCATCGATGGCGGACTGATTCGGAGTCCCCGGAGTGGCGATTTGTTCCATGCTCTTTGACGCCATATCGCCCATTATCTGAAGGAACTGGTCCGTCTGCTCCGGCGTCAGCTTCAGTTCCTTGAATAAATCGGCGTACATGGACCTGAGTTTTTCCTTCTGCGCCTGGCGGAGATATTCCTTCATTGCGGGATCGCTCATCATTTTGTCCAACCCGCTGGCGGGCTGATTGTTTTCCGCCGCCTTCTGCCGTAGCGCCCCCACCTGGCCGCGCAATTTCAACAATTCGGTCGGCGTCGAGTTGGATCTCAACCGTGCATTTTCGTCCCGCAACGCAGCCAGTTGACCGGCCGCCTGCCCGCGTTCCTGCTGCAATTGCTGGATTTGCGCGGTCAACGGCGCCTGCTCCTGCTGGAGCGTCTGGATCTGGTCGTGCAGGCGCGAGCTTTGGTGGACGGCGTAAATTCCGGTTCCGGCCGCGGCGGCCAACGCCGCAGCAACGATGGTTTTTTGTAATGTGGTCATAACGATGGTTTTGGTTGCGACAATGAGGGTTGAAGCCTGGACGGCGCTGCCGGCAATGGCAGCGGCGGAAATCGTGGCGGACAGACCGGCCGGCGCGGCCTGGACGGCATTCGCGGCCATCACCGCCGCCAGCGCCGCCGCCGTGGTGGTGATGCCGTGGCGGGCCAGTTTGCCGCGCAGCTTGTCCAGCGCGCGGTCCACGCGCATTCGCGCGGCGTTTTCGGTGAGATTCAACGCCGTGCCCACTTCGTTGAGGGTTTTGTTTTGAAAATAGCGGAGCAGGACGGCATGGCGATCCTCGTCGTCCAGTTCGTGCATGGCGTCCTCGATCACCGGCCCGAGCCGGTTCCAATCCGCCGGGGACGTGTCGTCATGGAGGAGTTGATTCATCATATTGGCCTCCTGTTCGCGCGCCTGGCGCCGTTGCTCGGTTCGATTCATCCGCAACGCCATTTGCCGGGTGGTGGTGTAGAGCCAGCCGACCAGGGCGGGATGCCGGCTCAGCCGTTTCGCCTGCCGGGCGACCTCCGTGAATACCTGCTGCGTCACATCTTGGGCGGCGTGCAGGTCGCCGTTCATCAGCCGCAACGCGGCGGAATGCACGAGGTCCACGTGCCGCCGGGTCAATTCGGCGAAGGCATCCTCCGATTGGTCGGCGGCGTAGCGGCTTAATAATTCGGCATCGTCAGTCATCACGTTTCATAAGGTAATGCCCGCCGCCGGAAAAACCGCACAAGAAAAAATGCTTTGACGCGAATTCGGAGGGCGGAACTCCGCGACGCCCAAATTTCAACCACGGATGGACGCGGATAAACCCAGCGCGGCTTATGCCGCAACCACAGGGAATAACCGCAAGAGAACGCAAGGAACGCAAAGATGTAAGCTACTTCTCTCGTGTTCTTTGCGTTCTTTCGCGACCAATTCTTTGCCAAGAAAACAAAGATATTCGTCATTGTAGTACAGATGAATCAGCCACAAAAGATCGCAAAGGACGCAAAGACACGATCTTTCACTTCAGCCTTCAGCCTTCCTTGCCGCGCCGAAATCCGATGAAGGCGGGAGCCTTTAGCCTTCGCTTCCCGCCTTTGTTCAAATTGTAGCCGATAGTCCACAGACAATTTGACCAAAGATTCTTAATTCTTTTTTCTCCCCAAACCGGTTTGCCGTGGCAAAATCGCGTCATGGCCGGCCGGACCCGGTCTGCCTTTTCCATGAATACGATTCCGCGGCAACTCGTCATTGAAGTCTGGGAACGCCAGTGTGCGCTGGGCGAGAACGAGGCCCTTGCACTGATGAAGCAATTTTTCGAGGAACAGCCCGCGCTGGGCATTTATTTGCACGTGTGCGATGAGCAACTCGGTCAGGAAGCAGCGAACAGCCAGCTCATTCCGCTGGCCGCCACGATTGGGGAGGCGGCGGCCCGCACCCGGGGCAAACGACTGAAAGCCGTGCGCCCAAAAATCATTGAACTTGCCGAGGCGGCGAACACCCGGATGCTGGAAAAGCTGGAAGACGTTTCGGAATTCGAGTGGCGGGAGACAGTGGAACGGATGTTCCTGGGATATCACCAGCAGCCGCTGCTCGCGTTTTGCATTGAAATTCTCATGGCCAATGACGAGGAGACGCCGGAACTGGCCCCGCAACGGATTGGGATGGAACTGATCTGGCTCAAAACCGTGATTGATTGTTTCGACCAATAACCACTGTTGGCCGCAAAAAGGCGCAAAGAGCGCAAAAGCAGCCCCGGATTAATTCCGGCTCCCAATTCCCATCCCCAGACCCGAAATCCGAGACGCGAGACCCACCGCGTGAGACGGAGTCTTTTATGCGGCCCTTCAGCCTTCAGCATTTGGCATTCAAAATTCAGCCGTTCTTGCCACGCCAGCTTGTCGCGCCGAACTGGAATGCAGGCGGAAGCACACAAATTTACTGCGACGGTTGACGCAGCGCGGCGGCTAAAGCCGGGTCGCGGCCGGCCAGAAAGTCCGCCAGCGACGTCGGCGCCATGATGTCCGGCTCAACCGTTGGCGGATCGGCATCGGGCATCAGCCGGAAATGCCTTGCGGAGTAATGCACCATCAGCCTTGAGTTCGGCAGCGCAAAGTTTTGCTGCAACCCATAATGATTGGGCTTGTTCCCCGTCGGTTCGCCAACGAGAAGCGCGTGCAGGTCAGTGCGGAAATCCATCACCGCAAACACCCCGGAAGAGAACGTCTGGCTGCCGATGAGGACGTAGAGATGTCCCTGCGCATTGAGCGCCGGTCGTGACTTCAAACCCTCCACGAGGGGTTTCACGATGCTGGAACTGCCGCCGGCGTTGAAGCGCAGGTCCACGACCACACGCTGGACCGGGTGCGCGTCGGCAAAGGCGAACAGCGCCTTCGCAAAACCAGTGAACGGGTTGTTGGTTTCATTGGCGCATTTATTGTATTGGAGGTAGAGCGTCTGCGTGTCCGGCAGGTATTCAAACCAGTAGGAGGCTCCGGGATGTTTGCGTTTCAACCCGGCTGGAATCGGCAGGGCGTCGTCGGCTTTCACCATCTTCCGGCTGCTTTGGCCCCGGCCGGCCGGTCTGATTTCAAGCGTGAATTCCCCGCCACCAGCTTTGGCCAGCGTCAACTGCAGGCGACCGTTGGCGTCGGCGATTTTTTCGCGCTGCATCAACTCCACCAAATTCAGGTATCGGGGACTTTGGGCGTGCAGCCAGGCATTGTTTTCGTGGGGGATGTAAGGCGCCACCGCCGCTTCGGCCTGCTCCGGCGTCAAGGAACCGATGCGCACCACGCGGCAGCCGAGCGCCTCTTGATGTTCCGGCGTCGCCGCCACCACGGCCAGCCCGTCGGAAAACCACTGCATCTGGACGGGATACGTGCGCACGTTAAAATCCTTGATGGATCCGAAGGCCACCCCCGTATGCGCCACACCCAGGCCGGCCACGATGCGCATCAACTCAAACAGGATATCCTGATCGGAGAGCTGTGGAACTTCACGCTTCAGTTCCGCAACGGAGCGCTCAAACTTGTCCCCGGGCATGAGCTGGGAAAAATCTATTTGCCTGGCTGGAAGTTGCCGGGCGAAAAAGTCGAGGTCTTCCTGCCAGCGGCTTGTGCGCGCGGTTGAATCATCGGGGGCCGGAGCGGCGGCCAGATGACTGAAGGCGCAGAGCGCAATGCTGGAGAGCAGGATGGCGGTCTTCCTGGCGGCTGGAAATGACTGGCAAAAGGCCGGTGACCGGGCCACATCGCCCCGGGACGATGTCCCCGGGCGATCACGTGGAATCCGGGTTGGGCTCACGTGCCGCCAGAATAACCCGCCGGACACCTGAACCGCAAGCGCGCGAGCGAGTCCATTTCGGAGGGCCGATCTCCACGAAGCCCCAATTCCTAACCGCGAAAAACGCGAACCACGCGAACGGTTTTTTTTACCGCATAGAACGCAAGGAACACAAAGGTGGGGCGAGGCTCCTGATTCCCCCTCTGACAATTCGATGTTGGATGTTGAATGTTGAATATTCCCCACCGCGTGAGACAAAGTCTTTTACGCGGCCTGCCGCGTGGCACAACTTTACGCGGTCTCCCCAAACCGCTTCCCGTGGCAAAATCGCGTCCGGAGGTCACTTGCGTTCACGAAATCTTCAGTAGGGTAACACCCCATAGCCCCCGTCAGGTTTCCCGCCTATTGTGAAAGCTGAGACAAAGGAAAACCTCCTTACGGAAAAAATAAACACGGAAAAAATTATATGAAACGGAAATTACAAATCATTACCAGCGCGTCCGCCGCGTTTCTCCTGTCGTTCTCGGCGTTGGCCCAGGAAACACTTGGTCCCAGAACGGCTGAAACCGGCTCCACCCGACAACCCATGACCCGGGCACGCTCGGAACGGCTGAACGGCGCGGCCAAGGCCACCGACATCATCGGAATGACAGTCAATAACTATCAGAACGAAAGACTGGGCAACGTGAAAGACCTCGCTGTGGATGTGGAGTCCGGACGGATCGTCCAGGTGATTCTTTCCACCGGTGGATTTCTCGGCATTGGCTATACGCTCACCGCGGTGCCGCCGGGAGCCTTGCATCTCGATGCTGCGGATAAAGTCCTTCATCTGAACGCCAGCAAAGCGAAACTCGCGGCGGCCCTCAAATTTGACACCTCGAAGTGGGACAAAGACACGCAGTCCAATCGGGTGACTGAAGTCTATGGTTATTACGGCGAACGACCATATTTCGTTGCCGATAATGACGGATATAGGAATCCCAACCTGGATGGAACGGTCGCCGCAACCTTGCCCCACAATATGGATGGATCAATCAATACGGATGGAGCGCGCGCCGTGGACAAGGCAAGCAATGTGGAAACAGCCGGCAATTTGGAGACAACCAACAACTGGATTTCAACCCGCAACCCGGACGGAACCTGGACGCGGGAATATTACTCAAATGAGAGGCGAGTCAACAATGCGTGGTCGCGGCTGGGTTATGTCCAGAAGGCGAGCCGGCTCATGGGCACGCCGGTGAAGAACCTGCAGGATGAGAAACTCGGCAAGGTGGAGAACTTGATGGTGGATCTATCGGCGGGCCGCATCGTTGCGGTCATCATTTCATCCGGCGGATACATCGGGCTGGGGGACGAGTTGAGCGCCGTGCCACCCGCCGCGCTCCGGTTCAATGCGGAACATGACACCCTCCAGCTTGACGCCTCCAAGGAGATGCTGGCCAATTCACCGCATTTCAAAGCCAGTCAATGGCCCGATTTCAGCCAGCCCGGTTATGCCGGCGGCGTGTACCACGCCTACAAGGTTGAGCCTTGGTTCAACCCCAACGCGACGACCGACGCTGACAACACCCGGCTAAATGTTCGTGATCGCGACAGCAGCACGCTGACCACGCTTGAGCGGGGCAACAGCCAGACCGACGTGAACACCGCGGCGCAGATTCGCAAAAAAATCATCGCTGACAGCAGAATGTCCGTGAATGCCAAAAACGTGAAGATCACCGCCATTGATGGCCGGGTCATCCTGTGCGGGCCGGTCAACACCGCCGAGGAAAAACGTCTCATCGGTGAAATCGCGAATCGGATCGCGCACGCCGGGAATGTGGACAACCAACTGGAAGTGCAGTTAGCCACGAGCAGCAGCAACTAATTCGGTCATCGGTCAACACAAAGAAACGCTTTTACATCAATTGCGCTAATCGCCGCCAATTTTCTGGTGGGGACGCACTGCTTGCCGCGGCGTAGCCTGTGGCGTAGCCGGGCCGGGGCGTCCGTTAGTTAACCACGGATCTTGCAATGCGGGACGGATTTAACCGCAGAGAACGCAGAGAACGCAAAGGTGGGGCGAGCATCCCCGCGAGCCGCCCGAGACCCGAAATCCGGGAACCAAGAACCGAAGTAAACCGCTCATTCCCGCTCACCTGTCCTCCGTAGTCCAACATTGTGGGACGAAGGATGGATCAGCGCTGATGGCCATTTCCACAAAAGGAAACGAAGGGAACAAAGACACAAAGAAACTCTCAACGCTCAACTTCTTGTCCCGTCGTAGCCTTGGCGAAGACGGATCAACCCTCAACCGACCAACGACTTTTTTCCCCAAACCGGCCTCCCGCAACAAAATCGCGCCTTGGCTGGCCACCAGGCTTGTTCCAAACTGTTCATACACCGATGAATTGGCTCAAATCATTCTAAATCATGAGAAATGGCATCGTTATTTTCCTGTGGCTGTTGACAGTCCAGGCCCTTGGCGCGCGGGAGTTTCAGGTATCCGTCAAGGGAGACGATCACAATGAGGGAACGGCGGCCAGGCCTTTCCGGACCATTTCAGCCGCCGCCCGGGTTGCTCAGCCGGGCGATGTCATCACGGTGCATGAGGGCGTCTATCGCGAACGCATCAGCCCGCCGCGCGGAGGCAAATCGGACCGGAAACGCATCGTCTATCAAGCCGCGCCCGGTGAGCCGGTCGCGATCAAAGGATCGGAAGTGGTCACCAACTGGGTGAAGGTCCAGGACGATGTCTGGAAGGTGACGCTGCCGGATTCTTTCTTCGGCAGTTTCAATCCTTACAGCGATCTCATCCACGGCGATTGGTTCGAGGCCCGGGGCCGGGAACATCACACCGGCGCGGTCTATCTGAATGGCGGGTGGCTGACCGAAGCGGCCAAACTGGACGAGGTCCTGAAACCGATGACCCCCAACGCACTCTGGTTCGGCCAGGTGGACAAGGAGAAAACCACCATCTGGGCGCAGTTCAAAGGGGTCAACCCGAACGAACAATTGGTGGAGATCAATGTGCGGCGGACCGTGTTCTATCCGGAAAAGACCGGCATTAATTACCTCACCGTGCGTGGCTTCACCCTGGAGGCGGCGGCCACCCCGTGGGCACCGCCCACAGCCGAGCAGATCGGTTTGATTGGCACGCATTGGAGCAAAGGCTGGATTATCGAGAGCAATGTGATCCGCTACTCCATTTGTTCGGGCATTGCGCTCGGCAAATACGGTGACGAGTGGGATAACACGTCGGCCAATACCGCCGAGGGCTACGTCAAGACCATTGACCATGCTCTCACCAACGGCTGGTCCAGGGAAAACATCGGCCACCACCTCGTCCGCAACAACACCATCTCGCATTGCGAACAGGCGGGCATCGTCGGCAGCCTGGGCGCGGCGTTCAGCACCGTCACCGGCAATACCATCCATGACATTCACGTCCGAAAATTGTTTTCGGGCGCGGAGATGGCGGGCATCAAATTTCACGGCGCCGTTGATGTTCAAATCACCCGGAACCACATCTACCGGACCTGCCTGGGGCTGTGGCTGGACTGGATGGCGCAGGGCACGCGCGTCTCGAACAATCTCTTCCACAACAATGAAGCCGATGTATTGGTCGAGGTGGACCACGGTCCGTTCCTGATGGACAACAACCTTTTCCTCTCGCGCTCGTCGCTGATGGACCGTTCACAGGGTGGCGCCTACGTTCACAACCTGTTCGCCGGAACCATCCAATTGGTCTCATACGACGGCCGCCAGACGCCGTTTCTCAAGGCGCATTCCACGCAGGTCGCGGGTTATCACGACAACCCGGCCGGTGATGACCGCTACTACAACAACCTGTTCGTGGGCCGCGAAGATTTGCGCCGGTACGACAAGGCTCAACTGCCCGTGTGGATGGACGGCAATGTTTTTCTCAATGGGGCCATGCCTTCCAGTCATGAAACGAATGCGCTCGTCCAACCGGACTTTGTTCCGGCGCCCAGGCTGGTTGAGGAGGCGGATGGCCTCCACCTCCTCATGAAACACGACCCGGACTGGAGCACGGAGCGGACCCGCAAACTCGTGACGACCAAACTGCTCGGCCGGGCCATCATCCCCGATGCTCCTTTTGAACAACCGGATGGTGCGCGGATTCGAATCAACACCGATTACTTCGGCCAAAGCAGGAACGCATCGAATCCGACTCCGGGCCCGTTCGAGCATCCCGGCCCGGCAGATCTCAACCTCAAGATCTGGAACGCTAACCCAACCGGCAATTAGAGCATTGACAGAAATTACGGAGGGCGGAGTTCCACGACGCCCAAATTTTTTAACCGCAGATTTCGCGGATGACGCGGAGGAATTGAACAACCAAGAAACAAAGACACAAAGAATATCAACCACGGCCTGTCAGCCATCCTCGGCGACGGCGGAATAAACACGGATGGCAGGGCCGTGCTGCTGCGTGGCCAAATTCCGCCGGCTGTAAAGAATCCGGCGGCGACGCTATTGCCCGGCATGAACGCGATAAAACCTTTGCGAAGCCGGCGGATTCGGGTCGGTGAGAACTTGAGTGGTGCCATTGCCGGGAACCGGCGGAAACATCTGCCAGTTGTCCGCAAGGGTATTGTCGTATTCGAGCCGATACGCCCTTCCGAGTGAGGTGGGTTGAGAAATGATGAACTGACCGTTAATGAAGCCCGCGCTCAACATCGGCTCAATGGGGTGGGGCAAACTGTCGCCGACGATGGCCAAGTGATGGCTGTAGCCCGATGCAATGGCCAGCACGTTTGAAAGATTCATCCAGACATTTGTCTGTCCAAGATAGGGGGACGGTCCGGATAATTGGGCGTTGTAACCCAAGCCGGCCAAGGTCCCGCCTCTTTGCAAGGCCCAAACGGCGCCGGCCTGGTTGAATGGACAGGCACTGGCAACGGCCGTCACATTCGAGATGACCACGGTATTGGTTCCGTAAGGAAACCCCCACGCATCGCCGGTTCCATTTCCGAGCAAGGCAATTCCCTGTTCGCCGCCGGCCACAACGGCGGCGGCCACAACGTTGGAAGAAAAGGTGTTGACCTGATTGGTGGCTCTGCCCGAGAGCCAGGTCGAACCGTCGGTTTTGATGGCGAAACTCGAACTGAAACCGGCCGCAATCGCAACCACGTTGCTCAAATCCACGGGAACATTCGTTTGGCCGCCATAATTCAGGCCCCAGGCAAAAACGGTGCCGTCGCCCCTGAGTACCAGGTTATGATCCGCTCCGCAGGCGATGGCCACGACATTGGTCAACCCTGCCGGGACATTGGTTACGGCCGTTCCGCCATAGCCCGGGCCTCCCCACGCAACGAAGGTGCCGTCATTTTTCAATGCGAGTCCCTGTCCATATCCGGCCGCAATCGCAGCCACATTGCCCAATCCGGCAGGAACATTGGTTGCCCCACGCCCGCCCCACGCGATGACGGTGCCGTCACCCTGCAAGGCCAGGCTGAAGCCGAATCCCGCAGCAACCGCCTGCACATTGGTGACCGCCACCGGGACGTTTGTCTGGCCATACGAATTGTCGCCCCACGCAATCACATAATTTCCGGCGAGCGCCGGATGGCAGGCGATTAGAAAGAGACAGGTGCTTGCCCAGGCAGATATTGCAGCGAAGTCGGATTTCCATTTCAGTTGCATCGCAGGAATTCAAACCGGAATTCTGACTGAACTGACGGGAATCTGGACCTTGACTCGGCTCCGTTTATTGAAGCTGCGCCGGCGAGAGAAGATTGCTTCAGGGTCTCGCTCATCCTCACTGTATCCTGACAGAAAGGAATACTTGCTGTCAAGCGCCGAACATCCTCGCGAGCCGCGTTCCAGCCGCGAAAAGACGCAAAAGACGCAAATCCGTCAGTGATCGAACACGGCGCGGTAAAAACGGTTTGAGAAAGCGCCGGCGGAAACATCGTCAAACGGCAAGACCCCGGTGACGTCCGTGTTCGTGGCCAGCGGGCTCCACTGCGGGACGGCGAGATTCGTGGTTGCCTGGATGACATAAACCCGGCCGGCGGTTCCGGTCAGGTCCAGATGCATGGCGCCCGCGTTGGTGGGAAAAATAGCGCTGAACTGCGGGGGCACGGTAACGCTCAGGATGGCGTTGGAATTGACGGTGACGGGAACCACGACCGCCTGTGCGTTTACCAGCAACATATTGCTTAACACCAGCATTTCGTCGTGGTCGGGCGCGTTGCTGGCGATGGCGAACGGCACGTAGGCCAGCACACCGTTTGTTATCGGCGAGTTCGAAAAGGAAAACCCCAAAACGCGGAACACGCCTGGCGTCACCACGGCGCTGGCCAGTTGCTGATCCGCCAGGGCACTGCCGCGGATCGGCGTGCTGGGCGTGAGATAATTGGTGGCATACAACAAATCGAATTGGAACGACACCACATTGACATCAATCGTGACGCTCACGGGGACCGGGTCGGTGGTTCCCGGGGCGCCGGCGGTCGTGCCCACGGACATGGACGGCATGGCCGGTGCGCCTCCCGTCCCGAGGAGGAGCAGCCACACGCCTGCCCACCGCCACGCAAACCCCTTGAAATTCATGACTGCCAACATAGGCGCAAATGGCGCCTCCGGCAACGTGAAGACAGAAACTTTTCCGCCGCATGCCACGTGAGACAAAGTCTTTTACGTGGCCATCTCCCATTCCCAGCCTTCAGCCTTCCTTGCCGCGCCGAAATCCGATGAAGGCGGGAGCCTTTCTTGTCACTCGTCACCCGCCACCCGCCACCCTTTCGCCCCAACGAGATTGTAGCCGATAGTCCACAGACGATGGGCTTGCCAACTGGCATAACACTCCAATCCCTGGAAAAACGCCAACGCTTTTGTGAAATCAGGGAGAACACAGCCGATAGAAACACGCGGAATAATTTATCCATTGCGGGTCGCTAAAATAAACCGGACCGCCGTTAAGCGTATTGGTCTGGATCGGCAGCCAGTCTGGCGAAACCAAATTCGTGCACGTCTGAATCACCACCGCTTGGTTCGAAATACCGGTGATGTCGAAGCCAAAAGCGTTTGCCTGAACGCCGAAGTTCCCGTCGCCGGTCAGAATCTGCGGCAGCACTGTCAGTCCAAACACCACGCCGCCACCATTGGTGCCGCCGTCTGCCGCCGTTCCATAAAGTGTATTGCTGCTCAACACAAACTTCGAATCGCATTGAAGGCCGACGGCCATATCAAAATTTTCCAGCGTCGTAAAACCCGCGCCATTGGTCAGAATCATAAAAATGGTGCCGTAGTTTGAAGAGCCACCGGCCGCAGTTGTCCCGTAGAGGGTGCTGCCATCGAGGAACAGGGTATTGCGGGGAAATGCGCCGTCACTGTGCAAAAAATCATGCAAATCAGTGAAGCCCGCGCCATTCGTCTTCAATTTGAAAATATTCCCGCAACCGGCCACCCCGCCGCCAACCGTGACTCCGTAAAGCGTATCGCCGCCCAAAGTCAATCCCGCAACCGGCGCGGCTCCGTCACTGTTCGTGCCGATACCGTTTATACCTGAAAAATATTTCAAAACGGTATAGCCGCTTCCATCCGTTTGCATGGCGAACACAACGCCATTCGAAATGCCACCATGATAAGTCGTCCCGTAAAGCGTGGTGCCATCCAGAACCAGACTTCCTGTCGGCTGCGAGCCATCGCTGTTGGTTCCATGCTCCAAAGGACTTCCGCTGACATTATTGGTGCCTAGAAACGTAGCTGGAAACGTTTTGATCACAGCGAAACCCAATCCGTCGGCGTTAATCTTAAACACGGTGCCGTTTCCTGCAGCTCCTCCCAACCTGGCTGTGCCATAAAGCGTGGTGCCGTCCGTAACCAAATCCGCCTGTGGCCGGTTGCCATCGCTGTTGGTGCCAAACGTTGACGGCACCGTCGCCGAAAAACTGTGCAGCTCGGTGTAACCGCTGCCATCGGTATTTATTTTAAAAATGCTTCCGTTGTCGGCCGACCCGCCGGTGAACGTCGTGCCATAAAGTGTATTGCCAATTAAAACCATGCCGCCTTCGGGGCTGGGGCTGTTGGTCAGACTACGGATGATGCCATACCCGCTGCCGTCGGTATTGATCTTAAAAATGGTTCCGTTGTAGTTCGTGCCCCCGCTGGCGGTAGTGCCATAAAGCGTGCTGCCGTTCAGGACCAGGTCGGTCAGCGGAGCATAGCCGTCGTAGCCAGTGCCGCCGAAATTGTGGAGAATATTATAAATCTGCGCCTCCGAAACTGCGCCCAAACCAACGCAAAGAACGACGCTGAAAATCGCAGTCCGTAACGACGACAAGATGCTGTTTGTCCTCATACCACGCTGATATAAAAATTATCCCAGGACCCGATGGGGCGCAATCGGCCGATTTTGTCAGTGTGGCGCCAAAACAGGGTTTGCCAAATTTAGCCTTCAGAATCTGGCATCTGGCCTTTGCTCTCGTTCCTTATTACCGCCCGGATGGAGGTAAAACCGGCCATCAAAACCGCCGCGAGGATCACCAGGACCGTTACGGAAGGTTCGGGAACGGCGGCCTGTAAACCATCCATGGTCAGGAAATCACCATGGAGAGTAATCGAATACACCGGCGTCGCGGACAGCCACCCATGCCAGTCCAATCCGCCATCACCGGTGGCCGAGTGGGAATAGGAAAAGATCTCGGTATCGAGTAGCGTGGACGATTGACCATAAAAGCTGACCGTCACAATCGTCGGATCGCCATTATAGGACGAGGTATCGGCCGCGAAGTAGCCGCCAAACTCCATGATGGGTGTGTTCCAGGTGATGGTGGCCGTCTGAGCAAAATAATTGAGCATCAGCCCCTGTGTGCCGTCGGCAACCTGTGCTGTGCCGCTGGTGCCCAGAAAGGCCTGCCCGGACTGGTACACGGCCATCATGGAGTTCGCAATCGTGGCGTGTCCGCCCATGATGCTGGTGGGACTGGCGAGGTACGTTCCCCCAAAACGGGGAAATGATTCCCAACCTTCGCTCATCGTTCCAACAAATGGACCGGAGGTTGAAACCAGCGGGGACTGGGCCCGGGTTGGGCCCGCGTTAAAAATGGTGAGAGCACAAACGACCGCCGCAAAAAGAATGCGTTTCATAGGGTGTACCTTTTCTCGTTTGACCCCGCAGAAGGCACCGATCACATATCCTCACCAACGGGATGCACGGCAATGCACCCGACGAGCCTTGATAAGCTGCTCCTGCCTGAGTCCGTTTCTGATTAACTGTGATAATAGATTGCGTCCTGCTTTTGTCCACACGAAGTTATGCACAACCCTCGGGGCTTACCCTGTCACCTGTCACCCATCCTGTTCGATGTTCGGCGTTCGATGTTGGATGTTCGATGTTTCCATCTTGAAATCCGGGTTGGCGGGTGCAATATCGCGGCATGGCTTGGCTGCACCTGCCGCAAACACCAGTGAAAATGGCGGTTTACGGAGCGCTGCTCATCTCCACCATCGTGGGCGTTCTCCACGTTTTCGCCTGCTGGTATTCAGTTGCTCCCCACGGCTCGGATATTTTGTACAACAATATTTCAGGGATGCTGCTGGTATACCTTTTACTCGTGGGGCTTTACAATGTCGTTCGCATCACCTTTGCCGTGGCGGGACGTTTGTTTGGAACTGGCAGGGTCGGCTGGTCGTCACTGGCAGCCGGCGCCATTTTTTGCGGAGTCGTTTTGGTTGTCACGACGATCGCCTTCGGCGTGGGAGAAACGATGCGCGACGCGGGCTTCAAGGCCATCACCGTCCGGGGCAGGCCATTGGTGGCGGCCATCAAACAATTTCAGGCAAAAAATGGCGCTCCGCCGGGCAGGCTGGGGGAATTGGTGCCGGACTTCATCCCGGCCATACCCGACACCGGCGTTGCCGCGTATCCGAAATACGAATTCGTCAGGAAGCCGGACCCGGCAAAGTACGACGGCAATCCTTGGGTGTTGTTTGTGAACATTTCGACCGACGACCTGATGCAGGATCTGTTGATTTTCTATCCCAACCAGAACTATCCCACCCGCCCGCAAGTCGCCAGTGCAAGACGTTTCGGTGACTGGGCAAAAATCGGGTGGCCCGTCTCCGCCGACGCCGGCAAATAGCCTCTCCTCTCCGCGCCACCGATCTCCGATCTCCCATCTCCGAACTCCTATTTCCTGTCGGAAATCTTGTAGCCGATAGTCCACAGACGCTGGGCTTGCCAACTGGCATAATTTCGCCGTTATGTCGCAGCAAAAACTTCCAACCGACATCTTGACTCATCGTCCGTGGACGAATCGCTCGTCAATCGCTTCAATTTGACTCTGATGAAACTCATTTCATTTTTGAAACTCGGCGAGAACCGCCACAGTCCGCGCGTTTGGATTGAATCGCGGCGGCTCAATTCGTTGGGTTTCACACCGGGAGTGGGGTTCACTGTCGAACCACGACTAAATGGAATACGTCTTCGCCCTGCATTGTTGGCTGATAATCATGTATCGAAGCGTATCTCAGCCCAGCAGGAACGACCGATAATCGATATTGCGAATCGGCTGTTGCTCTCGCCTTTGGACGGTTTTCCAGAAATTAAAGTCACGGCTGCTTTCAAACAAATCGACGTGGTGCCATCGGTGCGGGGATTTTACATTCAGCGCGGTCTCACAGTCAAGCCACCTTTCAAGACGATTGAAGTTTTCTGTGGCGGCGGGACATTATCCACGGCCATTGCCAGCAATGCTGATTTCGTTCTGGTCGCGGGCGTTGAAATCGAGCCGAAGTACGCCGACGTGTGGCAACAGGCACATCCGCGAGCGTTTTTGTATCAGGCTGACATTCGACGCATTCATGCCGGTGAATTACCTACACATGATGTTCTGGTTGCTTCAATCCCCTGCACAAGCCACTCAACGCTGGGGCGAGCCAAGAAGTCTTTGGCTGGAAAACCGGAACTGGGCGACACCGGCGATCTGTTCCTCAGCGTTGCACACATCGCGGCTCATCATTTGCCGTCGGCATGCGTGTTCGAAAACGTGCCCGCGTTCGGAAATTCATTGGCGTGCCTGAGCCTTGCGCAACATCTGCAAAAAATCGGTTACTCCCTCACGGAATCCATCATCGACCCGCTGAACGAGTGGAACGAGCCGCAGGATCGAAAGCGATGGATCATGGTTGCCACGTTGAAACCGGGTTTTCAAATCCGCTCGCCGCAGATTCCTTTCACCGGAACGGTTAATGAGTTTCTGGACGCCCCGGCAGATTCGGACCGACTTGAGGTTGAGCGGATTGTCAAAAGCATTGAGGCGTTACGTCGGCACAACCAGCGCCACGCAAAACTCGGCCACGGATTTGGTTTCACCACGATCAACCGGGAATCAGCAAGAGTGCCGACGATTGTTCGCTCATACCACAAAATCAACACCGGTCCATTCGTGGAAACTGCTTACGGGCTGCGGTTGCTCCACAAATCCGAAGTCGAGCGCCTGATGGGTTGCGAGATTGATTGCGATCACTATGCCACTGCAATTGAAATTCTCGGCCAGGGTGTTCAGACAAGAATCTTCCAGGAAATTCTCCGTCAATTGGCAGGTTTCTTGAAATACTAGGTACGTCAAACCCGCAACCCCGCACGAAACTTAATCTGCTA
Source organism: Verrucomicrobia subdivision 3 bacterium UBA7542 (assembly GCA_002479245.1). Taxonomy (GTDB): domain Bacteria; phylum Verrucomicrobiota; class Verrucomicrobiia; order Limisphaerales; family UBA11358; genus UBA11358. The sequence goes on along the minus strand of DLMG01000396.1, from coordinate 10,328 downwards.
AGGATAATCCACACCGAACCAGATAATCCGTCGTGGAATCAAAGTGGCTGGGTAATCGTGTTTCATCTGCAATATCGCCTTGTGGAATCCAGAGAACCAAACCCCGACGAGCGCGTGTAAGTAAAACACGGTAGGTGTTGAGAAGATATTGGCGGTCTATTTCGTTCTTCAAATTGCCCCAACGCGAGCCGCTGAAATTCCGATATAACCATCCCTTGTTTGCTGCGTCGAAAGAAAAATCGCCACCCCAACAGATGCCAATCCAGTCGAGTTCCAGTCCTTGGCATTCAAACTCGGACGCTGCGATTTCGAGTTGATTCGACGAGCGAATGTCCGGCGGCAGGGCCAGAAACCAATGAACGAACAAATCGCGATTTCCTTGCCGAAACCCCGACGACAATTCAAGACCATCGGCGCGAAGCCGAAGCGCACCCGAACTCGCCACCAACCCGGCGCGCTGTTGGCCGCGTGCGTGTTTGCGTAGCCATTCGCGAGCAGTTGGGAGCGAGCGCGTGAGGGCGAAAGGGAAGTCGCGCAAGTCGGGAACTATCGCTGCTGCTTTTGCCGCGTCGCCCGCGAGAGCGGCATCAACCCACTCGGCGAGTTTTCGAGCGCGGAACGAACGCAGATTTACCTCCAAGTGGAGCGATGTCTCTGTCTGAATGACAAGCGAGCCAGAGTTTCCGTCGGTGAAAAGGCGATGCCCCGCGTTGCTGGCATCGTGTTCAAGCGCTTTCGGCGAGACGGCGACCTTCCACTTTGGAAACTTTTCACGTAGCGTTTTGCCCCACTCTGCTAAACCGGCTTCGCCGTTATGGATTTCTTGCCCGCCTCCAACGAGTGCGACCAGAACTGCCCAGTCTTGGTGGCGATCCATGATCGAGAGCATCGTCTCCGGTTCGGAAACCTCCAGTCCGTTCTTCTTCCGGTTTTGATCCGCGTTCCATGCACGCTGGGCTTCGTCAAACACGACCACTTGCTCAACCGGTGGTTTGTCAGCTTTCTCCAGTCCCTCCCGAACGAAAACGTGGACGTTCTGAATAAATGCTCCAACTGTGCGCTCGCCACCGGTCTGATGCATGCGACGTTTGTGGTCGCGTGCAATTGCTGCAGAGACAATTTTCACCAGCGGGCCGTTGCCAGACAGGAAGACTCCGGCTGGGCGACCTTCTTGGCGTAGTGCTGGATTGTGAACGACGTTCAACCCAGCAAGTGTTTTGCCAGCGCCGGGAACTCCGGTCACAAAGCAGACGACTTTTTCCGAACACCGCTGCGCTTCTTGGATAATCTCGACAAGACGATCAGACGTAATCGTGAGATTTGTCGCGCCAGCGTGCGAGTGCGCAATTTCGCGCACATTGTGTCCAGCAAACAGCGCCTCGGCAGCTTCGATGATGGTCGGGACAGGCCGATACGGAGAGTTGTCCCAAGTTGCTGGGTCAATCGGCACAAAACCCTCGCGATGCTCCGCCTCGAAAGCAGCGAAAAGAATTGCGGCAAGGTCAGAAGCGTTTGCCAGCCTTACTTCGCGAACAGCATCGGCGGAAACCTTGTCAGTTGAATTCGTCGCTGCTGGTGCTTTTGGCACGATCACGATGGGCACAATTCGCCGATCAAGACTCGCCTCGTGAAAATCACGAAGGTCGAGCGCATAGTCTTCCACTTGCCGCTGCGGTTGTATCGTGTGCGTTTTGTCCGCTGTCTTGAATTCCAGACAGAAAATTACATCCGCGGCTAGCAATACAGCATCGAGCCGCTTCTGCCGCCGGGGAATCGGATACTCCAAGAGAAGCGACCACTGCGCTGTGCTCGGATCAAGGCGAATGAGATCAGTACAAACTGACTTGAGAACTCCGATCTCAATTTCCCAAGCCCTGGCCTGTCGTTTCTGCAATTCATTGTGTTGATAGGAGCGCAGAAGCGATCCTAAAATCTCGTCGGGAGAATGAGCAAGGAAGTCGGCAAGTGTGGCTTTGTAGAAAGCAGCCATGCGCTCTACTCCTTCACGCCGAGCAGCCAAGTCACCTTGACGTCAAGTGCTTTTGCCAAGGCAACAAGCTCGACATCGAGAACGCCTCGAATTCCGGTTTCAATTTTGGCAACTCCAGCACGGTCAATGGAAACACCCAGTTTGGAAAGACGCTTGGAAAGCTCATCCTGTGTGAGTGGCGGCCGCGCTTTTGCACGCGCTTCCTTCACGCGTTCGCCAACAAGGTTCTGGCTGACTTGTCCCATTGCGCAGCCAGGCTACCAGGTTCAGTGCAAAATTGTTGTTCTAGTATAGAACACAAGCCTTTTCAACAAGGCGAAGCGGTAAAAGGCGGGGTTGTGGATTCAGCGAGCGCTGGAATGATTCAGCTAATCGGCATTGTGTAATGGCATCCCTTCGAATACCCCGAACAGCCCCAGAATTTGCTGCCGGGATTGGGGCCTTTGCCGGCGACTCGTATCACCATATCACGTTCGCATTTCGGACAGAACTTTCGCGTGTCATGCAACAGTTCAAATACTTCCGGGTCAAATCGGGCGTCTGTGGATTCAATCATCTGGGCCAGCCCAGTCTCGTTTACAATCTCAATGCCATGTTTTTCGGCCAACTGCTTTGCCTCGCCGGTGTAACCGCGCAGGGTGATGAGCTTGCCCTTCTGGATACCTGCATCCGTCAGCGCTCCCAGGAATTCCCGCACGGTCTTGACGCCCACGTCCCGCGTCTTCCACTGTTTGCATTGAACCGCGGCGCACTGCCCGTCCTTCTGAATGATCAAATCAATGCCGCCGTCCGGATTTGCGCCACCCCGCCTCGTCACGTCGTAACCGAGCTTCAGATACATGTGCCCGACTACCTTCTCAAACTGGAACCAGTCTATGGAACGAAGTTGTTCGATGAGCCCGCCTGTGGATGGTGGTTTGGATGGTCGTTCGGGTTCTGATTCGTAATCATCGCATTTCTGATCTGGAACATGAGAGGGAGGTGCAAACACGTTACTTGTCATTCCCCGCATATTGCGCTCCGGCGTTGCCAGCCGGAAGATGCCGACGATAACCAGACCGACAATCGCCAGCCCAAATAAAATGAGCGCAATCCAACCGATCGCAAAAACCATCTGGCGAACGCCCGGAATGAATATATAGGCACACAAGGCAAATCCCGCCAATGCGGTAATTAACCCCACCAAATCGTCATCTCGTCGGCTGCGCCTCGCCATATCAGCCCAGAATGCTGCAATTCTGATGCCTAAATAAGAGCTTAGAATCCGCATTAATTCACGGAATTCGCGTTAATCCGTGTCCATCCGTGGTTGAATTAAAATGGCTGACGTTTTCACCAAGGCGAAGCGGATGGAAACGAAGGCTTCCACCGTCGCCATGGCTATGGTGGACAGGGAATTCTAAAGGCTCCAGCCGTCGCTCAGAAGCTATGGCGCGGCAAGAAAGGCTAAAGTATGGCTGATGTCTTTTCCAAAACGAAACGTTCCGAAGTCATGCCGCGGATTCGTTCGCGCGGCAACCGGGACACGGAACTGGCGCTGGCGCGGCTGATGCGGCGGGTGATGGGTGTGACGGGTGACCAGCCTTCGCTTCCCTCCTTCGCGGCGAAGCTTCGGCTCGGCAGGCAAGTGACGGGTGACACGAGGTGGATCGCCTGTTTTGTGGTTGAACTTTATGCCTGACATTTCCGGTTTTGCCGGTTAAATTGCCAGCATGAGTGCGCTCGAAATCATGAAGGAATTGCCCAAGCTCACCGAGGCCGACCGGCGGGCCATCCGGGACGTGCTTCTGGCGATTGCCAATGAAAATCCAGATGTGGCACTTTGCAATCAGACGGCACAGGAAGGCGCGATGATGTTCGACCGCATGGAGGACGAAGATGGCCGCCATCAATCCCGGTGAGGTCTGGCTGGTTGACTTCGGGATGGCTGCCAAGGTGCGGCCAGCCTTGTTGCTGACTGGCAATCCAGCAAGCGATGAACTTGACCTCGTCACCGTTCTGCTTCACACCACCGCTTTGCGCGGCAATCGCTGGGAGTTGGGCATTCCAAAATCCTTTTTGAAACCGGGTGCGTTCCATTTACAACAGATTCAAACCATTTCCACTGTCAAGCTGGAGCGCAGATTGGGCGTGCTCACAGCCGAGGAAATGCATCACGTGCGAGACGCCCTGAGTCAGCGCTTGAACCTTTGACTTAATGCCGGTGGCTCCCGGTGGTGCGGAGGAGTTCGCAGCCAATCTCACGCAGACGACGGTCAAGCTGGCGGCAGTTCCAGGAGGGATATTTGCCCACAGGTCAGGCGGCGAGGACGAATTTGTCGCGGAAGGCGGACGGGATGGGGCGTCCGGTTTCGAGCAAAGCTTCCAAGTGCGCCTTGGCCGCCTGTTGGAATCGAAGGGTGGCCTCGCCACGGTCGCGCCCGTGCGCGTGGCAGCCGGGCAGCAGGGCGGATTTGGCAATCCACACGCCGTCTTCATCCTGTCGAAGCTGCACTTGCGAGAGTGGAACGATCATAACGGGCATCACGTAACCTGTTTTGCATTGGACGTAAAGGAGGATGGTTGATGCCAGACGTTTTCACCAAAGCGAAACGGGCGGAGGTGAGACACGGATGGCGCGAATTAACGCGAATTGAATTCGTGCAAATTGGCGGAATTAGCTTCAAGGTCTTGTAGTCATGGCCGATATCTTTTCCAAACGGAACCGCTCCGAAGTCATGTCGCGGATTCGTGGACGCGGAATGGCGGAATGGGTCAACCAATCCGTTTCGGGAGTTTCCGGCCGAGGCGGTCCAGTCCCTTTGGTTTTTCGGTCTCACACTCCCAAATCACCATCGGGTGCCAGCCGAGTTTGCGCAGGGCCCGCTGATGCAGCTTGTCGCGGGCGGCGTTGCCGTTGAGTTTGGCCAGCCACCATTCGCGCCGGTGCGTGGGCGTGGTGCAGTTCCGACAACCGCGATGCCGATGCCAGAAACAGCCGTGGACAAATATCGCAATCTTGTGCTTGGACAGGACGATGTCGGGAGTGATGAATCGCGGAGTTCGACACCTCACCTTTTTCCAATGACTCGCTCGCGCCCGCTCGCTCGGCCCGTAGTGGGCCTCCGCCTTCGGCGAATTCCTTTCGTTGCTTCCCAGGCAACTCAAGTCCCCGGGCGAGGCGGAGAGGATAACAGGGATGCGGACGTGCAGGCGAAAGCGGTAACCCATTCGGCGCAACAGGGACCGAACGACTTTTTCTGGCGATGTATGTTTGCCACGAATACGCGACATGTTCCACGAACGACGAGCTTTAGTCAGGCGGTCCCGATTCACGACGGGAATTTAACCGCAAAGAACGCAAAGAACACAGAGAAAAGGAACATCAACAGAAGCAAACGAAGGCGGTTTTCAAACTTTGTTCCCTTTGTTTCCTTCTGTGGAAATGGACTGGCCGGCTTTGCGATCTCTGCGTTCTTTGTGGTTAAATAATCTGTAAACCGCTTCCGGGCACACCGGATGCACCGTTGAGAGATGCCAACGTTGCCCCGGCGTGGCTCGGATTCTGCTGGTTTCCTGCTGGTTAGAGGCATAAGATGGAAACGATCAATGAAGCCAGTCATTTCAAGAGCCTTTTGCCGCCTCCTGGTGATTGCGCTCTCAATCAACCCGGATGGGGGCATGGTCACCAGCTGGTCCCGGGAAACATAGACGTTCAGCAACATGAATAGATGCGTTTTTATATCGGTCCTCGCCTTGTTTTCCCCAATCTGCCTTTCAGCCCAAACGCTGGTGGATTTGTCCTTTAATATAAGAACAAATTCAATCGCTCAGACGAACCACTGGGGGGCCAACCCATTGGGCAATAATGGGGCGGAATCGATATTTTTAACCAATCCGTGTTTGTTGCAGTATCCTGATGGAAATTCAGCGGATGTCACATCAACGAATTGGTCAACGACTCAACCCTTGGTCAGGAATACGAATTTTTGGTTGCATTTTGCACGGGAAATCACGGCCATACCGCAAAGATTTGCCACCGCCGTCACCGGTGGTACGAATGCTTATAAATTAACCGGGCAAGGAGGGTTCTTTGCCATATCTCCACGCCATATTCTAACGGTTGACCACATGCTCGGCGCCGGCAATACCAATGACCAGAATTTATTGTTCATCGATGATCAAGGTTCCAACGTGGTGCGTTGGTTGATTGGAGTGGTTGAACTTTCCAATGTTGATCTGGATGTGGGAATTTTGAATGCGGATTTGCCGCCTACGGTACATCCCTTTACCGTCTTGCCCTTCGGCTATACGAATTATTTGCCGGAATTGATCCTGCCGGGGTTGAGCGGGCAAGTTCAATTGGTTGTTTGTGACCAGTGGCGAGCCGTTAAGCCCGCACTTTGGCAAATGTCGGCTTATAATGGCATGTTTCACCTGGTCTATTTTAATGATGACAGTGCCATCTGGCTGGGAACCAACGGAAACCGGGCGCATATAGGTGGAGATAGCGGTTGTCCGATAATGGCCCTGGTTGGCACAAATCTGGTTTACATCAGCGAATACGATTCGCCGACCACTGCCCCCGATGCTGCTTGCTATATCCCGGACATAAACGCGGCCATGCATCACCTTTCCACCATCTGTAATTCTGGAAGCGATTATCAGCTTGCGACGTATGATTTATCAGGATTTGAACCAAACCACCGCCTTCTCCCGCCTGATAATTTTCACGTCGTTGGACCTGGACCATAAACTTCGATGGATCGCGAGCACGCGGTGAGCGGCGTAAAAGATTTTGTCTCACACGCTGGGGAACATCGAACATCGAACATCCAATGTGGACAGGCTGGTGCGGCGGATCCGGCGGGCGCTGGGCTGTTGATCAGGTTTCACCAGCATCCGTCAGGTTGTTCGCGCTTATTCGCGCTGGGAATGGCAGCGACCTTTGCCTACAATGCGTCGCCAGATGACTGCTCCACGATCAAACACTTCCCGCTGCCTGGCGGCAAGCGCACTGGGAATTTGCCTGCTCGCCGCCGCGGGCGATGTCCGTGCCCGGGACACCGCGAAAGTCGATCAGTTGTTCGCCCAATGGGATCGAGCCGATTCGCCGGGTGCCGCCGTCGTGATCGTCAAAGACGGCGCCGTCGTGTATCAGCACGGTTACGGTTACGCGAACCTCGAGCACCGCATCCCCATCACCCCAAAAACGCCTTTTGATGTCGCCTCGGTCGCCAAACAATTCACCGGACTGTCCGTGGCGATGCTCGTTCAGCAGGGGAAACTCTCCCCCGATGACGACATCCGAAAGTATCTTCCCGACGTGCCGGATTTCGGGAAGCCGATCACGATCGGGAATCTCCTGCATCACACGAGCGGCCTGCGCGATTGGCCGGAAACGCTCCGCTTTTCGGGTCTGGACATGAAAGGGCCGATAACCCTGGACATGATCCTCGAAATGGTCCGGCGCCAGCGTGAGCTGGATTTCGCCCCGGGCGAGGAACACCAATATTCCAACACCGGCTACAACCTGCTGGCGGCTGCGGTCGCCAAAGTCACGGGACAATCGTTTCGGGCCTGGACCGACGCAAACTTGTTCCAACCGCTGGGGATGAAGCACACGCTGGTCTGCGACAACCCCGCCGAGGTCGTGGCGAACTGCGCCGATTCTTATGCTCCCCGCGACCAGGGAAAATTCCACCGGGTGGACAGCCAGTTGTCGGCACAAGGCTCAAGCTCCCTTTTCATCACCGCCGAAGACATGGGCAGGTGGCTGCTCAATTTCGAAACCGCGCGCGTCGGCGGAAAGGCTGCCATCGAGATGATGCACCAGCCGGGAAAATTGAACGGAGGCGCGAAGGTGGATTACGGCTTCGGTGTTGGCCTGGGTGATTATCACGGGAGTCCGATGATCAGCCATGGAGGCAGTTGGGCAGGGTACCGAAGTTACGTGATGCGCGTTCCGGAAAAGAGATTTGCGGTAGCCATCCTCTCGAACGCGGGCAACATGGACACCCACGGACTGGCCGTTAAAATCGCCGACCTTTACCTTGGCAATTCGCCCGCCAAGCCGCCCGCCCAATCGCCCGCCAAGCCGCCCGCCGCCGTGAAAGCCGATCCCGCCACCTGGGATGCTTTCCTGGGCACGTACCGATTGCGTCCCGGCTGGCTGCTTACCATTACGCGTGAAGGGGATCAGCTCATGGCGCAGGCGACCCGCGAAGACAAGTTCAAGATGACGCCGATATCCGACACCAATTTCTTCGTTGAGGCCTACGGGGCGGCCGTTGAATTTGTCCGCGAAAACTCCGGGGAGGTTACGCATCTGCTCTATCGTGGCATCAACGCGCCGAAATTGAACCCGTCGGATTCCACGCCTGCCCGCCTCGCGGCTTACGTCGGCGACTATTGGAGCGAGGAACTTCAGATCGTGGCTCACCTCGAAATCCACGACGGAAAACTGGCGAACCGCCAGCGTTCGGGAACCTGGCTCCATTTCCTGCCAAGCGGAGCGGACCGCTTCGATGCAGAGGGCATGGGAATAGTCCTCGAATTCACGCGGAACCCGGCATCCGAGGTGACGGAAGTGAAGGCATCCGCCAGTCGCGTCCGCCACATCCGGTACACGCGAGTGACGTTGCCCAAATCCTAGCTCTTCGCCAGTTCCCCAAGCTCTTGCAGGCCAGAGGTCAAACTGACAGCAACCGCCGTGCTCGCGCCCGTCGCGGCAGGTCAGCGCTGATAAGCGCAAATAAACGGTTTAATTCTTCCGTTTGCGGGAAGGCTTGTTCGCCGGCTCTGCCTTTTCATGCAAAGCTGCAGCCAAAGGGAGTTCCTTTTCCGATTCAGAACCGGTTATCGCCTGATGCATCGTGTCGGGGCAAAGGTCAACGCCCCCCAGCCATTCCACACAGCCGAAGTCGGGATTGACGGTGACGGCATTGAAGGTTTTTGCGTCCAGCAATTTCAGGAACACGCCGCCGCGTCGCTGGGGTTCGACAGCAAAAATGCCGCTCAATCCGTCGTTGAAGGTGACCTTCAACCGGCAGCCCGACAGTGGTTCGGCGGAAACAATCCGATTCATGTCCTTATTCTACTCCAAAGGCGGGATTTTGGAAGGCTCCTGATTGCGACTGGCCAGGTCCCACGCCTGCCGCAGTTCCGTGCGATGCAATGCCGCCCATTCAAGGACGAGCGCCTGCGCCCGCCGGCTCATGCCACCCTCAATGACTTCGAGAGTGTTGATGTTCACCTTGATTTCTTCGCCTTGATAAACCGCGTGAAAATGCGGATGATGATTCCATAGAAACGACTCAATTCGGGCATGACGGCAGGTTAATGAGTTTCCATCGGCTGGCAAGACTGACGGGTGCTGCGGATTTGGGAGCACGAGTTAGCATGGCTAAATTCTAAAGGCCAAAGGCTCAAGTGTAAGGCCAAGCGTTCGACACCTCACCTGGCCTCCGGCCATCCTCTCCCCGGTCGAGGCGGAGAGGACGCAGAACGGCTGGTGCGGCGGATTCAGCTGAAGACATCGAACAGAAGGTAACGGAGTAAACAAAGTTGGTTTCGGATCTTTGTGCCCTTTGCGATCTTTTGTGGTTAAACCGTTTCGTGTGGTTTGTGTATTTCGCGGTTAAATCCCTTTGCGGCTTCGCGCCTTTGCGTGAAAATGGATCGGCGGATTGTAGCACGGTTGTTCTCCAGAAATGGGACACGGCAACATGCCCAAAAGCGATGGCCGACGCCCAAGCCAGGCGGTAAAAAAACTGGCACGGAAAATGCCCTTTTGTGGCCATGATGAACGAACGCACTTGTCAGCAAAGACACATACTGGTCGTGGACGACGAACCTCTCGTCCGCCAGACCGTCCAGATGCTTCTCCAAGACGACGGTTATGTCGTTGACGAGGCCGAAAGCGGTCCCCAAGCGCTGGCCATGTTTGAGCCCGGCAAGTTCGACATGATTTTCACCGACTACTTTATGCCGGACATGAAAGGTGATCAGTTGGCCGCTGCCATCAAAAGGCGCTCACCCAAGCAGGCCGTCGTGATGCTGACGGCCTTTCCTGAAAAATTTCAGTCTTCCGCCTGCCCCCTGGGTGGCATTGATTCCTTCATCTGCAAACCTTTCGAACTTGAGACCCTGCGGTCGGCGATCGCCCGGTTCGCTCCCGTCTAAAACCTGGAGTCCACCATCTAATAACTGGCTACTTCCACCCTCCGTAGCAGGCTACTGCGGAGGACGGGCGCGCCAGCGCACCCGGAAGCCTCGGTTCCTGATGCCCGGGCCTTACATTCTTTCAAAGTCGATGAAGCCTACCATCCGTGTCCATCTGTAATACAATCCTGTAACT